>CAYNCT010000099.1:0-13134 GCA_964396005.1 uncultured Verrucomicrobiota bacterium | reverse complement strand
TTTACGACAAGCTTTACCTCGGTGGCATGTGGAACCTGCGCGGTTACGACTTCCGCGACGTCGGGCCCCGCGACTCGACGTACGGCACCGAACCGGTCGGCGGCGGGACGCTCTGGTTTGCCTCCGTCGAGTACAGCATCCCGATTATTGAACGAATTCGCTTCGCCGTGTTCTATGACATCGGGAATGTGTATCCCGAGCCCTACAGCTTCGAAACGGCCGGCCCGGATTACGGTGCATACAGTGACGATGTGGGCGTTGGCATTCGCCTGAACATCCCCGGACTGGGACCGCTGCGGTTGGACTACGCCATCCCGATGACCTACGACAAGAAATTCAACGACGGCGACGGTCGCTTCCAATTCGGCATCGGCTGGAACCGCGATCTGTAAGCCTTTTTAGACCGAGAACCACCACCATGAAGAACCTCATCCGCCCCAAACCGCTCCTGCTGGCCCTGGCCCTTGGCCTCCTGACCCCGCTCGCCCAAACCCAGAGCGCCGAAGTCAAGGTGGCCGTCATCAACCTGAAGACCGTTTTCGACGGCTATTGGAAGACCAAGCAATCCGACGCCACCGTCAAAGATCGCCAGGCCGAGTTCGAAAAGGAGCGCAAGAAGATGGTGGACGATTACCAGAAGGCGAATGACGAGTACCGCAAGCTGGTCGAAAGCGCCAACGACCCGGCGGTCGCAGCCGACGAACGGGACCGCCGTAAGAAGACCGCCGAGCAGAAGCTGGCCGAAATCAAAGAGATCGAGTCCAGCGTGGCAACCTTCGAGCGCCAGTTTCGCAGCCAAATCACTGACCAGATCAAGCGCATGCGCGACAACATCCTCCGCGACATCCGCGAGGAAGTCGGCAAGCGTTCCAAGGCGGCGGGCTACGCCCTGGTGCTGGACACAGCCGGCGAAAGTGTGAATCAAACCCCGCTCATCGTGTACCAGGCCGGCGTGCCCGACCTCACGAACGAAGTCTTGACGGCCATCAACAAGGACGCCCCGGCGGGCTCTCTGACGCCCTGATTCCTCCCGCCGGACCCGTTACTGAAAGGCCGGCCCGATTCAGCCGGCCGCAGGCTTTCCGCCCGCCCCCCGACCTTCGGGGGGCGGCTTCGTTTCTGAGGCGGCTGGTCGCGCTCTCGTGGCCTGCGGGTTGATAACCAGGCACGATACCACGATCACGGCAGGTCCCCTTCCGGCCAAACTTGCCTGCGGGAGGTGCCGATAACCGGGTCCCAAGGCGGCAACCCCGCGGGCATAACCAGTCACTGCTCGCGCTCGCGAATGCGGGAGGCAGTCGTGCCGCGCCGTACCGCAGTTCCGTGGTGCCGACCGAATCTGCGCACGCTCCCCCAAACGCGAGCGAGGCGCCCGGTCATCGCCCGGACGCCCCGCCCGATAACGTCCAGCCTCCCGGCAGCCTACTTGCCGTAGGCCTTCACGAAGTCAATGCACTGGGTAACTTCCGGCACGCTGTTGTCCCAGTTGTACTCGTACTCGATCGAAAGGTTGCCGGCAAAGCCCTGCGCTTTCAGCTCGTCGAGCACTTCCTTGATGCCGGCAACACCCTGCCCAAAAGGCACATCGTGGGCATCCCGTTTGCCGAACTCGTTCAGGTCCTTGAGGTGCGCGCTAACGATCCGGCCCTTCAGGATCCGCACCGCTTCGAGGGGCTTGATGCCGGAGCGCGTCCAGTGGCCGGTGTCGGCGCAGGCGCCCAACCGCCGGTCGCGCCCTTCCACCAGGCCCGCGATGTACAGCGGATGCCAGACCTTGTAGTTCGGGTTGCCCAGGCTGCCCGGATGGTTGTGGAAGCCGACACAGAGGTCGTATTCCTTGGCCAGCTTCTCCAGCGTGGTGACCGCGTCCGCCGACTCGGTGGTGATGCCATACAGCCCCAGCTTCTTCGCGAACTCGAACACCTTGCGGGCAGCCGCTTCGTCCGCGGGCACGCCCACCACGCCGTAATTCACCGCCCTGACGCCGTGCTGCTGGAGTTTGGCTTGCAGCTTCGCCACCACGGTGTCCACCTGCGGCGAGTTGTGATCCACGCTGAGGATGCCGTCTTCCTTGCTCAGCTTTTGGCCGGGGTAAAACTCGATCACCTTGCCGCCCGCCTGGGCCGTCTTTTCGATCGCCTCGAAGGCGGTAAAGCGGTTGAACGTGTAGGCCTGGCAGCCGATGGCAAACCCGTTGATCCGGTGTTCGTCGGGTATTCGGGGCTGCGCGAGCGCCGCCCCGGAAGCGACCGCCACGAGAACCGCCGCGGTCAGGGATTGGGAGAACAGTTTCATCGTCTTGGAAAAGGCGTCGCGACGACACCCCATGTGCCGCCGCGCGCGTTGCGGGCAGATGCCAACGAGCCGGCGCGCGAGTGTCAAAGCAAAAGCCGCCGGCCGGCCGCGGCGTCCTCCGCCCCGCTCACGCCACGAACTCCAGGTCGGGCGCGCGCGGAATGAAGCCCCGCTCCGCCGCTCGCCCGAGAAAACGCCGGATGCTCTCCCGGCCCGGCTCGCCGTAATCCAGCGTCCAGTGGTTCACGTACATGCCCACGAAGCGGTCGGCCAGGTCGCGTCCCATGTCCCGCGCGTAGTTCAGCGCGTGTGTCACCGCCTCGGCACGATGGTCCAGGCTGAACCGGATGCTCGCGGTCAGAATCTCCGTGATGCGCCGCCGCACGGCCGGCGCGTGCCGCTTGTGGATCACGTTGCCGCCCAGCGGCAGGGGCAAGCCGCCGTTGCCCCGGCCCCACCAGACGCCCAGATCCTCGCAAACCACCAGGCCCTCGTTCTGCCAGGTGAGCTGCCCCTCGTGAATGATCAGACCCACGTTCGCCCGCCCCGCTTTGACGGCGGCGAAGATCTGGTCGAACGGCACGACCACATGGTCGGGCATTCCCTGCGGGAGCAGTCCTTCCTCGCTCAACCAGAGCCGCAACGCCAGAAACGCACTGGTCATGGTGCCGGGAACGGCAATCCGACTGCGGGCGATCTGTTCCCGGGTCAGCCGTTGCCGGGCGACCAGCATCGGGCCGTAGCCATCGCCCATGCTGGCGCCGCTGGGCAGCAGGGCGTACTGGTCGCACACGTAGGCGTAGGCGTGGATGCTGATGGCCGAGATGTCCAGTTCACCACGCGTCGCACGCTCGTTGAGGGTCTGAATGTCCTGCAAGATGTGTTCGAAGCGGAAGCCATCCGTCGGGATCAACCCTTTCGCGAGCCCGTAGAACATGAACGCATCGTCCGGGTCCGGCGAGTGGCCAAGCGTCAACGTCGTTTGCGACATGCCCGCAGCTTAGCGGCAGGGACGCCCGGGTCACGGCCGAACTGGCCGTCCCGGCCACTCGCCGGCCGGTGCTGGCTCGGCGCCGACCGGGGTCGGCAGACGCCCGCGCCGATTCTAGGCTGACGCCGTGACTGCTCCTTTGTGCTCGCCATCCGCTCGCCGCCGGCGGTTTCAACTGAGCCTCCTGACCTGCCTTCTGGCCTTCGGCCTCGAAGCGGCCACCCCGCCCCTCTTTGCCCGCTCGAACCTCGTCGCCTGGTGCATTGTGCCGTTCGATGCCCGGCAGCGGAGTCCCGAGGAGCGCGCCGCGATGCTTCAACGCCTGGGCCTCACCCAACTGGCCTACGACTACCGTGCCGAGCACATTCCCACGTTCGACGCCGAAATGACGGCCCTCAAGCGGCACCGCATCCGGCTGCTGGCCTGGTGGTTCCCGGTCGCCCTCAACGACGAGGCGCGACTCATCCTCGACGTCCTGGAACGCCATCAATTGCGGGGCGTGCAGCTCTGGGTCACCGGCGGCGGAGAAGCGGTTCGCTCACCTCAAGAGCAGGCCAACCGGGTAACCGCCGAGACCGCGCGCCTGCGGCCCCTCGCCGAAGCCGCCGGGCGGATCGGTTGCAGCGTGGCGCTGTACAACCACGGCGGCTGGTTTGGGGAACCCGAGAACCAAATCGCCATTATCGAGCAACTCCGGGCGACGGGCATCACCAATGTCGGCATCGTCTATAACCAGCACCACGGCCACGATCACCTCGACCGCTTTGCCGACCTGCTGGCGAAAATCAAAACCTACCTCTTCGCCCTGAATCTCAATGGCATGACCCGGCACGGCGACCGGGAGGGAAAGAAAATTTTGCCGCTCGGGCAGGGCGACCTTGACCTCGCCCTGCTCCGCATCATTCGCGACAGCGGCTGGCAGGGGCCCATCGGCATTTTGAACCACACCGACGAGGACGCCGAGGTGCGGCTCCGGCAAAACCTCGACGGCCTGAACCGGCTCGTGGCCGAACTGGATGCCCCGGCCACCAGCCGCCCAGCCGCAGAGCCGACCTCCCGCTATTGGGCCGTCGAAGATCGCGCGGCCCGCGAACGCCTCCCGCTTTACCAGGTCATCCCGGCCGCCACCCCGGAAGAATTGACGCCCGCCAACGGACTGCCCCGGCCGGAGACGTATCGCACCTGGCATCGCTCCCACGGCGACAACGGCGGTACGCGCTTCTCGCTGCTCGACCAGATCAACCGCCAGAACGTCTCCCAACTCCAGATCGCGTGGACGTACCACTCGAAAGACGGCAAAGACAACATCCAGTGCAATCCCATCGTGGTAAATGGGGTGATGTACACGCCCACCCCGGGCCGCTTCATCGTAGCCGTCAACGCCGAAACCGGAACGGAGCTGTGGCGGTTCAAGCCCGAGGGCCGCCCCGCGTGGCGCGGACTGATCTTTTGGCCCGGCGATGAGGCCGGCGAAGCGCGCCTCCTCTTCTGCTCCGGCCGGCATTTGTACGCCCTCGATCCCCGGAGTGGCCGGCCCCTCAGCAGCTTTGGCGACGGTGGACGCGTCCTGCTACCCGGCGCGGCTCAGGGGGACTTCGGCGCCGCCACGGCCTGTCCCGCCATCTTCGAGCACCTCGTCGTGGTGCCCGGCTTTGAGAAGGATGCGTGGGGTTTCGACCTGCTGACCGGCCGACACCTGTGGACCTTTCACACCGTGCCGCAGCCCGGTGAGTTTGGCCACGACACCTGGGACCGACCGCAAACCTGCGCCGCCAACTGCTGGGGCGGCATGGCGATGGACGAGGCCCGCGGCATCGCCTACCTCACCACCGGCTCGCCCAAGCCAAATTTCACCGGCATGTATCACCACGGTGACAATCTGTTCGCCAACTGCGTCATCGCCCTGGACGCCCGCACCGGCCGGCGCCTCTGGCACTTTCAGGAAATCCGCCACGACATCTGGGATCTCGACATCCCCGCCCCGCCCAACCTCGCCACCATCACCCGGGATGGCCGACGGGTGGACGTGGTGGCCGCCTGCACCAAGGCCGGCAACACGCTCCTGCTCGACCGGGTAACCGGCAAACCCATCTTCCCCTTCCGCCTCCGTCGCGCGCCCACCAGCGACGTGCCCGGCGAAGTCACCGCCCCTTACCAGCCCGACCTCGAACTCCCCGAGCCCTTCTCGAAGACGGAGTACACCGAGGCCGACCTGACCGACCGCACCGAAGAGGCAGCCGATTACGCGCTGACGCGCTTCCGCAGCATGCATTCCGGATGGTTCCGCCCGTGCAGCGAAGGCAAGAGCACCATTTTCTTTGGCATTGACGGCGGGGCGGAGTGGACCGGCGCGTGTGTGGACCAGACCACCGGCCGGCTCTACGTCACCGCCAACCACATCGGCTGGACCATCGCGCTGTTTCGCGATGATGACCCGCCTTACGACCCGCACGCGCCCAAAACCCGCGGACGCCTCGTGTACGAGCAGCTCTGCGCCCAGTGCCACGGCCCCGACCTCACCGGCATCGGCATGTACCCGGCCCTGCGCGGCGTGCGCCATCGGCTGACTTTCGAGGCCATCACCAACCAGGTTCGCGTGGGCAAGAACGCCATGCCCGCCCATCCCGATCTGCCCGAGGAAGACCTGCAGGCCGTGACCGACTACCTCTTGCTGCGCGACCGGCCGCTGCCGCCCCTCGGCCCGCCGCCGGAACGTCCACGCTACAGCGTCAACGGCTACCCCAAGTTTTACGACCACGAAGGCTACCCCGCCAACAAGCCGCCCTGGGGCACGCTCAATTGCCTCGACCTCAACACCGGCAAACTGCTCTGGAAAGTGCCCCTGGGTGAGTACCCGGAACTCACGGCCGAGGGAGTGCCCAAGACGGGCACCGAGAACTACGGCGGCGCCATCGTCACCGCTGGCGGCCTGGTTTTCTGCGCGGGCACGCGCGATCACCGCATCCGGGCGTTTGACAAGGACACCGGCGTGGAGTTGTGGTCAGCCAAGCTCCCCTACGTGGGCAACAGTCCGCCCGCGACCTATCAGGTCAACGGCCGCCAATACCTCGTCATCAGCGCCAGCGGCGGCAACAAGCTGGGCACGCCGTATGGCGATGCCTGGGTCGCCTTCGCCCTGCCGCGATAAGGCGGCCAAAGTCACGTTGGGAGCCTCGGCCCGCGGGAGCGCCGCCGGCCGAGTCCTTCCCTCGAGGCGGCCGACCGGCCTTCCGGCGATGCGCCTCCCCGCCGTCGTCGCGAGCAGCCGTCGGCGGGTTTCACGCTTGCTGCAACGCTGTGCGCCTCACAGTCTGCCGCTCCGACATGAACGGGCACCTGTTTGTTGAGTACGCGTCGGAGCGCGGCCGGTGGCAAAGGGTGCGACCGTTCGCCGGCGACCTGTCGCCACGGCCCGCAGCCGCGACGCTCGCCCGGGCCTCTGCACCTCGCACCCGGAACGATGCGGGAGATATTTGGCGGAACGACCAACCTGGCCGTTTTGGGCGGCAACTTGCCGCCCAGCCATGCGCACGAAAGCCGCACCCCCTTCAGGGGCAGCCTTGTGCGTTCGACGGTCGAGGGGGTCGCCCGGCAAAACGGGCCAGTGGCCCGTTCCACTCTACCTTGAATGGAATCGTTCCGGCTTAAGACCCTTACCCTATGACCACGCCGGAAGACCTCGCCTGGCCGCCGTTGCCCCAAATGATCGGGGTGCGCCAGCGGTTCCCAGAAACGCCGCCGGTGGACATCCCGGCCGCGCTGGCGCTCGAATTGCCGCCCCTCTTGAGCCCGGTGCGTCCGGGCCAATCGGTAGCCGTCGCCGTTGGCAGCCGCGGGATCGCGAACCTCGCCGACATCGTCCGGGAAGCGATTCTCCACGTCCGGCGGGCGGGGGGACGGCCGGTCATCGTTCCCGCGATGGGCAGTCACGGTGGCGCTACTGCTGAAGGCCAGGAGGAGTTGCTCGCCGGGTATGGGATTACCCGTGAATCGCTCGGCGTCGAAATCCACTCCAGCATGGCGGTCGAGAGAGTGGCCATCACGGCCGACGGCGGCGAGGTCGTGTGCAGTGCCGCCGCCCTGCAAGCGGACCACATGCTCCTGGTCAACCGGATCAAACCGCACACGGATTTCGCCGGGGCGCTCGGCAGCGGCTTGCTCAAGATGTTGGTGGTCGGCCTGGGCAAGGACGTCGGCGCGGCGAGCTTCCATCGCCAGGCCAGCCGCCACGGTTACGAACGGGTGCTCCGCGAATCCGCCCGCGTCCTGCTGGCCGCTCTGCCCTTGCTCGGGGGCGTGGCCGTGATCGAAAACCAGCGTCATCAGACCGCCCGGCTGGTCGGCGTCGAGGCGCGGGACCTCGTCGCGCGGGAGACGGAACTGGCCGCCGTGGCGCGCGACCTGATGCCCCGCCTGCCCTTCGCGGAGTTGGACCTGCTCATCGTGGATCGCATGGGCAAGAATCTCAGCGGCACCGGCATGGACCCGGCCGTCATCGGGCGCGTCATCCACGGCTACAGCCTCGCCGAAGACGCGGAACGCCGGATCCCGCACGTGCGCCGCCTGTTCGTCCGCGACCTCACCCCGGAAAGCCACGGCAACGCGATCGGTCTCGGCCTGGCGGATTTCACCACGGCGCGCCTCGTACGGGCCATGGACCGGGAGGTAACGATGACCAATGCGCTCACCGCCCTGTCGCTCCAGGGCGCCAAAATCCCGCTTCACTTCGAGTCCGATCGCGAGGCGTTGGCGGCCGCCCTGCGAACGCTGGTCTTCGCCGACCCGCAGGACCTGCGCGTGGCCAGGATTCAAGACACGCTGCACGTTGAAGAGTTGCGCATCTCGGAACGCCTGTGGGCCGAAGCCCGCGCGACCGGAGTCCTCGACGCCGCCGGGACGTTGGCCGCCCCGCGGTTTGACGCCGACGGCAACCTCGCCGACTGAGCCGGCGCTTGTCAGGTTGGACGCGGGCTCCGTATGGTGCCGACACGCATTCCGCGTTCAAACCCATGACTGTACGAGTTCGCTTCGCGCCCAGTCCCACCGGCTACCTCCACATCGGCGGGGCCCGCACCGCCCTGTTCAACTGGCTCTACGCCCGCCACACCGGCGGCCGGTTCATCCTCCGCATCGAGGACACCGACACCGCGCGCAACACCCAGGAAGCCGTGGACGTGATCCTCAATGGCTTGCGCTGGTTGGGACTGGACTGGGACGAGGGCCCGCTCACAAGTGATGCCACCGGGCCCTGTCACGGGCAACGCGGACCGTACTTCCAATCCCAGCGCAAGGGCCTTTACCAGCGGCGCGTGGAGGCCCTCCTGTCCCGCGGATTCGCCTACCCGCACGAGGGCGCCATCCGATTCAAAATGACGCGCGAGCCGGTGTTGATTGATGACCTGATCGTGGGGCCGGTCCGCCGCGAGTTGACCGACCGGGAAGCCGCCGACCCGGACTTCGTCATCGTGCGGTCCGACGGCCAGCCCGTGTTTCATTTCGTCAACGTCGTGGACGATCTCGAGATGGGCATCACCCACGTCATCCGCGGCGAAGACCACCTGTCGAACACCGCCAAGCACATTGCCCTGTTCCGCGCTTTTGACGTGCCCCCACCACGCTACGCCCACATCCCGCTCATCCTCAACGCCGACGGCACGAAGATGAGCAAGCGCGACCAGGGCGCCTCCCTCGCCACCTACATGGAAGAGCGCTTTTTGCCCGAGGCGGTGGTCAACTACCTGGCGCTCCTCGGCTGGTCCCCCAAGGACAACCGCGAAATCCTGTCCACCCGCGAGCTGATCGAGCGCTTCGACCTGCCCCAGGTCCTGCGCCACAACGCGCGTTTCGACATGGCCAAGCTCCAATGGATGAACGGCGAATACATGCGGGCGCTGCCCGACGACCGGTTTTACGAACTCTGCGTCCACACGTTGGACCGCGCCGGTGTGGATACCAACCGTTTCCCGCTTCCCTACGTCAAGGCCGCCCTCGACACCTGCAAAGGCAAGCTCAAGACCTTCAACGAACTGCCGGGCTACGCGGGCTTCTATTTCACCGGGGTCACCGCCTACGATCCGGACGCGGCCCGGCGCGACTTTGCGCCGGAGAACAAACCGCGGTTGCAACGCCTGCGCGAGGCCTACGCAACCCTGCCCGAGTTCACGGCCGCCCACCTCGAGGCGTCGCTCAAATCCGTGGCTGCCGCCCTGGGAGTCAAACCGGGCGTGCTCGTGCATCCGGTCCGCCTCGCGTGTACCGGCAAGACGGCTGGCCCCAGCCTCTATCACCTCCTCGAAATCCTTGGCCGCGAGCAATCCCTCCGGCGGCTCGATGCCGCCCTTGCCCGGATGTGACCCTGCTGCCCGCCGCTTGAGCGTCCTGTCACCGCCCTGAGCGACCTGACCGCGTCATCGAACGTGCCGGGCGAGTTCATCCACACCCCCACGCGATAGTGGAACGCGGGCGGTGGCGGGCAATAGACGCGAAGTGGTTCTGCGGCGCTACCCCCGGGCGTCTGGTGCAACCTCACGCGAGCCATCGGCTGCGGTCATGTCGGCAACCGCAAAACGGAGCACCGGCCGCCGACAGGGGCGGTGCCCCCGCGGCCGGCGAGCGTCTGGGCGAATCAATCCAGCACGAACTCGACCGGGCACGGTGTCCGGCGCTGGGTGCGCCACCGCTGGACCATCGCGAGCATCTCGACCGCGTAGCGTTCGCTCAGCGCAAACGCCACGTCAGGGGACACGCGAGCGGAGCGGTCGTCCGCGGCTGACCAAGCGGGCAGGTCCAACGTCTCAGGGGAGGTCCGGTCGCTGGAGTCGCAAGAGTCTTTCATGCAGTTCGGGCGGGCCGTACTTGAGGAACAGCTCGCGTCATTGGGTTCGGCAACGTCAAGCTGGTTGGCGCGCACCAACCCGATCACATCCGCTACGTCCTTCTCCACCCGGCCCAGGTGACCATGTCGGATGGCATGCGCCTTGAAAGCCAGCAAATGCCGCAGGCAGACCATGCGGATGCCGGCGCTGGACACCGGCGCGTCCACCGCGGCGGCCTCCAGTTGTCGGTAGGTGGTCTCGCTGACGATCATCAGATCCAAGGGCAACGTTACGGCATCCGGCGGGTTGAATTGGATGAACGTAGCGCCCTCCCCGTGGAGGGTGTAACCGAGCGCCAGCACCAGCGCCCGCCAGCCCTCGACGACCGAACGCGGTACCACCAGATCGAGGTCGAAGGTGTTCCGCGGATAGCCGTGCGCGATGACGGCATGCCCGCCAATCAGCAGGAACGCAAGCCCCCCTTCGTAGGCGCGCTGGGCAAGGAAGGCGAGGTTCATCCGTCTGCGGAGACTAACGCTCCGGGCAGCCGGCGGCAACCTTCGCGAAGGGGTCAGTCCTCACTATTGACACTTGCGGACAGCCTCGGGCGGTGTTCCGCCGCGCCGCGCGACCTGCGCACTGAATTTCAGCGCACGATTTGCCGCGTGAGATATCGCCCGCGGACCTTTGCTGCCCGCCCCGGCAGATCATGCGTTATCGCTGCCGGTGGCCCCCCTGTCAGTCATCCGAAGTTTTCAAGAGTGTCATGACTTGCAGCGACCGATGGAAACCCATTCTCCGCGACAGGGTGACCGAAAGCTTCGCCTCGAGGCCCGCGGTGAAACGTGGGTAAAGACGCCTTGGCAGGTTCGCGCTCGTTGCCAAATGAAGAACCCTCGCCACCGGATGGTCCAGCCGCCCAAGGGGAATCGGGTCCGTGATGGCTTTGCCAACCGAGACTGGCCGCCGAGCTTCTTCCTCGGTTCGGTTGCCTCCGTTTGACTCAAAACGGCAGTGCCGGAGCGAATAACCCATCCTTTGCGGCGTCCCTGCCGGTCGCTACGCTGACTCCGGGATGTCACAGCTTCTCAAGTCCGCCGGCGCTCTGGGAGCGGCCACGCTGACCAGCCGGATCCTCGGACTGGTGCGGGAGCAGGTGTATGCCTACTTCATGGGCACCACGCCGGTGGCGGGGGCGTTCAAGCTGGCCTACCAGATCCCGAATCTGTTTCGCCGGTTGCTGGGCGAGGGCGCGCTCACTGCTGCGTTCGTTCCGATCTTCAAGGACCGGGAGGCCCACGCCGGTCCGGCCGAGATGTGGCGCGCGGCCAACGCGGTGTTTTCCGGGCTGACGATTGTCGCCGGGGCTGTCGCCGCGATCGCCATGCTGGCCATCACGGTAACGCTCTGGTTGACGCAGCCCACGGTGCTTGCAGACGGCTCGGCGGCTTTCCCGTTGATCACGCTCAAACCGGACACCGCCCTGATGCTGCGCCTGCTGCGGCTGATGTTCCCCTACCTGCTGTTGGTCTGTCTCGCGGCGCTGTGCATGGGCATCCTCAACGCACGCGGGCACTTCTTCGTGCCCGCCCTCGGCGCGGCGATGCTTAACGTGGTCATGATCGCCAGCGTCCTGCTGCTGGCTCCCCGGTTTGGCTCGACTCTCGAACAGCAAATCTTCGCCCTCGGCCTGGGGGTTCTTGCGGCGGGCTTCGTGCAGTTCGTGTTTCAACTCCCGCTGTTGTGGCACGAGGGATTCCGGTTCCGCTGGGTGAATCCTTTCGGCAACGAAACGGTGCGCGCGGTGGTGCGGAAGATGATTCCCGGGATCGTCGGCGTGGCGGCTTTTCAACTCAACGTGGTCATCATCCAGGGCCTTTCGTTCTGGTACGACGGCACGATCGTCGCCGCCTTCGACACCGCGGTGCGGTTGATGGAGTTTCCGCAAGGGGTCGTGGGCATCTCGCTGGCCACCTATCTCCTGACTACTCTCTCCGGTCTGGCGGCTCGGAAAGACTACGAAGCCTTCCGCTCGGCGCTGCTGGACGGCCTGGGCTATCTGGTGTTCGTCAATCTCTTCGCCGCGACGCTACTCTTCGTGCTGGCGGAACCGATCGTGCGCCTGCTGTTCCAGTACGGCACCTTTGACCGAATCTCGACCCGGCAGGTGGCGTCCGCGGTGCTCTGTCTGGCGCCGGGGCTGGTCGCGTTCTCCGGCGTCAACATTCTGGCGCGGGCGTTTTATGCGCTGGGGGACACGAAGACGCCAATGCGAATCTCCATCGCCTGTCTGGTCATCAACCTGTTGATCTCGGTCTGGGTGGTGGGCCACTTCCGGCAGGCCGGGCTGGCGGCGGCCAACAGCGCCACGTCGTTCATCAACCTCTGGCTGCTGGCGCGCGCGTTGCGCCGCAAACTGCCGCGGCTGCAGTTCGCCGCGCTGCAATCGGTGGCGTTCCCTGCGGCGGCCGCGGCCGCGGCCGCAGGGATCGTGGCCTGGGTAGCTCACCGGCTCTGGGAAGAGCACGTCGGCGAGGTCGGCGTGAGTCAGCGCCTGGGGGCGGTATTCGTGCCCCTGCTGCTCGCCGCCAGCGTGTACCTCGGACTCGCTCTCTGGCTGAAACTGCCGCAGGCGCGCGAAATCGCCGGCCTGGTGCGACGCCGGTCCCAACGTCCCCCGGACGACCCAGCCCGAAATTGATCCCGCAGCCGCGGTTGCCTGACAGTCAGCAAAGCGGTCGATGTCCAGCCCGCCCAGCGGAAAGGGCAACCAAACCAGCGAGGCGCGACGGGGACGCAGCCTTCAAGGTCTCTCTCGGCCGGCTCCGCTCCCGGCCTCCAAGGCCAGCGCCAGCTTGGTCAGGTGATACAGGTCGGCGCGGGCAAGGGGGCGGTCCACGCGCCGAGCCAGTTGGTCCGCGTCGGCACCGCGCAACCAGGCCAGCGCCTGGAAGGCGCCCAGCGCCAGGTCCGGCGGGTCGAACAGATTTTCGCCATAGTGCACCTGGCGCTCTTCGCCCACGAGCCACCACG
>CAYNCT010000098.1:0-13191 GCA_964396005.1 uncultured Verrucomicrobiota bacterium | reverse complement strand
ATCACCCGCTCGATCGCCGACCAGGCGCGCACCATCCGCATCCCGGTCCACATGATCGAGACGATCAACAAGCTCATGCGGGTGCAGAAGCAGCTCATCCAGGACTTCGGCCGCGAGCCGACCCCGGAGGAAATCGCGGACGAGATGCAACTGCCGGTGGACCGCGTGCGCGCCGTGCTCAAGATGGCGCAACAGCCCATCTCGCTGCAGAGCCCCGTCGGCGACAGCGACGACACCAATTTCGGCGATTTCATCGAGGACAAGTCGGCCGAGAATCCGTCCGACATGACCAGCTACAGCCTGTTGAAGGACAAGCTGCAAGACGTGCTCGACTCGCTCACCGAGCGCGAGCGCAAGGTGCTCGAACTGCGGTTCGGTCTGGGTGACGGCTACAGCCGCACCCTCGAGGAGGTGGGCAAGCAGTTCAAAGTCACCCGCGAGCGCATTCGCCAGATCGAGGCCAAAGCCCTGCGCAAGATGCGGCATCCCACGCGGCTGCGGCAGCTCCAAGGCTTCCTCGAGGGCGAGGAACTCGAAGCGCTGCTCGCCCAACTGAGCTGACCCGCCCGCAGGGTCAACCGTTTGCTCCCGGGCGCCGGCCTTCGGCCCCCGTGGTATTTTCGCTTGGCGAAGCGAGCCGGCTTGGCCGTCAATGGCCGGCGTGAAACAGTACGCCAATCTCATCGGTGGCGAATGGGTCTCCGCCGCCACGCTCCCGCAGACCGAAACCCGCAACCCGGCCGACGCCCGCGAGGTGGTGGCCACCTACGCGTTGAGTGGGGCCGCGGAGGCGCAAGCCGCGCTGGCCGCCGCGCGCGCCGCCTTCCCCGCCTGGGCCGGCCAGACCGCCGTCGCGCGCGGGCGCGTGCTCAGCAAAGCTTCGCAGATCCTCGAGGCCCGCAAGGCGGAGATCGCCACCCTCCTGACCCGCGAGGAGGGCAAAACGCTGGCCGAAGCGACGGGCGAGGTGCAGCGGGCCGTGGACATCTTCCGCTTTTTCGGCGGTCTGAGTTACGTCTGGGGAGGCCAGACCCTGCCGCATGATCTTCCGGGCAACCTGCTCTTCACCCGGCGCGAGCCGCTCGGGGTGGTGGCCTTGATCACTCCGTGGAATTTCCCCATCGCCATCCCGGCGTGGAAGCTGGCGCCGGCGTTGTTGTGCGGCAACTGCGTCGTGCTCAAGCCCGCCTCGCCGGCGCCCGCCGTGGCCCTGGAACTGGGGGCCGCTCTGGTCGAAGCCGGGCTGCCGCCCGGCGTGCTCAACATCGTGGTGGGAGACGGCCGGACGGTGGGCGAAACCCTCGCCGCCAGCCCCGCCGTGGCCGCGCTCTCCTTCACCGGCTCGGCCGGCGTGGGCCAGCGACTCCACGAGCAATTGGCGCGGCGCATGGCACGGTCGCAGATGGAGATGGGCGGCAAGAACCCGACCATTGTGCTGGCGGACGCCGACCTCGATCTGGCCGTGAACCTGGTGGTGCGCGCCGGCTTCGGCCTCACCGGACAGGCCTGCACGGCCACCAGCCGGGTCATCGTCGAGCGCCCGGTCCTGCCGGCGTTCACCGCGAAGCTGGTCGCCAGGGCGCAGGCCCTGAAAGTCGGCAACGGCCTGACGGCGGGCGTGGACATGGGCCCCGCCGTCAGCGAGGCCCAGCTCACCAGCAATCTGGCCTACGTGGACGGAGCCGTCCGCCAGGGCGCGCGCCTGCTCTGCGGCGGGCGGCAGCTCACGGATGGCGAGCGGGCGCACGGCTGGTTCATGGAACCCACCGTGCTGGGCGAGGTTTCGCCCGCGATGACGATCGCCTGCGAGGAGGTCTTCGGGCCGGTGGTCGCAGTCCTCGGGGTCGAGGATTTTGAGGAAGCGCTCCGCGTCGCCAACGGGGTGGAATTCGGCCTCTCGGCCTCGATCGTCACCCGCCACCTCAAGCGGGCCATGATCTACGCCGAACGGATCGAAGCCGGCGTGGTGAAGATCAACCAGCTCAGCACCGGCCTGGCGCTGCAGGCGCCCTTCGGCGGGGTGAAGCGGTCCAGCACGGACACCTTTAAGGAACAGGGCGCCGGCGCGGTGGAGTTCTACAGCCGCCTCAAGACGGTGTACCTCGACTACTCGGCCTGACCGCGCATGAGGCTCCTGTTTCGCCGCAAACCCCTCGCCCGACTGCTCGCCGACTCGGAGAAGCCGGAACATCAACTCCGCCGCACGCTGGGGCCGGTGCAACTCACGCTGCTGGGCGTCGGGGCCATCGTGGGCGCCGGCATCTTCTCGACGGTCGGCACCGCCGCTGCCGGCGGCGCCAACCACGTCGGCGCCGGCCCGGCGCTGGCGATCTCCTTCGTGATGGTGGCGGTGGCCTGCGGTTTCGCAGCGCTGTGCTACGCGGAGTTTGCGGCGATGGTGCCCGTGGCCGGCTCGGCCTACACCTACGCGTACGCCACGCTCGGTGAACTGATCGCCTGGCTCATCGGCTGGGACTTGATCCTCGAATACGCCGTCAGCAATGCCGCGGTGGCCATTTCCTGGTCGGGCTACTTTCAAGAACTGCTGCGCGGCTTCGGCGTGGTGCTTCCGCCCTGGCTGGGCACCGACTACCGCTCGGCTCTGCAGGCGACCGCGCTGGTCGCGCAAGCCGTGGCAGCCGGCGACGCGGCGCCCCTCGCGGCCGGGATTCTCCGCGACGCCGAGGCGCTCCGGACCGCGCCGCATTTGCTGGGGCTGCCGATCGTTTTCAATCTCCCCGCCTTTGGCATTGTCGCGGTCATCACCTGGATCACGTTGATTGGCATCCGCGAGACCGCCCGGGCCAACTCGATCCTCGCCGTGGCGAAACTCGGGATCATCGCCTTCTTCGTGATCCTGGGCGCGTTTTACGTGAAGCCGGAGAACTGGACGCCTTTTGCGCCGAACGGCTTTCACGGCATCTCGAGCGCCGCGGCCATCATCTTCTTCGCCTACATCGGCTTTGACGCGGTCTCGACCGCCTCCGAGGAGGCGCGCAATCCCCAGCGTGACATGCCGCTGAGCATCCTCGGGAGCCTGGTCATCTGCACGGTGATCTATGTTGCGGTGGCCGTGGTGCTCACGGGCATGGCCCGGTGGAACACCCTCGGCAACTCCGAGCCCCTGGCGGCGGTGTTCCGGGCGCTCGACATGAACTGGACCGCCGGGATCATCGCCTTCGGCGCCGTGCTGGCCACCACTTCCGCGCTGCTCCCGTTTCAGGTGGGGCAGACGCGCATCTTTTTCTCGATGGCCCGCGATGGACTGCTGCCGGCCTGGGCCGCCAAGGTCCATCCCCGCTGGCGCACTCCCCACATCACGACTCTGCTGACCGGTTTGTTTGTCGCCGCTTTTTCGTCCCTCGCGAACATCGCCGAGCTGGTGGAGCTGACCAACATCGGCACGCTGCTGGCGTTCATCCTGGTGGCCGCCGGGGTGTTGATCCTGCGGCAAACCGACCCGCACCGGCCGCGGCCCTTCCGGGTGCCCTGGGTGCCGTGGGTGCCCTTGCTGGCCATTGCCTGCTGCCTGTTCCTCATGTTCCGGCTGCCGTGGATCACGTGGATTTGGTTTGCCGGTTGGATGAGCGCCGGGCTGTTGATCTACCTCACCTTTGGCCGCCACCAGAGCCGTCTGCGCGCGGCCACGGAACAACGCACCTGACCCCCCGTCCACCCCGCCAGCGGCGGCGCGCGAACGGTTCCAATCCGTTTCTTCGGGACCCGCCCCGGACCTGGCCACGCGGCTTCGTGGCGTTTGTTGTCAAGCGGCCGGGGCGCCGCTGCTGAGCCGCCGGGACTCCCGGTCCCCCCACAGGGTCTTGATGACGCGCAGCAGGATCAGGCCGCACACCACGAAGACTCCGGTCAGCGCCAGCGCGACGCCCGTCCGCCCGTACAGGAAGTTGCCGACGGCGAAGAGAGAGGACCAGATCGTCGCGCAACCCGCGCTCCACCCCACCAGCGCCAGCGGGATGTTCTCGTGCGTGGCTGCGGCTTCAGCCTCGGAAATCCCCGCCTCCGCGCGAACGCGCCGCCAACCGGGCCCAAACGGCCGGACCTTCCGGTAAAACGCGATCAGCGTCTGCCGGTCGGTTTGCGGGCCCAGGAAGGCCGTAACCAACCAGCAGAAGGTCGTAAAGACGACCGTGAGCACCAGCGCCTGATGATCCGCGATGTAAGGCGCGACGGGCAGTGCTTCGACCGCCTTGAGCTTTGCCGCCAACACGTCCGGCTGGCCGGCAAACACCTGGGGCAGGGTGGCCGCGACCGCCTGTTTGACCAGGGCGGCGTGCAGCTTGTTGGCGATCAGGATGGCCACGGACACCGCGAAGGAACTCACCATGGCCACCACTTCGCACCAGGCGTTAATGCGCCACCAGAACCAACGCAACAGGTACAACAGGCCGGTGCCGGCGCCGATCTGGAGGATGATGTTGAAGCCGCCCTTCGCGGTATCAATCAGATAGACCATCGCCGCCGAGACCAGGAACAGGCCGACCGTGGTCAGGCGGCCCGCCCAGACGTAGTGCCGCTCCGCCGCGTCGCGGCGCAGGAAGCGCCGGTAGAAGTCGTGCACCAGATACGAGGCGCCCCAGTTCAGGTGGGTCAGCAGCGTCGAGGAATTGGCGGCCAGCAAGCCGCCGACCATCAAGCCAAGGAAGCCGACCGGCAGGAACTTCATCATGGCCGGGTAGGCGATGTCATGGCCCAGCAGCCGGGGATCCAGGTTTGGAAACGCCTGCTGGATGTCCGCCAGCCGGGGGAAGACGATCAACGAACACAGCGCGACGAGAATCCACGGCCAGGGTCGCAGCACGTAATGGGCGAGGTTGAAGAACAGGACCGCGCCGAGGGCGTCCTTCTCGGTCTTGGAGGCCAGCATGCGCTGGGCGATGTAGCTGCCGCCGCCCGGTTCCGCGCCCGGATACCAAACGGCCCACCACTGGACGGCGATGGGCATGATGAACACGGCCATGGCGAGCTCCCAGTTGTTCGCGAAGTCCGGCAGCAGGTTGAGATACTGAATCAGGGTTTGGCCGTCCGGCCCGGGCAGCGGCGCCGCCAGCTTGTCCACCATCACCCCGAGCCCGCCGACCTGCTCGACCGCGAAGTACGCGGCCGCGATCACCGCCGTCATCATCAGCAGGAACTGGAGCATATCAATGACCAGCACGCCCCAGAGACCGGCGTGCGCGGCGAAGATCACGTTGAGCACGCCCACCACCAGCAGCGTCTGCCAGCGCGGCAGCCCGAAGAGAACGTTGGCGATCTTGCAGGCGGCCAGGTTGACCGTGGCCATGATCACGCAGTTGAAGAACAGCCCGAGATACACCGCCCGAAAGCCGCGCACCACGCTCGCTGCCTGCCCCGAATACCGCACTTCGTACAACTCCAGATCGGTCATCACCTCCGAGCGCCGCCACAGGCGCGCGTAAAAGAAGACCGTCGCCACCCCGGTCAGCACGAACGCCCACCACACCCAGTTTCCGGCCACGCCGTTCTGGCGAACGATGTCCGTGACCAGGTTTGGCGTGTCGCTGCTGAACGTGGTGGCGACCATTGAGAGGCCCGCCAGCCACCAGGGAACCGCCCGCCCGGAAACGAAAAACTCGGCCGTGTTCCGTCCGGCGCGTTTGCCGAAAAACAGCGCCGGCACAAAACAAATCAACAGCGACGCCGTGATGATCAGCCAGTCAAGCAGTTGCAGTCTCATGGAAGGGCTCAAAGCGATTGGCACGGGCGCACCCGTCCGGCAAGGCCATCAGGTCGCCGCGGCCGGCGGTCCCGCGCGATGAAAAGGCTGGTGCTGGCATGGGTGTCCCGCGTTTTCTTCATCTGACCAGTCGGACGGCCAGCGGGCAAGGTCGTCTTCCGCGCCCCGGCGCCGGGCGGGAGCGGGACGGGCGGGGCGACGCTTTCCGGTTGCCAGGCGAGTTCTGCGGCCGGGAGCAGAAAAAACGAAAAATCGCCGGCGCCGGCCGGTACTTGTCCCACCCCCCGGCCCAATCTGGTGCCCGTTACGAAACGAAAGGCATCCGATGAACTCGCAACAACTCGAACTGGTGTTTGACCCCGGCGCCAACTTCCGGCCACCCGAGCGCTCCGTAAGCCGCTCGGAACGGGCGCGGTGGTGGTTCCGCCAAATGCACCGCATCGTGGACGCGGCCATTGAATGGCGGCCCGCGCCGCCGCCGCGGCCGGAACAAAAGCATCTGCGCCTCGCGGCCTGAACGGCCCGCGCGGCCGGGTCAGTTGGCCGGCGCCGCGAATTCCGGGCGCTCCATGAAGGCGTAGCAGAGCAGGTGGCAGATGCCCATGTGGCAGTCTTCCACGCGGCCGTAGTGGGTGTCGGCGATCACGATCACCTCGTGCGCGAGGTCGGCCAACCGACCCCGCCGGGCGCCGACCAACGCGACCGTCCGCAGCCCGTGGCCGTTGGCCCACTCGACCGCCTTCACCGCGTTGGGCGAGTTACCGCTGACGCTCATCACCAGCGCCACGTCGCCGGCCCGGGCGTAGTTCTGCAACTGCCCGACGAACACGTCCTCGTAAGCGTAGTCATTACCGAGGGCGGTCAACCAGCTCACGTTGTCATTGAGCGAAAGCACCCGGAACCGGCGGCCGAGCTTGTCCGACGAGCCCTTGCCGAGGTCGGTGGCGAAGTGCGAAGCGTTGGCGGCACTGCCGCCGTTGCCGAAGGCAAACACCTGCCGTCCCTCGCGCCATGCCTCGTGCAGCAGGCCAATGACGCGGGCCACCGCGTCCACCGGGATGGAGTCCAGCGCCGCTTTTTGCGCGGCGAGATATTGGGCAATCCAATCGTTCATGCGCGCAGGATGCGCGGGAACGACCGCCGGCGACAGCCGAAATCGGAAGCCACCGGCTGCCGGGGCGCGACGGGTCAAAGGGCGGGGCGCTGCAAAGTTGGGCTCGAGGCGCGAGCCCGGGCGGCCCGGGACGTCCTCGCGATCACCGGGCGGGTTTTTCGAGGATCGTCGGCGCCCACTGGCTGCACCCGGCCGGGGGAGTAGCCGCGGGGGTCAGTCGCTCCAGCCACGCGCCGTTGAGCCGCCGGACCTGCCGCCGGGCCATCGCCCGCAGCAGTTCCGTTTTCCGGCTCGCCATGTTTATGCCCAACTTCATGCCTCCGTGGGGAGCATTGCCCATGCCGGTTGGCGGGCGCTCCGGGCCGCCCCACCGGGCACAGGGAACGGCGTCCTCGGAGTCGTGAGGGCGGCCACCGGGCGGCTGCCGGGCGGCTGCCGGCGAGCAGCCGGGTCAAGGTGCGTTGGGGTCCGGGATGAAGACCTTCTTGCCCACCGTCAAGCGGTTCGGGTTCAGATTCGGGTTCGCTTTCAACACCTGCTGAACCGTGACCTTGACGCCGCTTTGCTGATAGGCGGCGACGATGGCGGCGATGGTGTCGCCGGGCTTGATTTCGTATTCGTAGCCTTTGCGGGGTCCGGCGGGTGGCGTCTCTGCGGAGGGCTGGGGCTCGGGCCGCTTGGGCGTGGTGGCGGCTGGCGGCGGTGCGCTCGCGAGCTTGCGAAGTTCCTCGAGGATCAGCCGCTTGTCCTCCTCCCGCTTGCGATCAATCTCGCGGATGCTCTCGGCCAGCCGGCGCAGTTCCTCGCGCGACGCGGCGTCCGGGTTGCCGCGATCCAGTTGCTGGCGCAGCGCCTGCAACTCGTCCGCCAGGGACGCCAGGCGCTTCTGGAGCAGCACCTGCGCGGCCTGGGTTTCCTCCGCGCGGATGCGCAACTGTTCATACCGTTCCTCCATCTCCTGGCGAAACGCCGCGTCCGCACCGCCGGTCTGGCTCCACGCCGCCGGAAGCATCAGCAGCCAGGCAGCGGCGAGCGAGCAGCCGACGCGAGGGGAGAACACTCCTGTCTTCATGCGGTGGAAGGTAAAAACCGCGGCGGGGCGGCGCAAGGCAGCAATCGAGCCGCACAAGGGCAGGTTGTTCACCGGGCGCGCTGGCACGCCCTTGCATGATTGACGCTGCGGCGACGGCGCAGCACCCTCAACCCATGAAGTCACGTTTCCCCACCCGGACCTCGCGCCGCCGTTTTCTGCAGGCGGGTGCCGCTACCGTTTGGCTGCCGTCGCTGATTCCCGCGTCCGTGCTCGGCGCCGACGCGCCCAGCAAGCGCATTCACGTGGGTTGCGTGGGCGTCGGCCCCCAGGGACGCGGCGTGATGAGCAACTTCCTGCCCCAGGCGGATTGTCGGGTGGTCGCCCTGTGCGATGTCTCGCAGCGCCACCTCGCGGAGGCCGTAAAGATGGTCAACGCCGCGTACCGAGACAACGCGGTCCAAACCCTCTATGACTACCGCGAATTGGTCGCCCGGCCGGAGATTGACGCGCTCCTGATCGCCACGCCGGACCACTGGCATGTGCCAATCGCCCTGGCCGCGGCGCGCGCCGGCAAGGACCTGTACCTCGAAAAACCGATGGGGCTCTCGGTCGAGGAGGACCAGCTTCTCCGCCAGGTGTGTCAGGAGAAACGGGTGATCTTCCAGTTCGGAACCCAGCAGCGGTCGAGTCAGCAGTTCCGGCTCGCGTGCGAACTGGTGCGCAACGGGCGCATCGGCAGGCTCAAGCACATCAATGTCTGGTGCTCGGCCAGCAAACCGGGGGGCTCCACGGCCCCCGCTCAGCCACCCGCCGACCTTGACTATGAACTCTGGCTGGGCCCGGCCCCGCAGACGCCCTACACCCTTGGTAAGGCTTACGATGAAGGCGGCGCGTGGAAGACCTGGTGGTTCAACTACGATTACGCGCTGGGCTTCATCGCCGGCTGGGGGGTGCATCCGCTCGACATCGCTTATTGGGGGCATCCGGACATGATGCGGGGAGTGCTCGAGGTCAGCGGACCGGGCGAGATTCCGCGCGAGGGCGCCTGCAACACCTCGGTCGCGTGGGATGTGAAGTTCCAATTCGCCGACGGCGTGACCCTGCACCATCGGGGCACCCCGAACGGCGCAGCTCCCTCTCCGCTGAACGACCTGAGCGAGTGGCAACGGAAGTACACGCAAATCGTGGACCACGGCACGGCATTCGAGGGTACGGACGGCTGGGTGCTGGTGGATCGCACCCAGATCCGCACCCAGCCTGACCAGCTCATCGAGACCAAGTTCGGCGACGCGGACCACCTGCTCCCGAAGAGCTCGAATCACGTCCGCAACTTCCTCGACGCAATCAAGAGCCGGCGGCCGGCGATCTGTCCCATCGAGGACAGCGTGCAGGCGGACATTTTGTGCCACCTCAGTGACATCGCCACGCGCGTCAACCGGCCGCTCAAGTGGGATCCGCAACGGGAGCAGTTCGTTGGCGACGCCGACGCCAACCAGCGCCTCAAGCTCCGCCCCCAGCGGGCGAGGTACGCGATCAAGTCCGCGTGAAACCGCGCGGGGCCGATGCGCGGTCGGCCCCGGCCGGCCCCTGGTGACCAGGGACCGCAGCCGCCGCTTGAACGGACGGGCGACCGGTTGCCGACCATGGCTGAACTCATTCTCGAAACCGCCCGGCTGCGCCTCCGGCCAATAACCCTGCAGGACGCGCCGGAAGCGGCCCGCATCGCCGGGCGGAGGGAAATCGCCGACACGATGATTTCTATTCCGCATCCGTTCTCGGAATCGCAGGCGCAGGATTGGATTGCGCGCCAGATTCGCGCGGACGAATCACCGGGCCAACTCGTCTTCGCCGTCACCCGCCGGACCGATTCCCAACTGATCGGCACCGTGGCCCTGCGCGACATCCATTACGAGCACGCCCAGGCGGAGCTGGGATTCTGGATCGCCGTGGATTTGTGGGGCCGGGGCTTCGCCACCGAGGCCGCCGGCGCCGTGGTGGCACACGCCTTCCTCGCGCTCGGTCTCAATCGCGTCTGCGCGCATCACCTGGTCCGCAACCCGGCCTCCGGCCGCGTGCTGGAGAAGCTGGGCATGCGGCGCGAAGGGGTCCTGCGCCAGCGCGTCCGCAAGTGGGGCGTGTTCGAGGACGTGGTGATCCTCGCGGTGCTGCGGGAGGACTGGCTGGGCCGGTCAGGCGGGGCGTCGGGCCTTCGGTAGATCGCGAGAGACACGCGGCGACCGGGGAGGTGGCAACGGCGCCGTCGTGGCGACGTCGGCGTCGAAGGCCACGCTGGAGAAACCGTACTCGCGCAAGAACTCCGCCGCCGGCGCGCGGATGTCCACGCGCCGGCGGGTGAAGGGGCACCGATAGGCCAGTCGCACCGCGCGCAGCCCCATCGGTTGGCTACCTTGCGTGGCCGGCAGTCCGTAAAGCGGATCCCCCGCCACGGGATGCCCGGTGGCCGCCAGATGGACACGGATTTGATGGGTGCGGCCGGTGACCGGCCGGGCCTCGACGAGGGAGATTTCCCCAAACAACGCATCGCGCCGGCTGGCCAGCAGGCGGAACGCCGTCTCGGCGTCCTTGCCCAACCGCGGGTCCACCCGCACCCGCCCGATGGCCTTGGGATCGGGGCCCAGTTTGAGCCGGCAGTCCCAGGTCGCTCGCGAAGGAACCCCGCTGACCACGGCCAGATAGGTCTTCTCCATCGCGCGCGACTCGAAGAGTTCGCCCAGAGCTTCGACCGCGCCCCGGCTCTTGCCGAGGAGAAGGACGCCGCTGGTCTCGGCATCGAGGCGATGCACGTGGCGGAGAAAGGTCAGTTGCCGCGACACGACCCAGAAGGCGCGCGAACGGACCGCGGACTCGAGGGCGGCCTGGAGATTCCAGCGGGTGCGCTGCCAGTTGAACGGCACGAGCATCCAACCCACGGGCTTGTCAATCGCCAGCACCGCGCGGTCCTCGTACAGGATCGGCAAACGCGAGCCGTCGCCCAGTTCGATGGCGTTGGGTTTGGCCACGCGGTCAAGCTAGCAAGGCATCCGGCGGGCGGCGAGCGGCTATAAACCCACCGGCAAACCGTAATTGGCGGCCGCGCGCTGCCGCCTCATGCTGGCGCCGCGAGTGAGGTTCACATGAAAGAAATCAAACCCGATGAGTTGTTTGCCAACCTGACCTTCTTCCTCAAGGACCGCGGCATTGAATTGACGGAGGGGGCGTACTCCCAGCGCATCCGCAAGGGCTGCGACCTGCTGGCAGATGCGGTGAATCTGACCCAGGCCGGCCTGGCCAGGGCAAAGGCGGAGATTGACGAGAAACTCGACCGAATGCGGCAAATCATCCACGAAAAGACCGCGCCGCACGAGCCGGAGATGGAAACCAAACGCCCACGCCGGCCGGCCGCATCGCCGCCCGGCGCTTCCTCCCGGAAGCGTGGCCAGCCAGCCAGAAGGTCCGCCGCGACCGTTCCGCGACGGAAAAAAACTGCCTGACCTGGAGGAGAGTGGCCAGCCACTCACTAACGGGTTCAGAACGCTGACCGAACCGGCACCCCGGCGCCCTCAGCGTCCGGTTTCCAGGCTTTCGCGGCTGAATTCCACCCGCCACAGCCCGCGCAGGTCACCGAGCTTGAAGCCCGTGGCTTGATCGCGGGGGTACAGCTTGGCGATCGCGGCGAGAGTTTCGGGCCGGACCTCGGTTTCCGGCGCTCCGTGGCACTGCAGACAGAGCGCGTTGGTGATGACGATCGGGGAGTAGAACACAATCCGGCCAGCGGTGTTGGTCACAAGGGTGGGAGCCACGGCGTTCGTGTCCTTCGTCAAAGCCGCTTGGTAGCGCCTGATCAGTTCCAACTCCTCCGCAGAGGCCGCGCCCTTGGGATTGCGCGGCCGGTGCGTCACGCGGCGGATGTCGGCGTTCAGTTCCCGGGCGACCTGTTGGGTCAGCGGATCCGCCAGCGCCGAGCAGTACGGCAGCGCGTTGGTCACCCCGCTCGTCTTGATGGCGTGCTGCAGGTTGGAACTCAGGAGGCCGAAGGTTCGGGTCGCCGCCTGCCGGCCTTTCGCGAGCGCCCGTTCCTCCAGGGACGGCTTGGCCTCGCTGGTCCCGGAGACCGCTGCGGCCAGGAGCATCGGGGCAGCGGGACTCCGCCCATCCTCGCAACTCGGAGCGAGGCAGACCGCCGGCTGTTCGCGCGAGACCACCAGCACCGTCGCAACCGCGGCGAATACGAGGAAAAGCTGCTTGGCAAGGTTAAGCTTCATGGTTGGGCGCCTCCTCCCCGATGGATGTCCAGAATTTCGTAGGGTCGCGAGTAACCGGCGGCCACCGCAATTTCTCGCAAGGTCTGACTGCTGTTGGCGGTGATGCCGCGCGCCGCGAGGCGCGCCAGCGCTTCGCTCAGCGCCAGACCTTCCTCCGCGCAGAACTCTTCGAGAGTCTTGCGGCCCGGGCCGCCGCCCGCCCCCTGGCCGCTGCGCCCCTCGCCCCGCCCCCCGCCGCGTTCACCGCTGCCGAGAATGATCGCATACACCTGTTGCGCCGACAGGTTGGCCGCGGCGGCAATCTCCTGCACCACCGTTTCCGGGGCGAAGCCCTTCAACCCGCGCGCCTCAAGACGGGCAGCCGCTGTTTCCACCGGAACGCCGCCTTTGGCGGCCAGTTCGCGAAGGGTGAGCAACTCCGCGTGCGGAATCGGAGCACGGTTGGCCGGCGCGTCCCAGCTTTGCTTCAAATCCTCGTTCCAGGCCAACACGGTGGAAAACGGCGGCACGGCCAGGCGCGTGCCCGCGAAGACCCCGCCCACGATGAGCACGGCCAGCGCCCACTCAGGACGAAACCCGGGGCGCCGGGTCAGCCGGTCTTTGAAGTAACTGACCAGCGGCCGCCAGTTGAAGACCAGGTGGAACACCGTCACCACCAGGAACAACGCGCTGAAGGTGATGTGGAGTCCGGCCCAGTCGGTTTTCCGGAGACCGAGCACGTTCCAGGCGGTCCAGTTCGCGATTCGCCCCAGCGGCGCGACGAACAACACGAGCCCGGTCGCCAGCAGCACAACAAACGAAGCGGCGATCAGCACCGAAGTCAGTGCGCGCCATTGGAAACGCCGAGGAGTATGGGGCAGAGGAGTGGCCATGGAATTCAAAGCGCCAGCCGCCGGTGTTCCCGCAACAGGCATTTGCTCATCACAACCCGCAGGCCGGCGGCGCGGGCGCGGTCCGCCGCGGCGTTGTGCGCGATGCCGTCCTGCATCCACACCACCTTGGCGCCGATGGCGATGGCGTCTTCCACAATTGCCGGCACCGCCTCCGGTTTGCGGAAGATGTCCAC
>CAYNCT010000097.1:7771-13392 GCA_964396005.1 uncultured Verrucomicrobiota bacterium | reverse complement strand
CGGCCGGGCGTGGCGGGCGTTCAGTCTTCGACCAGCACGACGCGGTAAAAAGCGCTGGCGAAGGTGCTGGTGTCGGTGAACTCCGTGGCGGTGGTGGGCTCGCCGCGGTTTTCCCAGGCTCCCCCGGAGAGCTGTTCCCGGCGCTGCACCTGACACCGGCGGGGCGTGGGGCTCAGCGGCGAATCCGGCGTCCAACGCAGCGTGACGGTGGTTCCCTGCCGTTGGACATGCAGCAACTCCAGCGGCGGCCACACCCGCCCGGCGCCCGTTTCGTCCACCACCAGGCTGGTGGTTCCCGGGGGCAGCACCTGGAGCGTTTTGAGGAACTCGATCACGCAATCGCGCTCGTCGGGTGGCAGCGCCTCGAAGGCCTCGCGCTCCGCCTGCGCGGCGCCTGCGTGGGCCAGGATGGCCTCCCGCATCGTCGTGTAGAGCCCGTGGTGGTAGAAGTTGGGTTTGCCGTAGAGTCCCCACAGGCGGCGGGTCAGGAAATGGCCGTTACCGGCGAAGAAACCGGCCGTCCCGGCCGGCTGGTTCATGTCAATGGGTTCGCGGTTGGGATCGTCCGGCCCCGAGGTGATGTCGTGCAACTTGAGGTCGGTGAAGGCCGGCACCCAGACCACGCCCGCGGAGCTGACAGGCAGTCGCGGCTGGGGGAGTTGCGGGTCGCTCAGGTCCACGCTGAGGGTGGGGGCGTCACCGGGCCGGAGATTGCCGGCGGGATTGAAGGGATTGGGCTCGGTGAAAATCCAGCCGTAGTTGTCCAGGGGCAGCGCGGCCACGTGGCACCGCACGCACCCGATTTGCGCGAACCGCGCCTCCCCGGTGAGCACGGCTGCCTCGATGGCCGGATCGCTGGGAATCACCCGGCCCGGGACGGCCATCGTGGCCTGAAAGATCGAAACCGCCGTGACATCGGCCCGGGTCATTTCATTGGCGAACCCGTCGCCATCGGGGTCCGTCCCCGCGCCGAAGCGCTCGGCCGGTTGCATTCCGTGGTGGTGGTTATACGCGTTGTTCGAGAACTGGCGCAGCGAGATCACATGGCCCGCTTGGTGGAAGGGCCGGATGATCAGGCTGGGCGGAGCGGTCGCGGAAACCGACACCAGGCTTGGAGCGGCGAGGCCTTGCACCCCGGAGGTGTCCCAGGTGCCGTTGGCCCGGCGCGTTAGCGTGCCGAAGGAGATGCCCTTGGACACCAGGGGCGCGGTCTGGCCGGGTTTGAGGCTGTTGCGGATGGTCTGCAGGTCCGCGGTCATCTGCCGCGCCAGCATCTCGATGTAGCCGGCCCCGAACATGCCCGGCGTGGCGCGGAAGTTGCCGATGTCCTGCTGCGTGACGTGCTGGCCGCGTTCGTCCACCGTCTCACAGGTGGGCAACGTGTCCAAGAGATTGAAGGAGGCGAAATCGAAGCGCTGGGCGAGCACGAAGACGTTGCCGACCAGGTCCCCGTGGCCGCCCGTGACGGGGTTGTCATGACAGCCGGCGCAGGAGTTGGCGTCCGGCGCGGAAATCCGATTGAAGTTCCGGGGGAACACCAGCGGGCGGGAGGGATCGGAGAGCGGCGCACCGGTGCCCTTGACCAGGGGACGGCCCGCGCCCTCCTGCGAGGTCCAGTTGGCGGCGAAGAGTTTCTGCCCGTAAGCGATCAACTCCGTAACGGAGAGGAAGAACTCCTCGCCGTCGCGCAGATGGCGGGGGATGGCGACCTCGCGTCCGATGTCCGTTGCCAGGAGCGAGGAGCACAAGGCCAGCCCGCTCGCAACACCCGGCAAGAGGCGGTGGGCCGCCGGTGGCAAGGCGGCGCGGTAGCGTCGTGACACTCGTTCGGTTGACCCGTCAGATTGCATTGCTTGGTAGCTAGTAGCGGTCGGTAGCATAGGGTGCCCGACTTCTCCAAATTCTGATGGATGGTGCAAGTCAAACTTGCCGGCCTGCACGGCATCCGAGAGGCTCCGGCGCCATGCGCACGCTGAACATCGCGATCGTCGGTTGCGGCGGGATCACCCTGCAAAACCATCTCCCCGGCCTGGCCTTGTGCCCGGAAGTGAAGGTTCACGCCCTGTGCGATGCCGACCCCGTGACCCTCGAGCAGGCGCGGCAGCGCACCGGCGCGCCCGTGACCTCGACGCGCTGGGAGGACATCACCTCGCGGGAGGACGTTCACGCGGTGATCATTGCCACGCCGAACTTCTTGCATCCGCCGATTGCCCTGGCGGCCGCGCGGTCGGGCAAGCACGTGCTCTGTGAAAAGCCGCTCGCCTTGAATGCGGCAGACGCCCGGCTAATGGCGGAGACCGCCGAGCGGGCCGGCGTGCGGCACATGACGGCGTTCACATACCAGTTTGTGCCCGCCATGCGGTATCTGCGTCACCTCGTCGCGCGCGGCGACCTGGGTGAGCCGTATCACTACCGTTCCTGCCGCCTGCAGGATTGGGGCACGCGCAACTTGGGCTGGCGCCAGCAGCGCCGGCTCGCCGGATCGGGCGAACTCGGCGACATGCTCAGCCACCGGATTGACTTCGCACTTCGCCTGGTTGGTCCCCTGAAGCGGCTGGTCGCCCGGGTCAAGACCTTGACGCCCGTGCGTGACGGCGCGCCCAACGACACCGATGACTGGGTCGCCCTCCTCGCCGAGTTCGCGAGCGGCGCCACCGGTGTCCTCGAAAGCTCGAAGCTGGCCAGCGGGCGGAATGAGTCGTGGCGCAGTTTGGACCAGGTGGAGATTAACGGCAGCGAGGGCAGTTTCGAGTTCACCACGGGTAAGTGGAACGAACTGCAGGCCGGTCGGCGCGGGGGGCCGGGGTTCCGGCCGCTGGCGGTGCCGCGGGAATTCTGGGTCTGGCCCGGGTCGCCGCGGGACCCCGGCGTCGGCGACCCCTTGGTGACCTTTCGTTACGACCAGGCGTACGAATTCATCGCGGCCATCCGGGAACAGCGACCGTGTGCCGTGACGTTTCATGACGGCGCCCGCGTGCAAGCAGTGATGGACGCGGCGCTCGAATCCGCCGAGTCGCAACGCTGGGTGGAGCTGGAATAACCGCACGGGCAACTGGCTCGTGGGCGACCGGCAAGACTCATTCGCCAGCATTTCGGAGATGCCGTTGGCGGAGCCGCTCGGGTTGAGGCCGCGCTCGAAGCTTGCGATCCGCGCTTCAGCAGGTCCCGGCTTCAGCAGGTCCCGGCTTCAGCAGGTCCCGAATTGGTGCTTCACTCCGCGCGTGGACTGCGTGTCTGGTTATCAGCTGGTAAGACTGGCGAGTGGCGCCTTCAGCGTCCATGCCCTGGCGGAGGACGAGACGTTTCATCCGGTCATCGGTCCGGTGGCCGAAGCGGAGGCGCTCTACGTGCGCCAACTCCGGCTGGTGGAGCGCCTGCGGGCCGGGGCGGGGGAGTTCGTGATTTGGGATGTGGGCCTTGGGGCTGCCGCCAACGCGGTCACGGTGTTGCGGCATACGCGCGCGGTGGCGCGGCCGCTGCGCTTGGTGAGCTTCGATCACACCCTGGCCCCGCTGCGTTTTGCCGTTGCCCACGCGCGGGAGTTGGCCTACCCGCAAGGATACGAGTGTGTGCTCGAGGAGTTGCTGCGCGTGCCCTGCACAGCGTTTTGCGATGCAGGCCGGCCGGTTCACTGGGAAGTCCACCGCGGCGATTTCCCGGCGTTGATGGCCAGTGCGGCGGCGGCCGCCCTGCCGCAACCCGACGTGATCATGTTCGACGCCTTCTCGCCGGCCAAAAACCCCGCGATGTGGACGCTGCCCCTGTTCGCGCGCATCCATCGTCTCCTGGACCCGGCCCGGCCATGCGCGCTGCCGACCTATTCGCGCAGCACGCTGCTGCGGGTGACGTTGCTGCTGGCGGGGTTTTTCGTCGGGGCTGGCCGGGCCACGGGAGAAAAGGAGGAAACCACCGTGGCGGCCAACGCGGCGCCGCTGATCGAGGCGCCGCTGGATCGGCGCTGGCTGGCGCGGGCGCGGCGGTCCACCTCGGCCGAGCCGCTGCGAGAGCCGGTGTATCGCCAGGCGCGGCTCAGCGATGACTCGTGGGAGCGTTTGCTGGCGCACCCGCAATTTCAATAGTTCGGCCGGTTTTCTGCCGTTCCTCGTTGCACCGGCACCGGTCCGGTGCTACTTCAGCCCCGGAAATGCTTTTGAGAAGTTCGCTCTTGTTCCTTGTTGTCGCGGTGGCCCGCGCCGGGTGCGATGCTTCCTGTGGCAGTCGTTACTAGTTCCCCACCTCCATGAAACCTCCTCACGTTCGTTCCGCCGCCGGCTGGGTAGCCACCGGTGTTTTGCTGGTCGGCCTGCAGGGATCAGCCGCCACGGTTGATCTTCCGGCCTCGGCCGCCCTGCCATTGGGCTCGTCAACCACTCGCGGGTTTACCGTTCGCGTCGCGCAGGCGCCCGCCGACGCCACCGTCGCGAACAATGCCATCCGCGCCCGCCAGCAAATCAACGGCACGCTTACCGATGCCAGCGGCGCCCTCATTCCCAACGAAGCCGTTCCCGGCCCGGAACCCGGCGGGGCCTATCTGGCGTCCACCGTCAACTTCGAGCTCAACAGCGAGGACGTCGAGATCACCGACCTCGAGGGCAATCCGCTGGCGTTCTTTAATTCGCAGTTCTTCCCCGGCATCCCGGGTTCGGGAGCGCATCCGGACAAGTTTGCCGTCGAGGTGGTCACCTTCCTGCAGTTGACGGCCGGTGAGCACAAGCTGGGCATCAGCACCACCTCGGAGCGCACGGACATCAACGACGATGACGCTTACCAGGTGTTCGTCGCCACCAACCCGCGCGATTTCTTCGGGGTCAAAGTGGCCGAGTACGAGCGGATTGCGCCCGGTTTTCAGAACAAGTGGCGGAACGAAAACCAGTTCACGGTCCGCGCCCCGGTGGCCGGGTTGTACCCGTTCCGCATCCTTTACTGGCAAACCGGCGGCGGCGGGAGCCTCGATTTCTACACGGTTCAAAGCAATGGCGACCGGATTCTGGTCAACGACCCGGTGCTACCGGGCGCGCTGGTCGCCTACGCTGACACGACCGTCGCCGCCGCGCGCGGTCCTTACGTCGCGGACGCCGAGCCGGCGGCGGGGTCGGAGGGGAACAGCGCCGCCGCGCCCATCGAGGCGTTGATTGTGGATGGCGCAACCACCGTGGCCACGGCGGACGTGCGGCTGTTCCTCAATGACGCCCAAGTCACGCCGCAGTCCCTCGTCAAAGCGGGCAACCAGATCAAGCTTTCGTACGCGCCCAACGCCTCGCGTCCCGATCGCAACAACACCGTCCGGCTCGAGTTCAAGGACTCGGCGGGCGTGACCACCACCGCGACGTGGACGTTCGGCATCGTGGTCAGCGGCGGTTCGGCAACCCAGGTGGCGGGCCAGTGGGATTTCGACAGCGGCGACTTGCGGGCGACGGTCGGTCAGGCCCTGCAATACTTCGACGGCCCGTCAGGGCTCACGGCGGCGGGCACGCGGTTTGGCACCACGGCCGACCTGGGCGTCGCGCCCATTCGCGGCGAGGTGGCGCGCGTCATGGAGATTCCCGGGGATGTGCGGCGCGAGATCGGCTACGTCATGACGCACGGCATCGCGCCCAACGGCGGCGGGACGCGGGTGAACC
>CAYNCT010000097.1:0-7671 GCA_964396005.1 uncultured Verrucomicrobiota bacterium | reverse complement strand
ACAACTTCGGGCAGGGCGGGGGCGGGTACAACGGGCGGGGCACGTTCACGGCGGGGGAATGGCACCGGGTGGTGGCGGCCTACGACATGGCGGCCAATCCGCCGGTGGTGACGAAGTACGTGGACGGGATCAAGCAGGACGACTGGACGGCGAACCAGGGGTTGGACAATCCGCGCCGGGCGTTGTTGCCCACGGCGATCCTGTTTGCGGATGGCGACCAGGACGAGCGCCGCAAGATGTGGGTGAACTCGATCCAAATCCGGTCCGGCAAGCTGTCGGATGCCGAGGCCGCCTGGCTCGGCGGACCGTCCGCGGCGGGCATTCCGCGGAACCTCCCGGCCGTGCAGGTGGCCGGACAGTGGAATTTCGACTTCGGTGACCTCGGCGCCAACATCGGCAAGCCGCTCGCTTACTTTGACGGTCCCGGCGGTGTGACCCAGGGCGGCACCCGTTTCGGAACGACCGCGGACCTCGGGGTGGCCGATATCAATGGACAGCCGACGACGGTAATGGAGGTTCCCGGAGACCTGGACCGGAACATTGGCTACGTCATGACGCACGGCATCGCGCCCAACGGCGGCGGGACGCGGGTGAACCAGTACACGTTGATCCTGGACGTGTTGGTGGACACCAGCGGGCCGGGGGCGGCGTCGTTGTGGCAGGTCAGTTCGACGAGCAACACCGACGACGGCGACCTGTTCTGGCAGGGGAACAACTTCGGGCAGGGCGGGGGCGGGTACAACGGGCGGGGCACGTTCACGGCGGGCGAATGGCACCGGGTGGTGGCGGCTTACGACATGGCTGCCAATCCGCCGGTGGTGACGAAGTACGTGGACGGCATCAAGCAGGATGACTGGACGGCGAACCAGGGGTTGGACAATCCGCGCCGGGCGCTGTTGCCCACGGCGATCTTGTTTGCCGACGGCGACCAGGACGAGCGCCGCAAGATGTGGGTCAGTTCCATCCAGATTCGGCCGAACAAGATCAGCGATGCGGAGGCGGCGTGGCTGGGCCGTCCTTCCCCAGCGGGCATTCCCATCGAGCTGCCGAAGTCCGCGGTTACCGGGCAGTGGGACTTTGAGTTTGGCGATCTGGGAGCCACCATCGGCGCGCCGCTGGACTACCTGGACGGTCCTGCCGGGCTGACCCAGGCTGGTACCCAGTTTGGAACAACGGCGGACCTGGGCGTGGCGGACATCGGGGGGCAGTCGGCCCGCGTCATGAAGGTCCCGGGCGACCTGGACCGCAACATCGGCTACGTGATGGACCATCGCATCAAGCCCAACGGCGGCGGGACGCGAGTGAACCAGTACACGTTGATCATGGACGTGCTGGTGGATACCAGCGGTCCGGGCGCCGCCTCGCTCTGGCAGGTCAGTTCGCTGAGCAACACGGATGACGGCGATCTGTTCTGGCAGGGGAACAACTTCGGGCAGGGCTCCGGCGGCTACAATGGCACGGGCGCCTTTACCGCTGGTGCCTGGCATCGGGTCGTGGCCGCGTACGACATGGCGGCCAATCCGCCAGTGGTCGTGAAGTACGTGGACGGCATCTTCCAGGACAACTGGACCGCGAACCAGGGATTGGACCATCCGCGGCGCGCGTTGCAGCCGACGGCCATTTTGTTCGCCGACGGCGACCAGGACGAACGCCGGGTCATGTGGGTCAATTCGGTTCAGATTCGCGAGGGCCGGCTCAGCAACGCGGAAATCGAGGCGCTGGGCGGACCTTCCGCAGGGGGCATCCCGATTGTCATCGAAGGCGTGGCGCCGCCCGCCGAACCGCCCACGCTGCGGATCGTCAAGAATGCCAACGGCTCGATCACCATCTCGTGGGATGCGTCGGAACCGTTCGTGCTGGAAACCAAGCAACGTCTGACTGACGCGACCTGGACGGCGGTGCCGGGTGTGACCGGAAACAGCGTGACCATCACGCCGAGTCTGGCCACTTCGTTCTACCGGTTGCGCCAGTAGGGCTCGCGCTCCAGGGATCTTCAGAACGGGCTCCGCCATCGCGGGGCCCGTTTCGTTTGGCTGCTCTCCCGCAGGCGGAGGCGGGGCTGCGGGCTCGTGACCGCTCAGGGGGTTGTCTTCCGGCCAGAGGTTGGATTCGACGCGCTGCGAAGGCTGGCTAAACTGTCTCCGGTGACTTGGGAGCAAATCATCGGTATGTCGGTGTCGCTCGGCTTGATGCTGCTGGGGTTGGTGGGCTGCGTCTTGCCGGGTCTTCCCGGCACGCCGCTGGTGCTGCTGACCGCTGTGGGCCATCGGCTTTATTTCGGCGAGGCGAGCGTCGGCAACTGGAGTCTGTTTTTTCTCGCGTTGCTGATGGGGCTGGCGATCGGGCTCGATTATCTCGCGGGCCTGCTCGGCGCAAAAAGGATGGGCGCTACGTGGCGGGGGATCGTGGGCGCCGCCCTGGGAGCGGTAGCGGGGATTTTTCTGGGGCCGCTGGGCATTCTGACGGGGCCCTTCGTGGGCGCGACCTTGTTCGAGCTGATTGGCGGCCGCGCGTTTCAGGAATCGGCCCGCGCCGGCGCGGGGGCAACGCTCGGCATGCTGCTCGGGGCGGTGGGCAAGGTGGCGTGCTGTGTCGCGATGATCGCCTGGTTTGTGGTTAGCGTCGTTTGGAACACGCCCGCCCCTGCGCCGGCACCGTGAGTCCGGCGCGCGCCACGCTGTGCCGCGTCCCGGCGCCTGGTCACCTTGGCAGGCAGTCGGGGTTCAGTGCGCGGGCGGCGGCGCGTTTTCAACGGCCGTCCGGATAGCCCGCTTGAAGGCCTCCACCCCGACATCGAAGCCCGCCGCCAGTTCCAGCACGGGCGTCCCGCGGACGCGGCGTTTGAAGGCGCGGAGGTTCGCGGTGGCAGCGGGTTCATCCATTTTGTTGGCGGCGACGAGGCGCGGCCGGTTCAGCAATGCCGGATCGTACAGCTCCAGTTCACGCAGCAACGCGCGATAGTCGTCCCACGGCTGGCGTCCGTCGGTCCCGGCCATGTCGAGCAGGAGCACCAGCACGCGGCACCGTTGGACGTGGCGCAGGAAGGCGTGTCCCAAGCCCACGTTGCGATGGGCGCCTTCGATCAAGCCTGGGATGTCGCAAACCGTGAGGCGATGCCAGTCCGGATACTCGACGATCCCGATCTGCGGGTGCAGCGTCGTGAACGGATAGGGCGCGATCTTCGGCCGCGCCTTGGAAATGGCGGTCAGCAGGGTGGACTTGCCGGCATTCGGGTAGCCCACTAGCCCGACTTCCGCGATCAACCGCAATTCGAGCAGGAACTCGCCCTCCTCGCCCGGTTCGCCGGGCTGGGCAAAGCGGGGGGCCTGGCGCCGGGCCGTCGCGAAGTTCCGGTTTCCCAAACCACCCCGGCCTCCTTTGCACAGGACAAATGTCTGGCCGTGCTGGGTGAGGTCCGCCACCAATTCACCTTTCTCCGGGAGCTCGGCGCCGGCGGACTCGCGCTCGGCGGCGAGGTCAATTTCGACCGCCCGCAAATTGCCGGCAGCCGGCAGCAGGTGGCGGCCGCTCGACGCGGCGGGCAGCACGGGCACGGCATCCGAGGGCGGGCCGGGCGGCAGCGGCGTGACCGGCGGCCGGACGCGCCAGACCAACGTGCCGCACGGTACCTTGACCAGCAGATCCCGACCCGCTCGGCCGTCCATGCCCTTGCCCATCCCGCCTTGCCCCCGCTCGGCAATCAGGCGCGGCTGGAAATACTGGGCGATCAGGTTGTTCAGGTCATGGTCGGCCTCGAGAATGACATCGCCGCCACGGCCACCGTTGCCGCCGCTGGGGCCGCCTTTGGGGCGAAACGTTTCCCGCAGGAATGCGACGCACCCCTTGCCGCCGTGACCGGCCCGGGCGAAGACCTTGATTTCGTCAACGAACATGGTCAGCCGTCAGGATGGAGCGGTCGGTCCTGCCGCGTGGCGAACAAAAAAGGCGAGGTTCGCACCTCGCCCGGGAGAGTCTCTGAAGCTGGCGCTCAGTTCGCCGCCGGGGCCGCCGCCACGGGCACCACATGCACCCGGCGCCGGGCTTTGTCGAATTTCACGTGTCCCTCGGTCAGGGCGAAGAGCGTCCAGTCGCGCCCCACGCCGACGTTTTGGCCCGGGTGGAACTTGGTGCCGCGCTGCCGCACGATGATGCTGCCGGCCTTGACCCGTTCGCCGCCAAACTCTTTCACGCCCAGCCGCTGACTGTGACTGTCGCGACCGTTGCGGACGCTGCCGCCGCCTTTTTTGTGAGCCATAACGTTACGCCTTGATTTCCTTGATCTTGATGACCGTCAGTTCCTGCCGATGTCCCACCTTGCGGCGATAGCCCTTCCGGCGCCGCATCTTGAAAGCGATCTTCTTCTCGCCCCGGATGTGCTTCACCACGTCCGCCACCACCGAGGCCCCCGCCAACGTGGGCGTGCCCACGGCGACCTTGCCCTCCTGACTGACCAGAAGCACCCGGTCGAAGGCCACCTCGCTGCCCTGCTCCTTCTCGAGGAGTTCCACCTCGAACTGGTCACCCGAGGTCGCGCGATACTGCTTCCCGCCGGTTTCAAACACTGCGTACATAAATGATCCGATTCAAAGGGGCGGGATGACACCAAAAGACGTTCGGGGTGTCAATTTGCATTTCCCCGCAGAGGCGGCGGCCGGCCCACCGCGGCCAACGCGATTGCGTTCCCTCCCCGCGGCAAGGTAGTCTCCCGACATGGATGTCCGCAACCTCGAGGTCGTGCCCGCGTTCATTACCAAGGATGGATCGGAAATCCGGGAGTTGCTGTCGCCCCGCAATTCCGTTATCCGCAAACAGAGTCTCGCCGAGGCGCGGCTGCCGGTCGGGGCCGCCACCCGGGAGCACTTCCATCGGCAAACCGAGGAAATCTACTTCATCACGCACGGCCGGGGCCGGCTGCGGGTCGCGGGCACCGAGCGCGTCGTGGGGCCGGGCGATGCGATTGCCCTTCCGCCCGGCACCCGCCACAAGGTTTGGAACACCGGCGACGAGCCCCTTCGCTTGCTATGCTGTTGCGTGCCTCCCTACGAGCACGACGACACGGTGATCACTGAACCCGCCTGACCGGCGAACCGGTGGGCAACCCGAAAGCCGATGAGCGACTGGCGGCGTCGGTGGTTCCCGAAAAAGCTCCAGGAGTGGCGCGAGCCGGCTGAGTTTCGCGAGTTGGTCCTTGCGGCTCAGGCACGGTTGCGCTCGCGGAAGTCCCAGCTTCGCTGGACGGCGCTGATCTTCGTCCTGCTCTTTGCGCCCTTCCTCGGAAGGTGGGCGATGAACGACGTGCCAGCCTGGCGGCTCGTGGTGGGAGCCGTCGTGACGTGCGGAGTCGCCGTGCTGACCGTGTACGTCTTGGCGCCCTGGATGGAACGCCGACCGAGCACCGTCGCCGTCTGGGAGACGGGCGTCAGCCGGAGTTGGGGCAACACGGTCCGCTTTTGGAGATTCACGGACCTCGAACGCCTGTCCTGGCTCCATCGGGCTGATTTTTCGGTCCTGGCGCTTCGCCTCCGGAGTGGCCGCGAGGTGTTCCTGGGAGTTCCGTCCGGCGAGACGGTGACCGCAGAGGACGCGCTCCTGCGCGAGCGGGGTCTGGTGCTCCCAGTTGACGACGCCGACCCGGTTCTTCACTTTCCCCGCGCGTCGAGGACATGAAAACCCGCCGAGTCCGGCTCTTCATCAAGCGCTACTGCCCGTGGTGCCACGAGGCCAGCGCCTGGTTGCAACGTCATGGGATTGCCCATGAGGTGCTGGATGTCCATGCCGACGAACGGGCTTACGACGAAATGGTTCGCCTGTCAGGGCAAACCCGTGCGCCCGTGATCGAGGTGGACGGGAAAGTGTTGGCGGACTTTGGCGCGGCGGAAATCGCTCGCTGGTGGCCGAAGGAAATCGGCCCTCTCGCCACGGGCCGCGAGGAGGAATCCGCCCGGCCATGAGTGGCGTGAACCCAGCGAGCGGAACCACGTTGGCCGCGGGGCACTCCGCCGTCCCGCTCACCGCTCCGCCTCGTCCGCGATTGCCCGACTGGTTGCGCATGCGGCTGCCCACGTCGCAAAGTTTCGCGGCAACGCGCGGCTTGCTGGACGAACTGCGCCTGCACACCGTCTGCGAGAGCGCGAAGTGCCCGAACCATTGGGAGTGCTGGAGCCGCGGTACCGCGACCTTCATGATTGCCGGCGACCGCTGCACCCGCGCCTGCGGCTTTTGCGCGGTGGACACCGCTCGCCCCTTGCCCCTCGAGTCGGACGAACCGCGGCGCGTGGCGGAAGCGACCCGCCGCATGCGGCTCAAGCACGTCGTCATCACGGCCGTGGCCCGGGACGACCTGCCGGACGGCGGGGCGGCGCATTTTCGCGCCACCATCGAAGCGGTCCGTGAGCTGAATCCGGGGATTGTGATCGAGGTGTTGACGCCGGACTTCAACGCGCGGGACGAAGCACTGGCGACGGTGATCGCCGCCCGCCCGCAGGTGTTCAACCACAACCTCGAAACCGTGCGTCGCCTGACGCCAGCGGTCCGCCATCGGGCGACCTACGACCGGTCGTTGGCCGTACTCGGCACGGTGAAGCAGCGCGCGCCGGAAATTTTCACGAAGTCCGGACTCATGCTCGGTTTGGGCGAGCAGCCCGATGAAGTTCTGCGGGCCCTGGAGGACCTGCGCGCGGTGGGCTGCCAGATCCTCACCCTGGGGCAGTACCTGCAGCCGACGTTGAATCACTTGCCTGTGGTGGAATTCGTGCCCCCGGCACGTTTCGAGGAGTTGGGCGCAGCCGCCCGGAAAATGGGGTTCCTCCATGTGGCGGCCGGCCCGAAGGTGCGCAGTTCCTATCACGCCGACGAGTTCGGCGGGCGCTGCTGATCTTCGCGGTCGCGCGAGGGACCGAAGGGGTACCCTTGCGACTGCCCGGGCAGGAAGAACTCACTTGGCGCGCAACAGGGTGTCGAATAGCGTTCCTGACACGATATGACGAAGCGAGGTTGGGGCTTGGCGGCGGTCCTCGGACTCCTGGCCGCCGCGCCGGTGGGCCGGGCCAATCTGGTCCTGGAGTGGAACGCGCTCATGATGCAGGCCATTCGGGCCAGCAACACGGCGCCCACGCTTTCGACCCGCAACCTGGCCATCCTGCACCTGGCCTTCTACGACGCCCTCGCTGCCATCGAAGGAACTCACCAGCCCTACCGCTTGCAGCCCCCCGCGCCGGTCGGCGCTTCACCCTTGGCCGCAGTCGCGGCGGCGGGGCGCGAGGTGATGCGCGCGCTTTACCCGTCGTTCGAGGCGCGCACGGAGGAACTGTACCTGTTTCAGGAACGCGATTTCCCGCCCGGGGCCGCCGGTACCGACGGCGTCGCAGTGGGGCTGACAGCGGCACGCGGGATTTTGGCCGAGCGGGGGGCGGATGGCTCCAGCACGCAAGTCCCGTACATCCCGAGCAACGCGCCGGGGCAGTGGCGGCGCACTCCGCCGTTCTACCGGCCGCCGTTGGACCCGCATTGGCGTTACGTGAAGTTGTTTGCCCTGCCGGATCTTGAGCCGTTCGTGCCACCGCCACCGCCGGCCTTAAGCAGCGAGGAGTACGCACGGGATTTCAACCAGGTCAAAATCCTTGGCGAGCGCAACAGTTCCGTGCGGACGGCCGAGCAGAGTTTGATCGCGGT
>CAYNCT010000096.1:0-13619 GCA_964396005.1 uncultured Verrucomicrobiota bacterium | reverse complement strand
GCATCTCAACTCGTCGTGTTCAATGTCTCGTGAGACTTTTTCAACAACCTGCTAATAACCCTCGCCGGTCGCAACCACCGGCCACAGTCAGGCCAGAGCCGGCATCGCGCAAAAGGTTACGCCGGGGTCTCCGCAACTTCTACTACACTGTCCGCCTCCCGCCACCGGAGCTAGTCCAACTGGCGGCCGTGGGGCAGAGACGCTTTGGCCTTCGGTAGTCCGCCGCGCAGTTCAGCCGCCCGCTGGGCCAGATGAACGGGAGCTGCCAGAAGCTCGCCCGTCGCTTGATCACTTTGATCGGAGGTCTGATGCCTTCCAGCCGGCGGGGGTGTAACCGCAAACGGCGGTGAGCGGGGGGCTGGGGAATCCGTGCTTCCGCCCGTGCGGGCCGGTTGGCGCGCGCCCCACTTCTGGCAGCGATCTGCCTTGATGCCTTGCCGGCGGTGGCGGATTGGCATACGCTCTGGTCATGAGGAAAGTCTCCATTGGGCTGGCAGCGTGGATCGCGATTACCACGGTGGCGCCGCTGGCGGCGCAGGAGGTCGGTACCAATCCGCCCGCTCCCAAACGGGTCACGGTTCTGCCGATTCGCGAGGACATCATGCCGCCGCTGGTCTATGTGGTGCGGCGGGGGGTCAAAGAGGCCATGGACGCCAGGTCCGACCTGCTGGTGCTCGACATGGAGACCAAGGGCGGGCGGGTGGACTCGACCGAGGAAATCATCGAAATCCTCGCCCAGTTCAAGGGGCAAACGATCACGTACGTAAACAAGGAAGCGTACTCGGCTGGGGCGTTTATCTCGGTGGCGACGCAGCAGATTTTCATGGCGCCCGAATCGGTGATCGGCGCCGCCGCGCCCATCCTGATGTCGCCGGGGGGTACGGGCGTGGAGCAGATGCCGGACACGATGGAGGTAAAGGCAACCTCGGCGATCAGCGCCAAGATCCGAGCTTACGCGGAGAAGAACGGCCACAATCCGGCGGTGGTCCAGGCGATGATTGACAAGAAATCCGAATTGGTGATTGACGGGATCACCATCAACGAAAAAGGCAACGTGCTCACGCTCAACAACCGGGAGGCGGAGCGCAGGTACGGGGACCCGCCCCGGCCGCTGCTGTCCTCCGGGACGGTGGATTCGCTGGAAGCGCTGCTGGAGCGGGTGGGGTTCCCAGGGGCCGAGGTACGGCGGATCCAGCCCACCGGGGCAGAGCGGATGGCCACGTGGATCAATGCCTTGAACTGGCTGTGGCTGATCCTCGGGGTGGCGGGGATTTACATCGAGTTCAAAACCCCGGGGTTCGGGCTGCCGGGCATCGTGGGGGTCTGTTCGTTCGCCTTGTATTTCCTGGGCAGTTATGTGGCGGGCTTGTCCGGGATGGAGTGGCCGGCGCTGTTCATCCTCGGACTGCTGTTGGTCATTGCCGAGCTGTTCGTCTTTCCGGGCACCGTGGTGCTGGGGTTGGCGGGCGCGATGTTGATGCTCTTCACGATCGTGATGGCGATGGTGGACATGTATCCCGGCATGCCCGCGGTGCCCTCGCTGCCCCAGTTGAAGCTGCCGCTGCGTGACCTGGGCTATGCCGTGGTCGGCTCGGTGGTGGTGCTGGCCATCCTCGCGCGGTTGCTGCCCAAGACGCCGATCTACGCGACGTTGGTGACCCGGTCGGTCAGTGGGGGCGAGTCGCTGGCGGCGCAGGCGCAGACCCAGGCCGCGCATGTCGGGCTCGAGGGCGTCGCGCTGTCGGTGTTGCGCCCGGGCGGCAAAGCGCAGTTTGGCGACGAGGTGCTCGATGTCATGACGCAGGGCGAACTGATCGAGAAGGGCGCGCGGGTGCGGATCGTCGCCCACAGCGGGCGGGAGGCGATCGTGGAACCGGTCGGAGCTTGAGGAACCGGGCGCGGGCAGCCATCCGACGCAACGCCTGGAGCGAGCGCCGCATTGACGCGCGCGCGACGTTGGACGCATGCTCCCGCGCCATGAAAAATCCGGCCGCGTTCCTTCTCGCCTCCGTCTTCGTCCTCACCTCCGGCGCCTCCATCTCGAGGGCCGCGTCCGGCCCGCGTTTTTACGGCGACGCGCCGGACGATCACCACCCGTGGGCGGTTCACGATGGCAACCGGCCGCAGCCGCTGCGCGTCGTGCCGGGTTCCTTCAGTTCGCCGGACCGGGCCGGCCAGCCCCCCTCGGACGCCGTCGTTCTCTTCGACGGCACCGATCTCTCGCGGTGGCAGGATGACAAGGGCCAGCCGCCGAAGTGGATCGTGAAGGAGGGGTACATGGAAGTGCTGCCGGGCAGCGGTCAGATTCAAACGCGCGAGAGCTTTGGCGATTGCCAACTGCATCTGGAGTTTGCCACGCCTGCCAAGGTGGAGGGCGAGGGGCAGGGCCGTGGCAACAGCGGCGTGTTTCTCATGGGCCGCCTGGAGATTCAGGTGCTCGACTCCTACGACAACGTGACCTATGCGGATGGCCACGCGGGGGCCTATTACGGCGTGAACCCGCCGCTGGCGCTGCCCGTCCGGCCGCCCGGCGAATTCCAAGTGTACGACATCGTCTTCCGCCGGCCCATTTACCGCGACAACCAGGTGGTGGATCCCGGCTATGTCACCGTCTTTCTCAACGGCGTCCTGGTGCAGGATCACACCCCGATTGAGGGGCCGACCGGGCACATGGGACGCACCCGGCCGCGGCCGTTTCCAGACAAGGGCCCGCTCGCGCTCCAGGACCACGGCAACCCGACGCGCTTCCGCAACATCTGGTATCGTCCGCTGCCGCCGCGACCCGCCGAGGGCGGCACCGACGGGCAGTTGACCACGGAAGCGGCGCTGGCGAAGCGGGCCGAGATCGCCGCGACGATTCGGGCCGACGCGGCCACCCTGCGCAACCCGGCCAACCCGGTGCCCGAGATGCTCCGGCTCTTTGAATCGCTCGTGTATGCGGACGATGCAGCCGCGCGGCAACGGGCGACCGAGTTGGTGGAAGGGTATCTCTCGGCCGTGAAGGCTTTGCCCGCCGCGCAGCTCGCCGGCAAGCGCGACGAGGCGCGGCAGATCCGCGACGCCTTCAAGTACCTTGCAAAATTCCAGCGGATTCCCGACCCCTTCTCTCCGCTGGTGGCGCTGGAGCAGTTGATTCGCGACCAGGGCTGGGATCGGCGGCGGCCGTGACCCCCACGCCGGGCGCCAAGCCCGGCTTCGCTCATGAAATCCCTCACCGAACACCTGTGGTTCAACGTGCCGGACCGGCGCGGCTACCTGAACATCACTGACACGGTCGAGCAACTGGTGCGGCGCAGCGGCGTGCGCGAGGGGTTGTGCCTGGTGAACGCCATGCACATCACGGCGAGTGTCTATATCAACGACGCGGAAGAAGGATTGCTGCGCGACTACGATGCCTGGCTCGAGAAGCTGGCGCCGCACGCGCCCACCTCGCAGTACGAGCACAATCGCACCGGTGAGGACAATGCGGACGCCCACCTCAAACGGCAGATCATGGGCCGGGAGGTCGTCGTGGCGATTACCGCCGGCAAGCTCGACCTGGGGCCCTGGGAGCAAATCTTCTACGGGGAGTTCGACGGCCGCCGGCGCAAGCGGGTCTTGGTGAAAATCATCGGTGAGTGACCGGCCGCGCGGGGTGGCTGGCCTTTGCGTTTGCGCCCCTCCGGTTGGGCCGGTGTAATCGGTCTGTGAAGTCACAGGTTTGGCCGGAGGCCCTGGCCGTGAGCGCGGACCCGGCGCGCGCCCGGCGGTATTTCGAGTTGTTTCAAGCCAGCGAAGCGCGGGCGGCTCTGGCAGGAGCTTCGGCGGAACAGGCCCGGGTGCTGGCGGCCGTCTGGAGCGGTTCCCCCTATTTGAGCGACCACCTGCTGCGGTGCCCCGACTGGCTGCCGCTGCTGCTGGACGTGGAGGCGTTACGGCACGCGCGAACGGAAGCAGGACTGCGCCGGGAAGTCTCGGGCTGGCTCCGCGAAGCTCTCGCGGCCCGGCGGTTCGAGGCGGCCCTGGGGCGTATGCGCCAGTTCAAGCAACGGGAGAGCCTCCGGATCGCGGCGCGCGACCTCGCCCGCCTCGGTGACGTGGTGGCCATCACCGGCGAGTTGTCGGTCCTGGCCGACGTTTGTCTGGATGGCGTGTATCAGGTGGTGCGTGCCCAGATGGCCGAGCGGTTCGGCGAACCCTACGAGCAGGACCCCCGGGGCGTCTGGCAGCCCTCCCGCTTTTGTGTGCTGGGCCTGGGCAAGCTGGGCGGGCGGGAACTGAACTACAGTTCGGACGTGGACGTGCTGTTCGTGTACAGCGACGAGGGGCACGTCTTCAAAAACCCGCCGGGCCGGCAGGAAAAACCCCGGGGGCTCGCGAATCACCAATACTTCAAACGGCTCGCCGAGGGTTTCATCGCCGAGGTCAGTCGCAGCACGGCGGACGGGATGCTCTTCCGCATTGACCTGCGCTTGCGCCCGGACGGCGCGGCGGGGCCGTTGGCGCGGTCGGTGGCCAGCTACGAGAACTACTACGCGCAATGGGGGCAGACCTGGGAGCGCATGATGCTGATGAAGGCCCGCTGTGTGGCCGGTGAGCTGGTGTTGGCAGAGGAGTTTCTCGATGCGATTCAGGCCTTCCGCTTTCCGCGGTCGTTGAGCGAGTCGGCCTTGCAGGACATTGCCGCCATGAAACGGCGCATCGAGGAGGAGATTGTCGGCAGCGGGGACCTGGACCGCAACGTGAAGCTGGGGCGCGGCGGCATCCGCGAAATCGAATTCATCGCGCAGACCCACCAACTGCTCGGAGCGGGGCGGCAGCCCTTCCTGGCGTGTCCGCGGACGTTGGACACGCTCGAGCGATTGGTCCGCTACCAACGCCTGCAACCCGCGGAGGCGGAACACCTCGCCGCGGCCTATCGCTTCCTGCGGGATCTCGAACACCGGCTGCAGATGGAGCAAAACCTGCAGACGCACACCTTGCCCACCGAGCGCCAGGCGCGTGAACGGCTGGCGCGGCAAATGGGCCTCTCCTCCCTGCGGGCGTTCGAGGACGAACTCAACGACCATCGCCGCCGGGTGCGGGCCATCTACGACGAAACGTTTGCGCTCAAGGTCGAGGCCGGCCCCGAGCTGGCGCCGCCGTTCGATACGGACGACCGCGAGTGGCTGGAGCGGCTGGCAAACCACAAGTTCCGCGACCCCGCCCAGGCCCTGCGGCTGGTGCGCGCGTTTGTACTCGGTCCCGGGTTCGGCCACCAGGCGCCCCGGACCGAGGCCGCCGCGCGTGAGTTGCTGGCGCGACTCTTGCGCCTCTGCCCGCGACGCGACACCCCGCCGCCGTGGAGCGTGGCGGAGTTTCCTGACGGCAACCCGGCGTCGCGGCTGCTGTCGGATCCGGACCGCGTGCTGGCGCGCCTGGACACCTTCATCGCCGGGTACGGCAGCCGGGCGCTGCTGCTGGATTCCTGGCGGAGCAAGCCCACGCTCTTCGAGCTCCTGGTGCTCCTGTTTGATCGGTCCGAGTTCCTCGCGGAGACCGCGATTCGCACGCCCGATTTGGTGGATGAGCTCGAGCAAACCGGTCATCTGCTGCGCACCAAGGACGCCGGCGCGATCCTGCGCGACCTGCGCTACGGCGCGGGCGACGCAGACCAGCGGCTGTGGCTGCGGCGGTACCACGAGACCGAGCTGATGCGCATCGGGCTGCGCGAGATCCTCGGCCTGGCGGATTTCGAGCAGAACCTGGTTGAGCTTTCCGCCCTGGGCGAGGCCTGCCTGCGCTACGCGCTCGAGGCCGCCTTGCGTCTGCACAAGTTCAAGACCGTGCCGCTGGCGATCATCGGGCTCGGCAAGCTGGGCGGGGCCGAGCTCAATTACGGTTCCGATCTGGATGTGGTGTTCGTCGCCGACGATCGGGTGCGCAACCTCCCGGCCCTGCAGAAGGTGGCCGTGACCGTGCTGGATCTGGTCGGCAGTCAGACGGAACACGGCGTGGCCTTTGAAGTGGATCCGCGCCTGCGGCCGGACGGTGAAAAGGGGCTGCTGGTCAACACGCTCCGGGCGTTCACGGATTACTACCGGCAGCGCGCCTGGTTGTGGGAGATCCAGTCGCTCTCCCGTTGTCGGGCAGTCGCAGGCGACCCCGAGCTGGGACGCCGGTTCGAGACGATGGCCGCCACGTTGTGCAATTTCAGCGCCCCCGCCTCCGCGGCCCGCGCCGGGCACCATCCCGCTTGGCGCGCCGAAATCGCGAAGATGCGGGCGCGGGTGGAGAAGGAACGGACCCCGCCGGGCAAAGAGGCGCTGGCGATCAAAACGGGCGCGGGCGGCTTGATGGATGCGGAGTTCATCGCGCAGGTCTGTTGTCTGGAGCGCGGCTGGCGGGAGCCCAATACGCTCCAGGCGCTGACCCGGGCCAGGACCGAAGGCGTGCTGCCGGCGGCGGACGCGGATGCGTTGATCGAAAACTACCGACGGCTCCGGCGGGTCGAGGGCATCTTGCGGCGGTGGAGCTACGAGGGCGAAACCGAGCTGCCGGATGATCCGGCGCCCCAGTACCGCGTGGCGATTCGCTGCGGGTTCACCCAAACGGCGGATTTCCTGGCCGCAGTGGCACGGTACCGCGACAACATCCGGCGCGTGTACCGGCAGGTGCTGGGCGTTTCCTGAAAATCCCACCCGGATGCAACGCAATCCCTCTTTCAGTGCGCCCAGCGTTTGGGCCTTGCGGGGGCGGAGTCAGGCTGACTACCGTGAGACCACGATGGGCAAGCGCGAACCAGATTCCAGCAGCGGCACACTGAAGTCCCGAGGCCGCCGTGCGAGCTGGCTGAACGTCCCCCGGGGCCGGATGACTTTCGGCCCGGCCGCCGGGGCCCGCGGGGCGAGGAGGCGGCTTTGATGCCCTTGGCGGGTTCGGGTGCCTCCGCCACCCGGAGGGAGCACGAAGCCCCCGGAAGCCCGCTGCCGGGCGACCACTCGGCGGAGCCGCTCCAGTGGCGGTTCGGCGATTACGAGTTGATCGAAGAAATCGGCCGCGGGGGCATGGGCATCATTTTCAAGGCCCGCCAATGCTGCCTCAACCGGCTCTGCGCCGTGAAGGTGCTCCACGGCCGGGGCAAACCCGACGCGGACGAGGATGCCCAACTGGTAGAGGAAGCCCAACTCGCCGGCAGCCTCGATCATCCCAACATCGTCGCGGTCTATGAGGTCGGTCGGGCCGGCGGACGACTGTTCTTCTCGATGGAGTACATCGCCGGGCGCGATCTGGGACGCTTCGCACGGTCGCAGGTCGTCCCCGCCCGGGAGGTGGCCCGGTTGGCGCGGACGATTGCCGGGGCGGTGGCCTATGCCCACAGCCGGGGGGTGATGCACCACGACCTCAAACCCGCCAACGTGGTAATTGACGAAGCAGGCGAGCCCCAGATCACCGATTTCGGTCTGGCCCGGCGCGTGGACCAGGCGTCGCGGCAGAATCCCACCCAGGGCGCAGGCTCGCCGAACTACATGGCCCCCGAGCAGGCGTCAGCGCGATTTGGCGATCCGGATCCCCGAACGGACGTCTTCGGCGTCGGGGCCATCCTCTACTATCTGCTGACCGATCGGCCGCCGTTCCGCGGCGAGACGCCGGAAGACACGATCGAGGCGGTCAAGACGATGGATCCGGTGCGCCCGCGGCTGCTGCGGCCCGGCGTGCCCGAGGAATTGGAAACGATTTGCTTGAAGTGCCTGGAGAAGCAGCCCGTGCGCCGCTACCAGACAGTCAAGGAAGTGGCCGACGATCTCGCCCGGTTTCTGGCCCACGAGCCGATCCGGGCGCGGCCGGCCGGGCCGGTTGAACGCCTGCTCAAGTGGCGTCGGCGCCATCCCGCACTCGCGGCGCTCGGCACGGTGACGTTGCTCTCGCTGGGCGCCGTGGCGGTGATCTCCACCGTTGCTGCCTTCCGCATTCAGCAGGCCCGGGCGCAGGCCGAGACCAGCGCCCTCACCACGCGCAGCAATCTTTACGCGGCCGACATGCAACTGGCGTCGCAGTCCTTCGCGGCCGGCAACCAGTCCCAGGTGCGGGCCATCCTCGCGCACTATGCGGCGCCGTCGTCGGGGCCGGACCTGCGCGGCTGGGAATGGCGATTCCTCCAGGAGGCCAGCCGGAGTGACGAACAGTTTCATCTCGCCGGCCATCAAAGCGCGGTCGGCTTCTTCCGCGTGGTGAACGCGGGCCGGTGGCTCATCTCTTCAGACATTGGCGGGGTGATCAAAGTCTGGGACCTCCCGACGCGGCAGGCGCTGGCGAGCTTCGACACGGACACCGGAAGCCTGCCGATGTTTGCGGTCTCGCCGGATGCCACGCGCCTGGTGGTCGGCCGGCGAGGCACCGACGAGTCCCATCACCTGGCGCGCGTGCTGCGCCTGCCCCGACTGGAGGTGGAGCGCGAGTTCCCGACGCCGGGAACCCGCCACGCCGGCGCGTTGGCCCCGGACGGCCGGTCGGTCTGGATGCTCGGTCGCGACGCGTGCGCGGAGTACGAACTCGCTTCCGGTGCGGAACGTCGCCGGCACGCGTTGCCTGCCGGCGGGACCGGCCGCGACCGCGAGTTCTCGCCGGACACGCGGCGATTGGCAGCGGCGGACCCGCACGGGCCGATTGCGGTCTTCGACACGAGCACCGGCCGCGAGTTGATCCGCTTGGAGGGCCACGCATTCAATCCGGTCTGGAGCGCCGCCGTGCAGTGGCTGGAGTTTTCTGCCGACGGGTCGCGCCTGGTGAGCGCGGGCAGCGATGGCACCGCCCGCATTTGGGACCTCGCCTCCGGCCGCTGCGAACGGGTCATCGAAGGGCACGCGGACCTCGTGATGGGGGCGGCGTTCTCTGCGGACGGCCGGTATGTGGTCACCGTGGGACGCGATCCCTTTGTGCAGATCACCGATCTCCGCAGCGCTGCGCCGCCCATTCGGCTGCGCACGGGGGGCGGCTTGCTGGCGATGGCCGCCTTCCTGCCGGACCGGCCCGCGGCGATCACCGGCGCCTTTGACGGGCTCATCCAGGTTTGGAACCCGCAACCGCGCGACGTGACCCCGCCCATGCCCGGGCTGCCGGCGGACACTGCCTTCGCCCTCGGCGTCCGTGACGGGCGTCACGTGGTGTCCTTTACGGGGGACTTTGACCTCCGCCTGCACCGGATCGCGGATGGCGCGGTCGTCGCGGAATGGCGCGGCCGGACGAACCGGCTGGGGGCGGGCTTCAACCCCGACGGTCGCGGCGCGGTGTGGGCCGCGGTGCTCGAGCGGGACAACGGCCTCGCCGTGCGGGAATTGATCAGCGGACGCGAGCGGCGGGTGGTCGAGGACTTGCCGACCACCATTCGGGGGACCGTCACCGCCGGCGTCACGCCGAGCCCGGACGGGACGCTGGTGCTGGCCGCCGATTTGGTGAACGGTCTGCGTCTTTGGGAAACCGACCCCTGGCGACGCCGGTATGCGTGGCCCGTCCAGCCGTACTACTCGGGTCTTTCCCCCACCGCGCGCTGGGCCTTTGCGGTGGACGCCAGCGGGCGGGTTCAACTGTTTGCCACCGGGGACGGTCGGGAAGTGCCGTGGGTCATTCAGCACGGCCCGTTTCCATCAGTTGAATTCACCGACGATGAGCGATGGCTGCTGACGGCCGGACAGGACGGGCTGGCGCGGGTGTGGAACCTGGCGGATGGGCGGTCGCTGCGCGAGTTCTCCAGCGGGGTCCGTAACCTCAACGCCATCGTGTGCAGCCCCGACCACCAGCGCCTCGCCGCCGGCAGCCTCGCCGGTACCGTCGTGATGTGGGACCTGGTGACCGGCCGCGAGGTGTTCGCCTACACGGTTCACTCGCAACCCGTCTTTTCCCTCGAGTTCCTGCCGGACGACACGCTGCTGACATGCGGCCCCGACGCCGTCCGTTTCTGGCCGGTGAGCCCGCGGCGTTGAAGCGGCGCGCTCAACGCGGCCCGTCCGGGCGGTCGAGCCGCTTGAGGGCGTGCGCCAGATACGGGAGGACCTGCTTCTTCCGCGAGACCACCCCGCGCAACTCGAAGATGCCCGGCTCGAGTTCCGGATAGTCCACCACGTCGAGGAGCGGGGCGGGCCCGGCCAGTAACAAGAGCGAGTTTTGCTCCGCAACATCGGTGACCAGCAGCGCGGCGAAATCGTACCGGTGGCGGAGGCGATGCGCCTCGAGCGCGGCGACCAATTCGGTCTTGTGGCGCTGAAACTGGTCGAAGCCGACCTCCTCGATCTGCGCCACGCTGAAGCGGAGCCCCTCCTCGGTGTACTCCTTGCAATCGCTGGTGACCGCCTCCGCGGGCGAACGGGTCGTGAGCACGGACCCCGACGAGAACAGCCGTTCGGTAAAGCGGGCGGCATTGGTCGCGGCGAGGGTCTCCAGTCGCCGAAGGACCTCGGCATCGCGCGCCGTGGTGGTGGGTGAGGTCAGGTTCAGCGTGTCCGACACGAGGCCCGCCAGCAGCAGCCCGGCGATGGGCCGCGGCAACTCCAGGCCGTCCCGGAAAAAGCAGTCCGCGACGATGGTGCTGGTGGAACCGACCGGTTCGTTGCGGAAGAGGATGGGTTGCGCGGTCGTCAGCGCTCCGAGGCGGTGGTGATCAATGATCTCCACGATCTCCACGGTGTCGGCGCCCTGCACCGCCTGGCTGAGTTCGTTGTGGTCCACGAGAATCAGGCGCCGATGGACCTTTTTGAGGAAGTCGGATTTGGACAGGATGCCCACACAGCGGCGGGCATCATCGAGCACCGGAAAGGCGTGGAAGGGGGAAGTGGCCGCCAGTCGCTGGGCGGCGGCAAGCGGCTCCTCGTGCCGGAAGGACAGGAACTCTTCGTCCAGCACGTGGCGCACGGTGATCGCCGCGCGGCACAGCGCCGCCGTGGTGGCGGTGTCGTGCGGGGAGCTGATGACGGTGACGCCGTTGCGCTCGGCGGCGGCGAGGGTCTTGGACTCGACCTCAAGCCCGCCGGTGACCACCAGCACCCGCACCCGCTCGCGGATGGCCAGATTTTGAACATCCCACCGGTCGCCGACCACCACCAGTAACCGTTCCCGCGGAGCGGCCTCGAGCCGGTGCGCGAACGACTCCAGCCCCATGGCGCCGATCATCAGCACCAGTTCCTCTTCGCGCTCGGTCTCGCGTCCGGAGAGCACCCGACCGTCAAGGCTGGCGGCCAGTTGCCGGGGCGACGCCAGCACGCGCCGACTGTCCATGAGGCGCCGATTCACGGGAAACAGGAACTGGCCGAGTTTGAGCAACGAGACGAGGCCGCGGCAGGTCTGGTCGGCGTTGAGCACCGGGAGCATGCGCAGGCCGCGATCCTCGAGCAGGTTCATGGCAGCGGCGGCGCTGGCGTCGGCGCCCACCGTGACGACGGAGGTTTGCATCACGTCGCGCACCTTGGGGGACACATCCGCGACAAAGCGCGGCGGCGGAACTCCGAAGGTCCGGAGCACGAAGTCAATGCGCTCGTTCGTGTCGCCGCAGCGGGCGGCCTCGGCCTCCGGGCTGCCGGTGCGGCGCTTGTACTCGGCGTAGGCGATGGCCGCGCAAATGGCATCGGCGTCCGGATTCCGGTGGCCAATGACCAACAGTTCGCTCATGCGGCGGGGCCTTTACCGTGGCGGCCCGCCGCTGGCGAGAACGGAGTGCTCGCCGCGGCCGATGCCAACCTGGCGATCCTGCGCCGGGCGCCGGGCGGGCGCCCGCCCCGTCACCGAGCTCCTCGCTGCCGCTGACCGACCGGACAAAGCAGGTCTCGGCCGGAAATGTGACACCTCGCGGGACACGCCGAGGGACGGGAGCTGCGACACTTTGTCGGCTTGGCGCGCGCGACCGTCGAAAGCCGTCAAGATGCCGGCGCTCCGGCTCGCTCGTTGGCTGTGAAATCTTCAGGTTGGCTCGGGCCAAAACAAAACGGCGGCCCTGGGACGGGCCGCCGTTTGCGAGATTCGGAGACGGGCGGATTACAGGCCCTTGCCCGCCATGTATTTGAGCAGGTCCACCACCCGGTTCGAGTAGCCCCACTCGTTGTCGTACCAGCTCACGACCTTGAAGAAGCGCTTCTCGCCCTTGAGGTTGTTCTGGAGCGTGGCGAGGCTGTCGTAGATAGAACTGCGCTCGTCATGGATGAAGTCGGTCGAAACCAACTCCTCGTCCGTCACGCCCAAAATGCCCTTGAGGTAGGTCTGGCTCGCCCGCTTCAACGCGGCGTCAATTTCCTCAATGCTGGTGTCTTTGGTGGTGCGGAAGGTGAGGTCCACCACGGAGACATCCACGGTCGGCACCCGGAAGGCCATGCCTGTGAGCTTGCCCTTGGTGGCGGGCAGCACCTCGCCGACCGCCTTGGCGGCGCCGGTGGTGCTCGGGATGATGTTGATCGCCGCCGCCCGGCCACCGCGCCAGTCCTTTTTGGAGGGGCCGTCCACGGTCTTCTGGGTGGCGGTGTAGGCGTGAATCGTGGTCATCAGGCCCGTCTCAATCCCGAAGCCTTCCTTGAGGATGACATGGACCAACGGGGCCAGGCAGTTGGTGGTGCAGGAGGCGTTGGAGACGATGTGGTGCCGAGCCGGGTCATACTCGCCTTCATTGACGCCCATGACGATGGTCTTCACCTCGCCCTTACCCGGCGCGGAAAGGATGACCTTCCGGGCGCCGGCCGCGAGGTGCCCCTTGGCCTTTTCGCTGTCGGTGAACAACCCGGTGGACTCGACCACGACGTCCACGCCCAGGGCCTTCCAAGGCAGCGTGGCGAGGTCTTTCACCGCCATGACGCATTTGATCTTGTGCCCGTTGACCACGAGGGTGTCGGCCTCCTCCAGCGTCGGGCTGCTCTTCTCGGTGGAGACGGTGTGCTTGAACTTCCCATGCACCGAGTCGTACTTCATCTGGTAGGCGAAGTAATCGGCATCGGTGGAAATGTCCACGACGGCGACCACGTCGAAATCCTTCCCCAGCAGCCCCTGATCGCAGAGAGCTTGGAACACCATGCGGCCGATGCGGCCGAATCCATTGATTGCAACTTTCACAGGCATAGTTCGATTTCCTTTCAACTTCGGGTTCGCCTAATCATGAAGCGATCAGGCAGAAGGAAGCTTTCAGGCCACTGCCGCTGGCGTCAAACAGATTCCCGGTCCCCGAGCGGTGACGACTCGACTCAAGAAGATTGTTACCGTAGCGGGAGAACGAGGCTGCCGGACAGCCCCGGTTGACTCAAACCCGGGTGGTAGTTGGCCAGAATCACCCAAATGAGCCAAAAAACGTCCAAAAATCCTCTCCCACGTGCGCCGGCGCTGTCTCTGCACCGGTCGCCGCCACAAGTCCCAGCGGGTCACCCAACGGGTCGAACTTTTCGGCTACCGTCGCAAGGCGCCCTTGCGCGCCCTGCGGCCCAAACTCGTCTTGGCGCGCACGTCTTTCACCCGGGCGTGGCCCTACAAGAAGAACGACCAGGCGGACATCGAGCAGGAGCACTTCACCCACGTGCGGCAGTGGTTTGGCGACGAGCGCTCCGACACCCCCGCAGTGTGGCCAAGGATCCTCGCGCGGTGCCGGGGGCGCACTGGACCCCTATGAGATTTGTCAAGAGGGCGGTTAGGCCAGCGAC
>CAYNCT010000095.1:0-13669 GCA_964396005.1 uncultured Verrucomicrobiota bacterium | reverse complement strand
CATCGCCCCGAGCGCGATCGGGCCCAGGTGGTGGTAATCAAACGAACCATGCATCGCCACCACGGGCGGCGACTCTGGACGCTCCGCCGCGATCGCCTCGTCGAAACGGAACCTTTCCGCGTCGTAGCCGTAATACAGCGGCCGGACTCGCTCACGAGGGCAACCGGCGGCCACGAGCCGGTCCGCCAACGGATCGGAGACGGCCAGCACGCCGTCGGCCGCAAAGCGCGCGGGCACGGCCAGCTCATACCACTTGAGCGCCGCGAGCAACGGCCGCGGCATCAGCCAGGCCGGCCAGGTCTCCATGAACGCCGTCAGATGGTCCAGGAAGTTCATCACCACCGGCACGCCGAGGCGCTGCCGGAGCCGGCCGGCCGCCACGGAGGCGATGGCATGTTGCGCCAGCAGCACCGCGAACGGCGCGCGCGCCGCCGCCACCAGCCGCTCGAGGAAGGCCGGATAGAGCAGGTACTTCACGTTGCGCCAGCGGGTGTAACGCCCCATCTCCCACCGGGTGAACGGATGCAGCCGCACGCCGAAATCACGCTCCACTGCCGCCGGGTCGGCGGCCGGCGGACTGAACACATGCAGCTCGTGGCCGCGCTCGACCAACTCCCGCGCCAGATACACCGCCTCCGCTGAACCGCCGCCGGAGGGCGGATGAAACGGCTCGTGAGTCAGGAGGGCCAGGCGCATGAACCAATTCCGCGGGCGGCGCCGGCTAGGGACGCTCCTCCAAAAGGCGCCGCAACCGCGCGGTGGCCTGCTCGACCTGGCGCAAAGACACCCACTCGTCCGCCGTGTGCGCCTGCGCGATGTCCCCGGGGCCGAAGACGACACTCGGGATTCCACCGCCCGCGAGGATGGCGGCGTCACAGAAAAACTGGACGCCCGCCGGCTGCGTTTGACCGGCCACCGCCATGAGCTGGCGAACGAGCGGCAGCCGGGGATTGGTTTCCAACGCGGGGCACGGTTCGCCTTTGCTGTCCGCCACGGTCACCGCGAGTCCGCGCTGCCGCAGGAAGGTCCGCAGCGCGCGCATGACCCCGGCGGTCGTTTCGCCCGGCAGCGTGCGGCGATCCACCTCGAGCGCGCAGTGGTCGGGCACGATGTTCGGCTGCGAGCCCCCTCGGATGGCGCCCACGTTGACGGTCGGCCGCCCCAGCAGCGGATGCCGCCGCCGCTGCAAGCTGGCGGCATAGTCCGTCTCCAGCAGGTCCACCACGCGCGCCATGGTATGGACCGCGTTGCGGCCAAGGTGCGGGGTGGCCCCGTGCGCGGCCCGACCGCGGGTTTCCAGGCGCAGCCATAGATCGCCCTTGTGGGCGGTCACCACCTGCAAGCCCGTGGGCTCGCCCACGATGGCCAGGTCAGCCTTGAGCCCCGACGCAGCCAACGCCCGCGAACCGCGCTGCGCGTTTTCCTCGTCCACCAGCCCGGCGAAAATGATCTCGGTCCCCCGCGGTCGGCGCCCGCTCTGCGCCACGGCGATCAGGGCGGACAGCATCGCCGCCACGCTGCCCTTCGTGTCGCAGGCGCCGCGGCCGTACACCCGGGACGCCTTGAGCACCGGTCGGAACTGATGATCATCGGCGCCCACCGTGTCGAGGTGCGGCGCCAGCAGCACGCGCTGGCGCACCCGGCCCGCGGGTGCCAGGCGGACCAGGAGATTGGCGCGGTCGGCCACGACCGGGCGCAGCTCGACGTCCAGGCCCGCCCGCGCCGCCACGCTGAGCAGACACTCCGCCACGCGCCGCTCCCCGGCGTGGGGATGGCCCGCCGGCAGAAACGCCGGGTTCACGCTCGGCAGCGCGATGAGTTCGGCCAGCAAACGGCACGGGTCCATATCGTTGGCGCGACTCTGCCCGCCGGACGGGGACGGAGCAAGCAGCGGCAAGCCGCCGCGCCGACCGGAGCGGCTTCACGCCGGCGCGGCCGCCGCCCCGTGGTCCAGGACCCGGCGCGCCACCTCCCGGGCGACCTCGATCAGTTCCTGATCCTCGGCCAGCCGACCGAAGCGGAAGTCCGGCAGGCCGCTCTGGACCTGGCCCACCAGGTCGCCCGGGCCGCGCAAACGCAGGTCCGCCTCGGCGATGCGAAAGCCGTCGGTCGTTTCCGCGAGCACTTGGAGGCGCTGACGCGCCTCCGGAGTCCTGGCCGCGGCCACCAGCACGCAGTAGGCATCAGCCGCGCCGCGGCCAATCCGCCCGCGCAACTGATGGAGCTGCGCGAGGCCGAAACTCTCCGCGTTCTCGACGACCATCACGCAGGCATTCGGCACGTCCACACCCACTTCGATCACCGAGGTCGCCACCAGCACCTGCACCTGATTCGCTCGGAAGCGATCCATGATGGCCTCCTTTTCCTCCGCCGGCAGCCGGCCATGCAGCAGGCCCACCCGGTGTGGCGCCAGGGCCGCAGCGAGGCGTTGCTGCTCCTGGAGCACGGCCTTGAGGCCCGACTTCAAGTCCGTTTCCTCGACGCGCGGATAGACCACGTAGGCCTGACGGCCTTCAGTCAGCTTGCGACGCACAAACTCCCACACCTTCGGCAAACGGTCGGCGTCCCGCACGAACGTCCGGATGCGCCCGCGCCCGGGCGGCAGCTCGTCAATCACCGACACGTCGAGGTCGCCGTAGAGCGTCAGCCCCAGCGAACGCGGAATGGGCGTCGCGGTCATCACCAGCAGGTGCGGATAGGGGCCCTTGCGGACGAGCTCCTCGCGCTGGGTCACCCCGAACTTGTGCTGTTCGTCTATGATCACCAGCCCGAGCCGGTCCGAGGTGAAGCCCGGCTCGATCAGCGCGTGCGTGCCTACCGTGAGCTGCCCGCCGCGCCCGTCGAGCAACGGCGTCTCCGCCGCCGATTTCCGGCTGCCGGTGCGAATCGCCACGCTGACTCCCAGCGGCTCGAACCACCGCTGGAAGTTGCGCCAGTGCTGTTCGGCGAGAATCTCCGTGGGCGCCATCAGGACCACGTCGAACCCGCTCTCGAGCGTCATCAGGGCCGCGCACGCGGCCACCGCGGTCTTGCCCGACCCCACGTCCCCTTGCAGCAGACGGCGCATCGGGTGCGCCCCGGCGAGGTCCGCACGAATCTCACGCAGCACGCGGGTTTGGGCGGCGGTGAGTTTGAAGCCCAGGCGGGTCAGGAACGGTTTGATCAGGCGGTTGTCGCCCGCGCAGGGCAACGGGCGGGCGTTGACCTCGAGGTTGCGCCGGCGACGCTGAATCCGGATTTGCAACGCGACAAATTCGTCCAGCGCCAGCCGTTCCCGCGCTCGCTCGGCATGCGGCAGTTCGTCGGGAAAATGCAGTTGCCGCACCGCCTCGGCGCGCGAAAGGAACCGCGCCGGCACGGGCGAATCGGCCGCGGCTTCTGGTGCCACGCCCACTGCCGGGTCGCTCCCCTCACGGGCGACGAGCCGCCCGCGCGTGCCCGCGGCCTCGCCCGCCCGCCACGGCTCGGCAATGCGCCCGCCCACCATCGTCAGGGTCCGCCACACGAGCGACCGCAGCCAGCGCTGGGTGAGCCCCTCGGTGAGCGGATACACCGGCACGATCCGCTGCGAGTGCAGGGACACCTCCTCGCCCGCCTCGATCACCTCGGTCTCCGGATGGTCCATCGTGCGCGGTCGGAGCGAAACGGGTTTGCCGTACACGACCACGTCGTTGCCCACGGCGAACACGGCCTCCAAGAACGGCAGGTTCCACCAGCGGCAGTGCAGCCGGCCCGTGCCGTCCTCGAGCACGAACTCGAACAACGATTTGGCGCCCCGCTGCCAACGCTTCACGCCCTGGGCCACGATGCGGCCCCGCACGACCGCGAACTCGCCCACCACCAGCGCCCCGATCGGGCGCACCTGTCGGCGGTCCTCGTAACGCCGGGGCCGGTGCGCCAGCAGGTCGCCGACGGTGGCAATGCCCAGCCGCGCCAGTTGGGCGGCCCGCTCCGGCCCCACGCCCGGAAGGCGGGTGACGGGCTGGGCGAGCGGCGAGGTGTCCGCGTGCGGCATGGCGGGGTTATAGCCTGCGATCCCCGGGCGGCAACGAAACCCTTCGCCGGGCAACAACTTGCCGCCGTGCAGCGCGGGCCCGCCGCCAGCCGCCGGGGCGGCGCACCAACTTCCACTTGAGCGCGGCTGGTCCCGCCGCGAATCTCCTCGCGTGCAGGGCGAAAACATGATCGTGACGCCCGAGGCCGTGGACGACGAGGTCGTAAGTTGGTACGTCGCCCATACGCGGCCCCGGTGCGAGAAGAAACTGACCGATTACTGCGGACGGCAGGGATTCAAGTTCACCCTCCCGCTTTACAAGAGCGTGAAAAAGTACCGCGGGAAGACGGAGGTGTTCCTCAAGCCGCTTTTCCCCGGCTACGTGTTCCTCCAATTGCTCAAGCGGCAGCGGCAGCCCGTCTATCAGAGCGATTACGTGGCCAATTTGCTCGAACCGCCCGACCAGCGGGAGTTCCAGCAGCAGCTCGACGACATCCTCGCCGCGCTCGATACGGAATTGGAAGTCCGCCTCGCCCCGACGATCACCGCCGGCGTCAAGGTGCGGATCAAGTCTGGTCCGCTCCAGGGCATTGAAGGCTGGGTGGAAAGCCGGCGGGGTATGACCGAGGTGCAACTGCGGCTGGACTTCATCGGTCAGGCGGCAGCCGTCAAGATGTCGGCCGAAATCCTCGAACTGATTTGAACCGGCCGGGCACGGCGAGCCCTGGCGCCCGGAGGAGAAGTCTCGCGGCGCAGCCCCGGCCCGGCCCATGTTACCGACCGCGGCCAGCGCCCCCTGACCGCCCGAGATTGTGACGCCATGATTGAGTTGCCCGCGCATCGCCGGAAGTTCGGGTCACTGACCCGCCGCAGGTTTGTTGCACGCCTGACCGCCGGCGTGGCCGCCGCTGGCGCGGCAGAGGTCCTCGCGCAGGAGGCGGGGCCGCGCCCGCCGCAATCGTCCGAGGTCAGCGTCCTCCATCCGCGCGCTCGCGCGCCGGTGGGCCTGATCGTTGACGATTCCACCTGCCTGGTGAATCTGAACCGCTTCGCCCTGCCGCAGTTCGATGACGCCCACGGCGGCCGCGCGCCCGTGTACCACCGCAACTGGCGCGACTGGCCGGTCGAAATCCCGGATGCCTTCGTGCGCAAGTTCGGTGAGTGGTGCGCCGCCCACGGCGTCAAGGGCAAGTACAGCGTCGTCCCCTACCCGGCCTGCGTGGGCCGGCTGGATCGCGGCCTGCCCGGCTGGACTGCTCGCGAGCTGCGCGAGAGTCTCGACCTGGTCCGCACCCTCCTTGTGCCGAACTGGGACATCCATCCCGAGATGGTCACCCACACCCGGGTGGTGGACACCCGGACCGGACATCCGTTTCCCGAGAACTCGCTCCGGTACATGGAGAACTGGGACTGGACCACGGGAAAATCGGCGGACGAAATTGCGGATTACCAGGCGTACGCGCTGCGCATCCTCAAGAACGTCGGTCTCCCGTGCGAGGGCGTGACCACCCCCGGCGGCTACGGCAGCCGCGCGCGCCCGCAGCTCGCGCGGGCCACGCTCGAATCCGTTCGCAAGGTTTTTGGCGCTGAGATTCCGCACTACTTCCGCGACCTGCACGACGAGGGCACGGACAGCGTGGCACCCCGCGTGCAACTGGCCAGCGGACTGGACGGCCCCGACCCGCGGTGTGTGGTGAGCATCCTCGGTTGCACGGGCGACTGGACCGGCGGCTGGGATAACACACCGCCCGAGGGTGCCGACCGCTTCATCACGCCCGACCTCGCGCGCGGACGCCTGGTGGAGGTCATCCAGCGAGGCGAGCCGGCGCTCATGGTTTGCCACTGGACGGGCATTTACTGGAACGGCGAGGAACTCGGCTTTCAAGTTTTCAAGGAAGTCGTGCGGCGGCTGCACGCGCGGTTCGATCACCTGCTCTGGATGAAACTCAGCGAAGTCGCCCGCTATTGGGCAGCCCGCGAACTCACCGGCATTCGGACGGAGGGGAAGACCGTGGCCCTGGCCGCCCCTTTCGCCTGCCCGGACTTCACGGTCCGCTGGCGCAGTCCCGGCCCCGGCCGCCCTCAACTTCACTCAGGCGGGACGGTAACCGCACTCCGCGAAGTCAGCTCGCCGCGGCACCTCGAAGCCGGCACGTGGCATCGGCAGGGCGGCGATCTGACCGCCTGCTTCGCGCTGCCGAAGGGCGCGTCGCACCTCGAGCTGGCGGCTTGAGTGGCCGCCTGCGGACGCGGCCTGGCGCTTGTGGGCCGGGACCGCCCCTTCTATGCTGGGCCGATGAACGGGCACGCGTACGAGTACATCAAGGAAGATCCGTGGCGCATCTTTCGCATCATGGCGGAGTTCGTGGACTCCTTCGAGACCATGGCGAAAGTGGGGCCGGCGGTGACCATCTTCGGCTCCGCGCGAGTGAAGGCAGACGACAAGTGGTACCAGCAAGCCGAACGGCTGGCGCGCGAGCTGGGCCGGCACAACCTCGGCGTCATTACCGGCGGCGGGCCGGGCATCATGGAGGCCGCCAACAAGGGCGCCGCCGAAGCCAAGACTCGCTCGGTAGGCTTGAACATCGAGCTGCCCTTCGAGCAAAAGGGCAACCGCTACGCCAACGTGCCGATCCAGTTCCACTATTTCTTCTCACGCAAGGTCTGCTTCGTGAAGTACAGCATCGGCTTCGTCTTTTTCCCGGGCGGTTTCGGCACCCTCGACGAGTTCTTTGAAGTCATCACCCTGGTGCAAACCCAGAAAATCCCGCGCTTCCCCGTCATCCTCATCGGCAAACGCTACTGGTCCGGTCTGCTGCGCTGGGCCCGCAGCGCCGTCGAGAGCAACGGCTACATCCAACCGGACGACCTGAAACTGGTCACGGTCACCGACCGCAACGAGGAAGCCGTCGCGGTGATTCTCGATTACTTGCGCCGGGTCGGTCCGCCGGCGACCGTGCCCAAGGCGTTTTGCTGAACGCGGCTGGTCCTCGCCCATGCACCGGGTCATACCCCTCGCCCACGGCGTCCGCCTGGCGCTCGCCCCCCTGCCCAACATGGCCAGCGTGAGCCTGGGGTTTTGGGTCGGCATCGGCGGCCGCTACGAGCCCGCCGCACTGAACGGCGTGTCGCATTTCATCGAGCACATGCTCTTCAAGGGCACGCGCCACCGCACCGCGCGGGAGATTTCGCAGGCGGTGGAAGGGGTGGGCGGCTATTTGAACGCCTGGACGAGCGAAGAGCACACCTGCTTCTACTCGAAGGTCCGGCAGGATCACTTCGGCGAGTCGCTCGAGGTGCTGGCGGATATGCTCCTGAACTCCCGCTTCGCGCCCGCCGAGATGGAAAAGGAGCGAAGCGTCATCCAGGAGGAGGTGGCGATGTACCTCGACCAGCCCGCTCAGCACGTGCAGGAGCTCCTCAATGCCCTCCAGTGGCCCGATCACCCCCTGGGCCGTCCGCTCACGGGCACCGCGGAATCCGTCGCGCGCCTGCGCCGCGCCGACCTGTTGCGGTACTTCCGCGCCCACTACCACGGCCAGAACCTGGTGATCGCCGTCGCGGGGGGCTTCCACCCGGACCAGGTCGTGACCCGCGTCGGGCGCCTGGCGCGCCGCCTGCCGGACCGCAGCCGCCGCTCCACCTACGAACCCCTGAGCCCGCGGCAAAGCCAGCCCGGCTTGCGCCTCCACACCAAAAAAACCGAGCAGGCCCAACTCGCCCTCGGCTTGCGCACCTGCTCGCGCCATGACGAGCGGCGTTTCGCCCTCCGGCTGCTCAACACCGTCCTCGGCGAAAACATGAGTTCGCGTCTCTTCCAGATCATTCGCGAAGATACCGGCCTCGCCTACAACATCTACAGCTCCCTGAGCTACTTCGACGACGCGGGCGACCTGGTCATCTCCGCCGGCATGGATCCCGACGCCCTGCCGAAAGTCCTGCGGCTGGTGGTCCGCGAACTGCGGCGCCTGAAAACCGCCCCGCCCTCGGCGGCCGAATTGCGGCGAGCCCGCGACTATGTCATCGGGCAGATGGACCTGTCCCTGGAAAACACGGAAAACCGGATGATGTGGTTGGGCGAACAACTGCTGGGGTACGGCAAGTTGACCTCGATTGAAGCGGTGAAAGACAAGCTCCAGGCCATTCGTCCGGCGGACCTGCCGCCCATCGCGCGCGACTTCTTCCTGCCCTCCCGAGCCAATCTCGCCCTCGTGGCCCCGCTGCGCCAGGGCGCGAACCTGGTCAGAATTCTTGCCGGGCTCTGAGGCCGCTGGCATCGCCCCGCTTGGTCTGCTCGGCCACTACCGCGACCCGCCGCCGGCGCCACCGACGCGCCCGGGAGCGTTGCGGGGCCGGCACCCCATCGAGACAAGCCCGCTGGTCCTCGCCCTGGCCGCAATCACGAGCCATTCACACGTCGCCTTCGGCGGCGGGTTTTGCGCGGGCCGGCAGGAACCACCTCACGGCCGGAAATCATCATCTTGGCAGTCTGGGCACGCTGATCGCTTTTTGATGCCCACTTGACGCTTTGACATCACACACACAGTGCAACATCATATTTCGCATGAGAACAACACTGACGCTGGACGATGACATCCTGGAAATGGCCACCCGGCAGGCCAAGCTGCGGGGTGTTTCGCTGGGCAGGACGGTGTCCGATCTGGTGCGCAAGGGGCTGAACGCGCCCACTCCCGCCCAGGACCGGGGCGGCCTCGTGGTGTTCCAACTGCCGGCGGATTCGCCGAAAGTGACCACGGAAGACGTGCGCCGCATCGAAGCCGAGGGCGTGTGAAGGGTTACCTGCTCGACACCAACCTCCTCATCGCCCTGCTCTGGCCAAGCCACGAGCGGCATGGCCTGGCGGTGAAATGGTTCACCCGCCATCGCGCCAAAGGCTGGGCGACCTGCCCGCTCACCGAGGCCGGCTTTGTCCGCATCGTGTCGAATCCCGCGTTCTCCCGCGACGCCGTCCAACCGCGCGAGGCCCTACACGTCCTAACGGCCAATACTGCCGCCAAGGATCACATATTCTGGCCGGACGAACTTCCGATCGCCGAAGCGGTCGCCTTCACCGGCATCCGGCTGATGGGTCATCAACAGGTGCCCGACGCGTACCTGCTTGGCCTCGCGATCCGCCGGGGCGGCGTGCTGGCCACGTTGGATGAGCGGATCGCGGCGCTGACCGAACCGAAGGCGGCCGAGCGCAAGGCGCTGGAACTGATCAACTGACGATGACCCGACTCGGGCCCGCATCCAGGACCTTGGCGATGTTCGGATGGTCCATCATGGCCAGGGCTTGCTGCTCGGCCTCGATGGGGGCGAGGCCACGGCCGCGCGGGGATCAGCCGGGGAAATTGACAATAGATAGCACCTATTCCAACGTGCTCGGAATGAACATCGCGTTGACGAAGCATTTTGAAGACATGATCGCGCGCCTGGTTGCAAGCGGGCGTTACAATAACTCCAGCGAAGTGGTCCGCGCCGGCTTGCGGATTCTGGACGCCGAGGAACGAGCGTTGTCGGCCGCCACTTATCCGCCCGGTTCGTTGCGCCATCTTTACACCCAGGCGACCAATACCGCCGAACGCCGCACCGCCAAGGCTTCCACCTTGAAGGTCGAGGCCGAATGAAACAATGAGACATCTGAACCGGCGACTTTGGCGAAGCAGGGCCGCATCCTGCAGTGATCGTCAGCCACCCCGACCGCGTGGCCCGCGCCCCGCTGGTCAATGTGCTCATCGGGTCCAGCCAAAAGGCGAGCCGCCCGGCGCGAGAGACTGAGGTGGAGCTGAACGGCGCCGATGGCCTTGATTGAGAAACTTTGGTGAAGTGCGACCTGATGTACCTGGTCGAGAAGGACCGGCTATATCGGCGGAGGGGAACGGTGACCGTGGCCCGACGACGCGCCCTGGTGCAACGCATCAACGCCTGTTTCGGATTCACCTTGGTCAGACAGGATAGCGTCTGCTTGGTGTCCATGCCCAGCTTGATGACCTTCAGCGCCACGCGACGCCGCACCGGCTCGGTCTGCTCGGCCACATACACCACACCGCAGCCGCCTTCGCCGATCTTTTCCGGCAGCTTGTAGCGGCCGATGGTCTGGCCCACGGCGTCGTCGGGACCATCGGCGAGATCGAGTTTGATGGTGGGCTGGGCGGCTTCGTCCTGCGTGGCCAGCAGCGTTTCCGGTTGCTCATGCGCGGCGAGCAGGGCTTCAAGGCGTTGGCGCAGGGTCGCATCGCCCTCGCATTCGGCGTCGAGCCACGCGGCTCGCTTCGCCGCCGGTTTGCTCAACGCCAGTTGAAACAGCAGTTCTTCACGGTTGGGATTCATAGCTGGATGTGAAGTCGCTTTGAAAACGGGCCATTGTCGGGTCCGGGCTGATCTGATAGTTTCCTAGCCGTGAGCGATCTGGAGAAAATGCTGACAAAGGCCGTCCGCGTGGCCCGGCAGTTCGGGGCCAAGCGACTGCTGCTCTTTGGCAGCGCGCTGGAACATCCGGCGACCGCGCGCGATCTGGACCTGGCCTGCGCGGGTGTCCCCGGCTGGAAGCTCTTCGAGTTGGCGTCCGCTCTGGAGGACGCGCTCGGCGTCCCGCTGGATCTGGTGCCCCTCGACCCCGCGACCCCGTTCACCCGGCTCATCGAAAAACGGGCCCGCGTGCTCTTGTGACGGCCGAGGAACTGAAAGCCGAGATCGCGATCGAGTTCGACGCGCTGCAACAAGTCGTCAATGAACTCGAAGCCTTGCGGCGGGACGTAGCTGGACGTGAACCCACCGTCCGCGAGAAGACGGCCGCGGCAGCCTTCCTCGCGCAGTTTTATTCCGGCATTGAGAACATTCTCAAGCGCCTGAGCCGCTTTCATCGCGTCGAACTGCCCGCGGGCGAGAACTGGCACCTGGATTTGTTCAAACGCTTCTGCCTGCTCGCGCAACCGCCGCTGCCCTTGCTGTTCGACGAGGCGCTGGCCCGCCGACTCGGCCCCTTCCGCCGTTTCCGGCACGTCGTCCACCACGGCTACGGATTTCAGATCGAGTGGGACCGGATGCGGGAAGGACTGGATCAGGTCGCTGCGATCCTGACAGTGTTCCGGGGCCGTGTCGCCGATCATGTGAAAACCCTGTGACTCACGACGCGTGGGGGAAAGCGGTAGAGGACTACCGCAGTCCAAGACGCTTTGCGAGTCACAGGGCCGCTGCGCAGTCCGCCAGGTTTTGGAGTGCGCCAGTCCCCTGGCGCTTTGGCGGGAAGCGTGGCCTTGCTCGTGGCGGTTCGCGTTCATGGCTGTTTGGTCTCCGCTTTCTCCCTTGCCTCGGTGGCGGCGATTTCCTCGAAGGTCGGCGCGTGCCAAAGCTGTGTGCGGCCATCCGACAGACTGGTGATGAGGCCCGAGCCATCCGGGGAGAAAAGGGTCCGGCTGGGTGGGCTGCCGAATCTCTCCAAGGTCAGCATCTCCTGGCGGGTTGCGAGGTTCCAAAGCTTCACCCGGCTGTCGCCGCTGCTCGCCAGCGTCCGGCCGTCGGGTGAGAAGGCCACGTCCCAGACTCCGGCGACATGCCCTCGCAGCGCTTCAATCTTGCTGCCCTCATCCACATCCCACAGGTGAATCAGGTTCTTCTGGGTTCCCACGGCCAACAACTTGCCATCCGGGGAAAGGGCCACGCACATGGACCCGGGCTCCTGAAAACGAAGCACGACCTTCCCGGAGGCGAGATCCAAGACCTGCCCTGCCTCCGAACCCGAGCCCCCCTGAGCCAGGCGGGTTCCGTCGAGCGAGATTGCCAATCCTCCGCCTTGGGGGGATTCGGAGTCGCCAATCAATCGGCAGGACTGGTCGGTGATGTTCCACAACCTGGTTTGCCAACCCGGTCCGCTGACCGCCAGATGATTGCCGTCCTGGGTGAAGACGAACGACCCGATCGCGCCAGCGGAGTTGGTAAGGATCGCCTCCGTGGTGCGGGACAGGATGTTCCAGATCTGCACGCGATGACCTCCGCGCAGGATGGCGGCAGCCCGGGTGCCGCCCGGTGCGACAATCACGGAGGCGACGCGCACGTCGAGGAATTGCCCGCGATTCACATCCGGCGGCTCAAAGGAGTCTGGCCAACCGGCTATGAGCTGGATCGTTCCCGCTTTCACCTCCGTGCGGGTAAAGCCCTGCGCGGACACACCCACCACCGCACGGCCTGAGTCGGTGAAGCCCAGTGGAAAGGAGATCTCCGCGGGTTCGGTTCCCCGTGCGCGATCGGTGATTTCCCACAGGCGCACGGAATTGTCATACCCACTGCCCGACACCAACCAGCGACCGTCCCCGGAATACTGAAGTGCCCAGATCTCGCTTTCGTGCCCCTTGAACCCCCGCAGCAGTGTCCTGCCCTGCGTCGCGTAGAGGAAGATGTTCCGGTCCGCACTGGCGGTCGCGAGATACGCTCCCTCGGGCGAGAACGCGACGCCGGAAACCCAAGCCAGGTGATCCTCGTAGGTATGGAGCAATTGCTGAGTCTTCAGATCCCAGAGGGTCACCTGACCGTGCCAATGCGCGGCGGCCAGGATCCCTTGGGGCGATACCGCCAAGGCGGTGGAAAACCCGCCCGATGGATAGCGGATCGGGGTCAATTCGGTCCGGGTGGTGAGATCCCATCCACGGATCAGAGTGCTTTCCCCGAAGTAAACCCGGTTCCCATCCGGCGATACCGCCATCGCCGTGGAGAAGGTGTTTAACCCCACGGTCCCGGGAAGCTCTGCGATCTTGCGGAACTCCCGACCGCTCCAGAGCGCGAGCCGATTGCCCTGCACCGTTACCAAGAGCGCTCCATTCGGGGCGAAGGCGAACGGTGCTCCCGCCCCGGGCAACTCGGCATCCTGCTGCCAGGTTCGGGTGTTCCAGATCGCCAACCCATGGTCCCGGACCGTTACCAGACGCTGACTATCCGGCGAAAACTGGATCGGTCCTACACCGGCATTGCTCAGCGTCAGGATCAGCGCCCGATTCTGGAGAGATCGGATCTCAACCCCGCGCGGCGTCAAACTGGCGAGCAAGGCGCCATCCGGCGACAGCGCCAAACCGCCCAGGAACCCACCAAACTCACCGAGCCGGGCCGCCTCGTCGCTGCGGGCCCGGGTCCAAAGATGGCGCCACTCGAAGCCGCGGATGTCATCCTCGTTCGCCTTGGGGCGATACCGGTCCAGCAGTGTTTTGGCCCGATCGAGATTACCCTCGGCGGCGGCCTGTTGGGCCAGTGCCATGTCGGCGACATAAGCCGTGCGCCTGGCCAGAGCGGCCAAGCGTCGCGCCTCCTGTTCACCGATCTGGGCGCGTTGGCTCGCCTGGACGGCCTTCTGCTCGCTGGCTTGCGCCTCCTGGCGGGCCTTCAATGCCTTGTCCCTTTCCGCACGGGTCTGCCGCCAGCCCAGTGCCGCCAGACACAAACCGGCGACCAACGCGATGGCCACTGCGGCTCCAGCGGCGAAGGCCAGCTTGTTTCGACGAAAGGCCTTTTGGAACCGGTACGCCGTCGAAGGGGGGCGGGCGACCACCGGCTCGTTGTTCAAATGCCGCTTGAGGTCCGCCGCCAGCCCATTGGCTGTCTCGTAACGGCGCGAGCGGTCCTTTTCCATGCACTTCATCACGATCCAATGGGCAAGTGTCATCAGCAGTTGGTCAGGCGAGTGAG
>CAYNCT010000094.1:6983-13939 GCA_964396005.1 uncultured Verrucomicrobiota bacterium | reverse complement strand
GTGCCTGGCTGCGGACGACGTGGCTGCCCTACACGCAACGGGTTCCCGCGGACCAGCGCGAGGCGTTCATCGCGGCGGTGGTGGCGAGCTATCTGGCGAAGCATCCACCCGACGCGCTGGGCCGCGTGAGCGTCGGCATGGTCCGGCTGGAACTCGAGGCGGTGCGCCGTTGAACCCGGCTGCCGGGCCGGTACTCTCGCGGGCGATGAAACATGCGTTCAAGGCGGTGCCCGGGGCGGTCGTGGCGCCGCAAGGTTTCCTCGCCGGCGGCGTTTTTTGCGACATCAAGCGCCTGGGCACCGGCAAGGGTTCGGACAAGGGCGCCAAGCGCGATCTGGCATTGGTGGTGTCCGAGGCGCCGGCCGTGGCGGCGGGCGTGTTCACGACCAACCAGGTCTGCGCGGCGCCGGTCAAGCTGTGTGTCGAGCACCTCCGGGAGAGCGGCCGGCGTGGCCGGGCCATCGTCGTCAATTCGGGCAACGCGAACGCCTGCACCGGGCGGCGCGGGCTGGCCGATGCTCGCGCGATGGCAGCGGCAGTGGCGACCCGGTTGGCGCTGCCGGTCGAGGAGGTGTTGGTCGCCTCAACCGGCCGCATCGGGGTGACTCTGCCGATGGCCAATGTCAGGGCCGGCATCCATCAGGCCGCCGGCCTGCTGGGCAAAACGCCGGAACACGCGGCCGCCGCGGCGGAAGCCATCCTGACCAGTGACACCCGGCCCAAGCAGGTGGCGCTCGAATTTCGGTTGGGCGGCCGCCGCGTCCGCATTGGAGGCATGGCCAAGGGCGCCGGCATGATTCAACCCGGTATGAGCGATACCGGCCGGCGGCCCGCGGCCAGGCCCCGACATGCCACCATGTTGTGCTTTCTCACGACCGACGCCGCGATCGGCGCGTCGGCCCTTCAGTCCGCACTGCGCGAGGCGACGGCATGCAGCTTTAACCGCATCACCGTGGACGGCGACATGAGCACCAACGACACGGTCTTGATCCTCGCGAACGGTCTGGCGGGCAACCCGGCCGCCCGGCTGCGGTCGCCGGGGAGTCGGGACGCCGCGGTTTTTCAGGCGGCGCTCAATCAGGTCTGCCTCGGGCTGGCGCAAATGATTGTCCGCGACGGCGAGGGCGTGACGCGGTTCGTGACCGTGCGGGTGCAGGGCGCGAAGAACGCCGCCGACGCCGACGCGGCGGCTCGGGCGGTGGCCAACAGTTCGCTGGTCAAGACCAGCTGGTTCGGCGGGGACCCGAACTGGGGGCGCATTATCGACGCCCTGGGTTACAGTCCAGCGACGATCGTCGAGGACCGCGTGGACATCGGGTACAGCGCGCCCGGCAGCCGGAAGGTGCTTTGGAGCCTGCGGCGGGGGCAGCCCACGCCCGCTACCTTTCAGGCGTTGTGCGCGGCGGTGGCGCCGAAAGAATTCGACCTGCACATCCGCTTGAACCTCGGCCCGGGCCGGGCCGTCATTTACGCGGCGGACCTGACCGAGGAGTACGTTGATTTCAACAAGGGCGACGTGAGCGATCCCGCGTCGCTCGGCGGTTGAACGGTCCGTTGCCACCGGCGCGGTTTCGCAGACGATGGCCGGGAGGAACGCCGCCGTCATCGCAGGCGCTCCGGACGGCCGTGGTTCCTCCCGCCTTGCCAGCGGCGGGGGTTCGGATTCAATCCGGCCCATGCGGGATCTGATTTCCAAGGCCGAGACCTTGCTCGAGGCCCTGCCCTACATTCAGCGCTTTGCCGGGCGAACGTTCGTGGTCAAGTACGGCGGTTCGTTCATGGATTCCCCCGACCTGGCGGTGCGCACCGGGGTGGCGCGCGACATGGTTTTTCTCGAGGCGGTCGAGATTAATCCGGTGGTGGTCCACGGCGGCGGCAAGGCCATCACCCGCGCGATGGAAAAGGCCGGCCTGAAGGCGCGGTTTGTTCAGGGGCAGCGGGTCACCGACGAGGCGACGGTCCAGATCGTCCACTCGGTGCTGTCGCACGAGATCAACCCGGAGATCGTGGCAACGATTAACAAGCTGGGCGGCCTGGCCAAAGGGATTGCCGGCCCGGAGGTCTTCCGGTGCCGCAAGCTGGCGGTCAAGGGCGACGATGGCGCGGAGCTGGACCTGGGTTTCGTGGGCGAGGTGGTGGAGGTCAACACCGGTCCGCTCGAGGAATGCATCGCCCAGGGCATTACGCCCGTCATCAGCCCGACCGCCCGCGGTTTTGACGGCGCGCTCTATAACTGCAACGCCGATGTGGCGGCGGCGATGACTGCCATCGCCCTCAAGGCCAAGCGGCTGGTCTTCATGAGCGATGTGCCCGGCCTCCTGCGCAATCCGGCGGATCCGACCACCGTCATCCCGCAGGTCAAGACGGCTGAAATCGAGGAACTGAAGCGGGCCGGGGTTGTGGATAAGGGCATGATTCCCAAGGTGGACAGCGCCGTGGCGGCCATCCGGGCGGGCGTGGACAAGGTCTCATTTGTGGACGGGCGGGTACCCCACTCGGTGCTTCTGGAAATCTTCACCGACGCGGGTAACGGGACGGAAATCGTCCTCTGACCGCGGGTCCCGGAAACACGCAGGGCGAGGTGGGGGACCTCGCCCTGGGCAAATGGATGGCCGGCCTCTGGCCGGGCGGACTGCCCGGGAACGGCTACGCTTTCGCGGGCGCGGCGGCCGCGTCCGCCGGCTTCTTCCAGTTGCGCTTCGGCGGCTTCACGACCAGGCCCTTTTTGATGGCCTTGACGCAGACCTTGATGTAGCGGACCTGCCCGTCCACGACGGCCTTCACGCGCTGGAGATTGGGATAAAACTTCCGCTTCGTGATGGCGGTCACATGCGTGCCGATGCCGCCGGCCTTCTTCGCCTTGCCGCTCCGCCAGATGATGCTCCCCTTGCGCGGGGCCTTGCCGGTCAGTTCACAACGTCGAGACATAATCTTCCGTCCGTTAAAAAAGAGGGCGGAAAGTAGCAATCGCCGGAAAAACCGCGCAAGCAGTATTTCCCCCCTTTTTGCTGGCGTGCGCCGGACGTTGTGGCAAACCCAGCGCCATGCGATTCAACCTGTCTGCCGGTCTGGCCTGTCTGGCCCTCGCGGCGTCGCTGCGGGGTGGCGAACAACTCACCTATGTGGATCTGATCGGGCGCTTGACCGATCTCGAGCGTCTGGCGCTCCTGCCCGCACCGGGCGAGCGGTGCGAGCAATGGTCCAGCTACGACCGCGCCAGCAAGTACGATCCGGCGACGCGCAGGTATGTCGGCTGGGATGCCAACGGCGACGGCAACGGCTTCATCCGCAAGGAGGGTGAGCAGTTCGTCTTCGCCGAGATGGAAGGCCCCGGGTGCATCTGGCGCATCTGGTCAGCCGCGCCGAAGGACGGACACGTGCGCATCTACCTCGATGGCGCGAGCGAACCCGTCGTGGATCTCCCGTTCATGGGCTACTTCGACGGCAAGCACGAGCCGTTCACCCGGAGTGCGCTGGTGCATACGGTGGCGTTGGGCTGGAACAACTACACGCCCATCCCCTACCAGAAGTCCTGCAAGATCGTCGCCGACAAGGACTGGGGCGCCTACTACCAGTTCGTCTATACCACCTTCCCCGCGGGCACGCAGGTTCCCACGTTCCAACGCCAGCTCAGCGCGGCGGAGAACGCGGCGCTCGACGCCGCGAATGCGCGGCTCGCCAAACCCGGCCCCGTCCTCGCGCCCACCGCGGGTGAGGCGGTCCAGAAGGTGACGCTCGAATCCGCCGCCGGGGCCGGGAAGAGCGTCTTCCCGCCGCCGGGCCCGCGCGCCATCAAAACCCTGCGCGCCCGCGTGGAGCCGCCGTTCCAGCCTGAGGACCGGGCCGCCCTTCGCGAGTGGACGATCCAGATTCAATTTGACGGCGAGGACCAGCCCAGCGTCTGGGCACCCTTCGGCGACTTCTTCGGCACGGCTGCCGGTGCCAATGCCTACCAGTCCCTGCCCGCCGGCCTGACCGACGACGGCGTGTGGTACTCCCACTGGTTCATGCCCTACGCGAAGGACGCCCACATCGCTCTGATCAACGAGGGCACCCAGAGCCGGCGCATTGACCTTGAGGTGGTCACCGTGCCGCTCAACAAACCCGCCGATTACGCCCGCTTCCACGCGAAGTGGCATCGCGACGCCCTGCTGCCCGACGACCCGGACCGGCGCAAGATTGACTGGACCATGCTCAAGACCGAGGGCGCCGGGCGCTTCCTCGGCGTGATGCTCCACGTGTGGAATCCCCGCGGTGCCTGGTGGGGCGAGGGCGACGAAAAATTCTGGGTGGATGGGGAAAGGTTCCCTTCGACCATCGGCACGGGGTCGGAGGACTACTTCGGTTACGCCTGGTGCAACCCGACGCTTTTCGAGAATGCCTTCCACAACCAGACGATCTCGATGAACAACAAGGGCCACATCTGCGTGAACCGCTGGCACATCGCCGACAACGTGCCCTTCCAAAAGTTCTTCGAGGGCGCGATCGAGAAGTACTTCCCCAACAACCGGCCGACGCTCTACGCCAGCACCGTTTATTGGTACCTGGCTCCCGGCGGCCGGGACCCGTACCCGCCGCAACCGCTCCCCGAGCGCGTCGGCTACTGGGACGACGCCTTGATCCAGACCTACCGGATCAAAGGCGCCCTCGAGGGCGAGCGGATGAAGGTTCTGGCGAAGACCGGTGGCAACGCGGCGGAACAGGACCTGGGCGCTTTCGAAGGTCAGTGGAGCGGCGACGCTCATCTATGGTGGACCGGGGCCAAGCCGGGTGACGTACTCGAGCTGGGGTTGCCCGTCGCCAGCACGGGGCGGTTCCGCCTGAAGGCCGTCCTCACCAAAGCGGTGGATTACGCCATCGCCCAACTGCTGCTCGATGGCCGTGAGCTCGGCCAACCGATGGACTTCTTCAACAACGGCGTCGTGCCCACGGGGGAGGTGGACCTCGGGGTCCATCAGCTCGCGGCGGGCGAGCACACGCTGGCAGTCCGAATCGTCGGCGCCAACGAACGCGCCGTGAAGAGTTACATGGTGGGACTGGACTACGTGCGGTTGGACCCGGAGCCGTGACCCGGCCGGAGGCGTGGCGGCAGGCGCTGGCGGGTTATTCGCCGAGCAGGCAGCGGAGCAACGGCACGGCGTCCCGGAAATCCGGGATGACCACGTCCGCACCCACCCCCAGCAGGCGCTGGCGTTTCCACTCGTCCATGCGGCCGGAGCCGTTGTGCGCCTCGTCACTGGCTACGGCCACGGCCAGGCCGCCGACCTCCTTCGTGTTCTGGATCTCGACGTACCCGTCGCCAAAGGAAAGCAGCGCCGCGCCGGGAATCGCGTTCTCCCGGAGGATCCGGTCAATCACCAGCTTCTTGGAAAACTGTTTGTAGTCGTCCTGCGCGCCATAAATGTGCGAACCGAAGTAGCGGGCGATGTCCAGGAGCGCGGCCTCTTGTTTGACATAGGCTTCGTCCGTTCCGCTGGCCAGGTAGAGGCGCAGGCCGCGCCGCTGGAGTTCATCGAGGAGACGCCGGCTTTGATACACCAGGAAATCGTCGGGCCTGAGCCGGCCGGTTTTGAGGCCGTTCACGCGGTCGGCAATGCGGAGATCCAGCCGCCGCAGGTATTCGTGCTTGTAGGCCAGGGGATCGCCCGGCGTGCCGCCGCGCTCGCGGATGCGGTCGGCAAGCTGGATCATCTGGTAGATGGTCTGCTTGCCGTTGAGGCGCATGATGTCCTCGAAGGCCAGTCGGCGCCGATCGTCATCGGTCTCGCCGGGCAGGGGCGGCAGCAGTTCGGCGAACATCGGCACCATCACGTCCGGCCAGCCCTGCCGGATCAGCGAGAGCGTGCCGTCAAAGTCGAACAAGACGTGGGTAATGCCGGGGCGCGGCCCGAAGCCTGGCGCGAACTCAATCCGGCCGGCGAAGGCGGTCGTGTCAATCATCCGGCCCTTGGCTACCTGTTTCGGGGCGACGGGTCAATTCAGGGGCGCCGGGGCGGGGCGCCTTCACGGGCTGACCGCCCGGTAGTACAGGGGCAGCACCTTGCCCGGCTGGGTATCTGTGAAGACGGCCGTGCCGGCGGCGTTCATGGTCACGGACCCGACGTTGGTCCAGGACCGCGGCGGGTTGAGGCTGGGGGTTCGCTGCAACGTGTAGCTTCGGCCGGCCGTGCCGGTGAGCGTCATCTCCGGATTGCCGTTGGGCACCAGGCGGAAGCTGATGAATCGGGCCGCGGCGGCAGGGGTTCCCCCGCCGGTGCCGAGCGAGAAACGGGTTGACCGGGTGAGTGAGCCGCTGCCTGCCATGGTGGCGACCGTGTTGGTGGAGAAGTAGAACACACGGGAAAACGCGAGGTCGCCTTCGTACACCTTGCCGGCCTGGAGGGTGTTGGCCGGAAGCACCACCGAGGTCGCTGTCACGGGCAACTCGCGCGGCACGCACCGGTCGGGCGCCATGAACACGACCCTGCCCTGACTGTCGGTGATCGTGAGCGACAGGAAATCACTGGCGGTCGCGCCAGTGAACGCGCCCCAGCGGAGGGTAAAATCCTGCGTCGCGTTGATGCTCTGGGCCTCCACGTAATTGGCGATCTTCGGCACCGGCGGTTGGGCGGCGGGCATGTTCATGGCAATCACGCGCTCGGGCTGGCCGGTCTGCGTGAAGCGCAGCGTGTAGGTACCAGCCGGGTAGGCGGCGTCCGGGGCCGCCGCCGTGGCCGGAGTTTCGTCCACGTACCAGAACCCGCCGAGGAGCGGGGAGGCGCCCAGGGTCCGTTGCGCGCCGCCGGGTAGCGTCACGGAGGCGGCGGTGACGTTCGGGCCGCCGTCCGGGCTGATGACAAGCGCCGAGAAAACGAACGGGTCGGTTGTATCCGGCACCGGGTCGGCGGCCGACACCGGGTTCAACGTGGTGACCGTGGAGACCGTCCGTCAAGGTGACGCGTTCTTAGTAAACCTCG
>CAYNCT010000094.1:0-6973 GCA_964396005.1 uncultured Verrucomicrobiota bacterium | reverse complement strand
CTTCCCGAGGTTGTAGCTGCCCCAGGTGTCCGGGATGCCATCAGGATCGCAGCCCCCACCGCCACCGCCCGGTCGCGTCATAAATCCGCCGCTGTAGGTGTCGCTCGGCAAGGGTTGGCCGGCCGCGCTCTCGAGGAGCGTCGTGGCGCCGTCCGGATTCAAAGCCCAGGCGATGGTCGTCAGCGCCGGGAAGTTGCCGGCGTAGTCACAGGTCAGGGTGGTGCCATCGGCGCTCCAACTGTAAGTGAAGTTGGCCGCGGGGACTCCGATCCAGAGAATGGCCTCGCCGACGTTGGCGATCTTTTTCATCGGCCGGTCAAAGACAAAGACCACATTGGCGTCCAGGGCGACAGCCGTGGCCCCCTCGGGCGGGCTGGCCGACACCAACGCTGGCTCATCCCCTCCGCCACCCCCGCCGCCTTCGCCGGTGGTGAACGTGCCCGTGGTGGTCGGCAACGGCACCCCCGTCGCACTGACGATCGCAAATAAACTGGCCCCGGGCGGGTTCAGCTTCCAAGCGATGGTGGTGTTCGGCGGCAGAGGGCTGTTGGGGGTGCCGGTCAGGGTTCGTTTGTCCGCGCCCCACGCAAAGTCGAAGGCCTGGGCGTTTTCGGGCGAGATCTCGAAGTTGCCCACCAGAAACGGCGGCACCGAGGGGATCAGCGGCATGTCGGTGTTCATGTCCTGGTTGAACCGGAACATCAAGGGAGCAGTCACTGCCACTCCGGTGGCGCCGTTGGCCGGCGTGACGGACGTGACCGCCGGCGCACCTTGCGCCCAACCGGCCGGCGCGCCGGCGCTGGCGAGGTACCCCACGACGGCGAGCAGGAAGACCGGTGATCTGTGGTTGGAAGGCCGGGCGCGAGCGGTCAGTGTGTTGGTCATGTAAAAGTCCCTGTTGAGCGGCAAGGTTCACCATCGTGCAACCCGGTGCCAATCCATTTTCCAACCGGGCCTCCCCCTCGGCGAGATTTATCCCTCGAGAGCAATCGCCCGGGACACCCTTGTTTCTCGGCGTCGGGGAGAAAGGAAGATTTTGATTCAGGTCAAAAAAACTTGTTTGACATGGTGTAGCCCGTGTGGCCTCGTGACATCGCATGACGCTGATAGCCCCGTTAGCGATCATTGGCGCGGCGAGCTGGCTTTGGGGGTCATGCCTCAATTGCTTGGCTCAAGTTCCCCCGCTGCTGCACCATCAAGGTCGCATTGCGGTGGGCGACACCCTGTTCGACGGCGCCGGCCAGTTCCGCTTCGCGCTGGTCAATGCCGACGCCACGGCCACTTTCTGGCGCAATGCACCTGACGCCAATTCCGACGGCCAACCGGATTTGGCCGTGGCGCTCCCGGTTCAGCGCGGACTTTACTCGGTGCTGCTGGGCGATACGAGCCTGCCCAACATGGCCGGCCTGCCGCCGACCGTTTTCGAGCAGTCGGCCGTTTTTCTCCGAGTGTGGTTTGACGATGGAGTGAACGGCCCGGAACGGCTGGTTCCTGACCAGCGGATTGCAGCCTCGGCCTACGCGCTGATGGCCGGCAATGTGCCCGACGGCGCCATCTCGGCTGCCAAACTGGCTCCGGATGCCCTCGACAATGTGGCCAGCCAGATCGCGGCCCTCAACGCTGCCCTGGCCGACCTGACCGCGCGGCACGAGGCGCTGGCCGCGTCGTTCGCGTCCGGCTTGCCGGCCAGTGTCCCGTTGGTCTCGCCGGACCCGGCTGATGCCGCCCTCGTCAGCCTCGGCTATTCGCCTTTCATGAGCGTTCCGCCTCCCGGGTGGGTGAACGGGGCGACCCAGAACGCCCCGTCTGCCCGGTTCGGCCATTCCGGGGTCTGGACCGGACAGGAATGGTTGGTCTGGGGCGGAACGGTCGGCGCGGGCGTGCTTTCAAAGACGGGTGCGGGCTATGACCCGGCCCTGGATCGCTGGCAAGCCCTGCCGGAGGTGGACGGGCCGGAGGCGCGGCGTGGTCACTCGGCAGTGTGGACCGGCAGCTCGATGGTGATTTGGGGCGGCTTGGGCACGACCTATCTCAACAGCGGCGGCGAATTTGCCCCGGCAACGCTCAACTGGACGCCCCTGCCCACCGCCGGCGCTCCGGAAGCGCGGGAAGCACACCTGGCCGCTTGGACCGGCGCGCGCATGGTGATTTGGGGTGGCCGCAGCGCGGCCGGTTTGCTCACCAGTGGCGGTCTTTTCGACCCGGTCACCCAATCCTGGTCTCCCCTGCCGACGGACAATGCGCCGGCCGGGCGAATCGGGGCGACGGGGGTCTGGGCGGGCGATCGGTTCGTGGTATGGGGCGGTTTCGGGGAGTCCGGGGAACTGGCTTCCGGCGCAATGCTGCCGCTGACCGGCGGGGCGACCGCCGGGATCTGGACCCCGACGACCGCCGCGGGCGCGCCGTCGGCGCGGACCGGCCACACCGCCGTCTGGACGGGGCAGCACGTCCTGATCTGGGGTGGAGAAGCCGGTGACACCCTGCTCAACAGCGGCGCGGCCTTCAACCCGGCGGACAATTCGTGGACCCCAATCCCGACCGCGGGTGCGCCGTCGGCCCGCACGGGGCACGTCGCCGTCTGGACCGGCAGCGAAATGTTGATTTCCGGCGGGCAAACGGCCGGCGGCGTAACGGCGACCGGTGGCGCTTACAATCCGGTGCAAGGGGTCTGGCGCACGTTGCCCGCGACCGGTTCGCCGCTTGCCCGCACCGAGGCGACGGGCACCTGGACCGGCACCGAACTCGTCGTTTTCGGTGGCCGCACCGGGGCTTCGCCGCTCGCCGCCCTGCAACGGCTCAATCCCCAGCCCGCCTGGTATTTCTACCGCAAGCCATGAAGAAGCATCTCGCCGTTTGGATCGTGTGCGCGTTGGGCGGCCTGTGGTCCGTGCAAGCGCAATGGGTGACCCAGACCCTGGCGCTCAAGGCCGGCTGGAACGCCGTCTTCCTGCACGTGGACGCCACGCACGCGACGCTCGAGCAACTGATCGGCGCCGCCGCCCCCAGCGTCACGCCCATCGAGCAGGTCTGGCGCTGGAACCCCAATCCCGCCACCCATCAATTCATCCAGTCACCCCAGCAGCCGGTGGATACCGGAAGTCAATGGTCGGTTTGGCGGCGGTCCGGCACGCCGCCGGCAACTCTTGATCGCCTCACCGGGAACACCGCCTACCTCGTTTATTCCACCGCGGACTACGCCTGGGAGGTCAAAGGGCAACCCGTGCTGCCCGCCTATCTTTGGTCCACGTCCGGACTGAACTTCTTCGGTTTTCCCACCGTGCCGACCGGCCCACCCAGTTTTGAGGATTTCCTGGCCGAGGTGCCGTCGTTGCAGTTCAGCGAGATTTTCCAATACCCCGGCGGCGAGTTTGGTGCCAACAACCCGCGCCGCGTGTTCGCCCTGCGCACCACCCCGGTCCGGCGGGGAGAAGCGTTCTGGATCCGCGCCGGCGAGGTGTACAACCACTACTTCGGCCCGTTCGAGGTCACGGCGGCCGGGTCGGGTAAGGTGACGTTTGGCGATACCCTGAGTACCTTCGCGTTCCGTATCCGCAACCAAACGGCGTCCGACCTAACGGTCACGATGCAGTTGATCGCCTCCGATGCGCCTCCGACCGGGCAACCGGCCATCGTCGCGGTGCCGCCGCTGTTGATCCGGGGTGAACTCAACACGGTGGATCTGACCTACGGGGTTGCCGACCTCCCCCTCAACGGGACGCAGTCTTGGACGCTGGCCCCGCGCGGAGAGCAGGGGTCCGAGGTGGAAGTCGTGCTGGGGCTGGACCGCGCGGCCATCACGGCCAGCCTGGGGTCGCTGCTGGCTGGCGTGTTGCGATTCACGGACTCGCGCGGGCACAGCCGGATTGATCTGGTGGTCAGCGCCCAGCCGTCGTCGCGCGCCGGGCTCTGGGTGGGCGCAGCCGCGGTGACCGAGGTGGGGCAGTATCTGCAATCGTATCTCCGGGACGCCAACAACCAACTGGTTGTGCAGGAGGATGGCCGGTACGTGGTGACGGAGGTAATCACCAACCTGACGGCGGTGCCGGCGCCGTTTCCACTGCGGCTCATTGTGCATAATCCCGCCAGCGGGCCGGCCAGGCTGCTGCAGCGCGTCTATCACGGCTATAACGCGGCCACCAACCCGATCGTGGCCAACCAGGAATCGGCGCTGGCGCGCAATCTGATCGCCGAATCCCGCCGCCTCAGCGCCTCCCATCTGCCGTGGTCGGAGGCGAACCCGGGCTGGATTTTTTCGGGGGCCCTGGCGCAGAGCGCCGTGGTGACCACCACCGTGACCACACCCTTCGACGACCAGAGCGCGAACCCCTTCCTCCACACCTACCATCCGGATCACGACAACTTGGACGCCCGGTTTCGCAACCAGCTTTCCCAGGGCTCCGAATCGTACGCCATCGTGCGGGAAATCACTCTGGCTGTGCAGCCGCCCGCTTCCGACTTCAACAGCCGCGTCTCCGCCGGCCTGACGCTGGTAGGGGACTACCTGGAAACCGTGCGGGTCGAGGGCCTGGCCCGCGGGGGGGGCGCGGTGGACTCGCGCCGCTTCGATGTCAAAGGCGTCTTTCAGCTCAGTCGTGTCTCCGATGTCCCCACCTTGACCCTTGTGCCGTGAAAATGATGCCGACGCGCCCACCACTGGACCGCTTGTGCGCTCGTTCCGCCCGCCGGTCGGAAAGCGCTCGTTACCGCCGGCGGTCTGCGGCCCGAATTTCCGAACCGCGTTTGAGACCCAACGCTCCGCCGATTCTCAACCCTCCATCTCTCCACCTCATGTCTCCCAACTGCTTTGACCAAGCCATGAAAACGTTGAACTCCCGTCCCGCTGCCGGTGGCCGGCTCCGTCCGGTCGCCGCGCTTCTCCTCGCCGGCCTCGTTCTGGGTCTGGGCGCTCCGCGCGCCCTCGCGCAGGCCACGCCCCGGCCGCCCGAACGCATGACCTACCAAGGCTTCCTGGTGGACGGCAACGGGGTCGCCCTCGGCAACACCGCGCCGAAGAACTACGACATCATCTTCCGCATCTACAACCACGAGACCGCGACCGCCTCGGGCAATCTGCTGTGGGGCGAGCAACAGACGGTCACGGTGGACAAGGGCTACTTCAGCGTGCTCCTGGGCGAGGGCGCGGCGGTGGCGGGGATTCCCAACGCGGGCATCACGCTGTCCTCGCTCTTCAAGGGCGCCACCGCTTCCGATCGCTACGTAGCCATCACCGTCAAGGGCATCGGCGCCAACGGCGCGGACGTGGACATCGTGCCCCGGCTGCGGTTGCTCAGCTCGCCCTACGCTTTTCTCGCCCACCAGTCCACCAAGCTGGTCCAGGAAAACGGGACCGATCTGATCTCGGCCAGCGGGAATGCGGTGACCGTCGGCGGCCCGGTGACGGCGACCAGCTTCACCGGCTCGGGCTCCGGGATTACGGGCCTGAACGCTGGCAACATCACCACCGGCACGCTCTCCGCGGACCGGCTGCCGAGCAGCGTGGCCCGCCGCGATGCGGAAAACACCTTCTCCGGAAACCAGACCACCAGCGGTCACCTGCGGGTCGGCCTGGTCGAGAATTCGGCGGTTACCAGCGCCGGGTACGGCAAGGCGCTGATTCTCTCCGGCGCGCCCCGCTTGGGCAACAATTGGAACAATGACAACAGTGATCCGCTCTGGCTGGCGCGCTACAACGCGGCGGAAAACCAGACCCAACTGCGGATCAACCTTGGCGATGATCCGGGTTCGGCAGCCGACCGGTTGGTGATCGGAACCACGTCCCTGGGCGGCGCGGACTTCAACCAGACCGGGACCTGGACCCCCTTGTTCCAGATTGACGCGCGCGGTTCGATTGAATTCCGGCCCGACCTGACCAAGGAAGCCAATGCGGGCAAGGTGGGCTATGAGCTCTTCACGGCAGGGGCCCTGGACATCGTCGGCGCGGGCACGACCTCATCGAACCGCAAGATCAAGTTTTGGACCGAGGGTGGGGCGACCTTCACCGGTGGAGCGAACTTCGCTGGTGTGGTAGCCAATACCGGTGGTTTCCTCGCCCGCGGCGGTTATCCGGGTGGCAACGGCATCAACAACAACGGCTACGCCTTCAGCGGCAACAGCGGCGACAACGACTCCGGCATGTTCAGCGATGCGGACGGCTATGTTCGCTTCACCTCCAACAGCGAGTTGAAGTTGAGCGTGTATCCCAGCGGCGTTTTCGTGCATGGAGGGTTGTTCTGCAACGGCATGCCTTTTGGTGATTACAGGAACGTGCAGTGGAACGACAGCAGCGGGCGATTCGGCTATGACAACTCCTCCCGCCGTTTCAAGGAGAACATCACGCCGTTGAAGGACGACTTCGAGAGGCTCCTGCAAATGGAGCCCAGGACCTACACCCGCCCGGGCAACCCGGACCGTTGGGAGATTGGCTACATCGCCGAGGAATTCCACGACGCCGGCCTCACCCGGCTGGTCGAGTACGACAAGGAAGGCCAGCCGGACGGCATCAACTACGAAAAGATCTGCATTTACTTGAACGAGATCGTGAAACGCCAGCAGTCCGAGCTGGAGGTGTTGCGCTCGCGCGTGGCCTCGCACGAATCCCGAGTGGCGTCGCAAGATAAGGAGATGGAAGAGCTGAAGGGGCGTTTGACCGCGATGGAGAAGCTGTTCCGGGAAACCGTGGCTGCCCTTGGGGAGGCCTCCGAGGGGCCGTCGCGTCTGGCCGCCCAAACGCGCTCCGTCGAAGGTCGTTGACGGGGTGACCCTGTTGGTGGACCGCAACTGCCGCTCCCTTTTGCCACTGCTCCCGCCCATGAATCCGCCTCGAAAGCTCCTCCGCGCCGCGCTCCTGGGCCTGCTGGCGTCGTGGGTCGCCGCCGACGCCCGCGCCCAAGTGGTGTTGCCCATCGAGTTCCGCCATATCCACAACAGCGAGCTGAAGCTCAACGCTCCGTGGCAGGGCGGCCCGCCCACGATC
>CAYNCT010000093.1:0-13957 GCA_964396005.1 uncultured Verrucomicrobiota bacterium | reverse complement strand
CGGCGTCTTGGGGGTGGCCACCTGCGACAAAGGTTTGCCGGCCATGATGATGGCTCTGGCGGGCTGTGGGGATCTGCCAAGCGTCCTGGTGCCGGGCGGTGTTACGCTCCCGCCAACCGACGGGGAGGATGCGGGCAAAGTGCAGACGTTGGGGGCCCGGTATGCTCACGGGATGATCACGCTCCAAGAGGCGGCGGAACTGGGGTGTCGGGCCTGCGCCTCGCCCGGTGGCGGCTGCCAGTTTCTGGGGACCGCGGCCACCTCGCAGGTGGTGGCGGAGGCGTTGGGGCTGGCCCTGCCGCACAGTGCGCTGGCGCCTTCGGGCCAACCGGTCTGGAACGACCTGGCCGTGCGCTCGGCGGCGGCGCTGATGGAGCTGGAGGGTCGTGGCATTCGCCTCCGAGACGTCCTGACCGAGGCCAGCCTGCGCAACGCGATGGTGGTTCATGCGGCGTTTGGGGGCTCGACCAACCTGCTGTTGCACATCCCGGCCATTGCGCACGCCGCGCGGCTCCGGCGACCGGACCGGGCGGACTGGTTGGCGGTCAACCGCGCGGTGCCGCGGCTGGTGGACGTGTTGCCCAACGGGCCGGTGCATCACCCGACGGTGCGAGTGTTTCTGGCCGGCGGCGTGCCGGAGGTGATGTTGCACTTGCGCGAGCTGGGGCTGCTCGAACTGGACGCGCTGACGGCCGCGGGTGTGTCGCTCCGCGAGGTGCTGGATGCCTGGCGGGCTTCCCGGCGACGGCAACGGTTCCGTGAACTGCTGCGGGCGCTCGACGGTGTGGCTCCGGACGACGTGATCCTGTCCCCGGACCGCGCCCGGGAACGGGGGCTCACGAGCACGGTGGCCTTTCTCCGGGGCAATCTGGCGCCGGAAGGGGCCGTCATCAAAAGCACGGCGATTGACCCGTCGGTGGTCGGGCCCGACGGCGTATTTCGGCACGAAGGGGTGGCCAAGGTGTTTACCTCGGAACGCGCGGCGATGGAGGCGGTGAAGCAGGGCCGCGTTCAGGCCGGCGACATCATGGTCCTGGCGGGCGTCGGGCCGCTGGGGACGGGGATGGAGGAGACCGCGCAGATCACCATCGCGCTCAAACACCTGCCGTTCGGCCACCGGGTGACATTGATCACCGACGGGCGGTTCTCGGGGGTCTCGACGGGGGCATGCATCGGGCACGTGGGGCCGGAAGCGTTGGCCGGCGGCCCGATCGGCAAGGTCCGGGACGGGGATCGCATCCGGGTGGTCATTGACCGGGGCGAGCTGGATGGCGAGGTGGATCTGGTGGGGGCGGAGGGGCGGCATTTCTCGCCGGAGGAAGGCGCGGCGGTGTTGGCAGCGCGTCCCCTCCGGGACGACTTGCAGCCGCACCCCGCGCTGCCGGATGACACCCGGTTGTGGGCGCTGCTGCAACGGGCAGGGGGCGGCACGTGGGGCGGGTGCGTGTACGATCTGGAGTCGGTGGCGCGAAAACTGGCGTGAGGGGGCCGCGCGTATGAATCCTTCCCGGGCTGCGGGCTGGGTGGCGGGGCTGGCGTTGGGGGTGGTCGCCGGTCGCGCGCAGGTGCTCTACGACGGCGCGCACGGCGCGCTGCCGTCGGGGGCAGGGTGGAGCTTCGCGGCGATTCCCGGCACGGCAACGCAGACCCTGACCGACGCGGGCGTGCGGCTGAACACGCTGACGCTCAATGCCGAGAGTGCCGGCTACGCGCGGGTGCTGGCGCCGGCCCTGGATCGCGCCGCCGGCTTCGCGCTGGCCGTGCGGTTTCACCTGCGCGACGAACGCCACACGCGCGCCGAGCGTGCGGGCTTCTCGGTCATCGTTCTGAGCGCCGACCGGCGCGGGATCGAACTGGGATTCTGGGAGGGCGGGGTGTTTGCACAAGCAGATGAGCCGTTGTTCTCACGGGGCGAGTCGGCGGATTTCGCGTTTGACGCCGGGCCGGTGGACGCGGTGATCGGCTGCCGTGGCGACCGCTATCAGTTGTCGGTGAACGGCTCGCTGGTGCTGACGGGGCCGGTCCGGGACTACACGGCTTTCACCGGTTTCCCCGACGTGTACGAGACGCCGAACTTACTGTTTCTGGGCGACAACACCAGTTCCGCCGCCGCGGAGGTGGAGCTGCACGCCGTCGCGCTGATCCGGCCTCCGCGCATCGCCTTGAACACGGAGGGCGCGCTCGAGTGGTTGGGGGTGCCGGGTTGGAGCTTCACGGTGGAGGGGAGTTCGGACCTGCGAGAATGGCGGCCGGTGGGGGTGGCATTCTCGCCCACGGAGCGGTTCATTTGGCGCCCGCCGGCCGCCGCCGGGTTTTACCGGGTGCGCTTTCCTTGAACCCGAAAACCGAAGTCAGGTTCACGGCAGCCAACGAAGCGAACGATGGGAGAAGGACATCCCCCGGGGTAGGACGATCAGGCAAAGTGCCCAGAGGAGAATCGCGCTTCCGCTGCTCCTTCGCTCCCTTCGTGGTCTTCTGTAAAACGAACTTCGGACTTCGGTTTGAATCCCGCCGGGACCGGCGATGGGCCCGCGGGCGCGTTGGGCAACGGGGGGCCTTCGTTCCGGCCCATGACCGTTTGCGGTCGGTTCGAGCCGGTTTCGCCGGGCGGGAGGGAATCGTGCTGCGCGCGGATCGCTGGCGGCCGCCGGCCTCCCGGTTACTCCTGCGGATAGAGCAGAATGCGGTCGTGGACCAGGACGGCCAGATCGCTGCGTCCGTCACCGGTGAAATCGCCGATCAGGGCTTCGCGCGGCTCGGGGATGTCGTTGCGCCGGCCGCGGAAGGTTCGCTCCTCGAACACCTGCCAGCGGTTGGCGGGAACCAGTTTTGCCGGCGCTTCGAAGGTTACGAGGTCGAGATAGTTTTTGCCGGTCTCGAGGAAGACGAGGTCACGCCGCCCGTCGCCGTTGAGGTCGCCCGACACCACGTCGTGCAGAAAACCGCCTTTGATGGGCGTCTCGTAATAGTCGAGTTCTTCGAGCGACCAGACCGGGCCGGCGAAGGGAAGCCAGGCCACGGTGTTGAGACCGACGAATCCGAGGGCCGGCGAGTCCGGCCCGCCGAGGAGCATCGGCTGGAGCGAGGTGAAATCGGTCACGGGCAGGTTGACGGTCTTGGTGGCCAGCCAGAGGCCGGCGTCGTCACGGCGGCAGAGTGTGAGGCCCTTGCGTTCCGCATCGAGCAGGAACAGTCCGGGGCCGTGCTGCGCATCGGGAACCAGCGCAGCAGCGACGATGCGGGAATTACTCGCCGCGCCGTTGATCTGCTCCTTGACGCGGAACGACCAGCCGGGCTTGGCGGTCGAGCCCTCCGGGAGCGGGTCCTGCTGGAGCACGACGGCGCGGACGAAGTTCTTCTGTGCCAGCAGCAACTCGGCGCGGCCGTCGCCGTCCACGTCGGCGGTGACGGCCCAGGGCTGATCGGCACTGCCGCCCGGCGGAGCGACGTCCACCTCGAGGAACGGTTGTCCCTCGACCTGCAGCAGGATTTTGATTTTGTCGTAAGGGATCAACACGACGAGGTCCTCCAGACCGTCGGCGTTGGCGTCGTGGATCACCAAACCGGTGGGATTGCCCTTGAACGACTCAGCCAGCGGTTGGCGGGTGAGCTGGCCGTTGGCACGGCGGATGACCAGTTCGCGCTTGCCATCGCCTTCCAGGATGACGGCGAGCGCCGGAGGCTCGCCGGGGCGCAAGGGGCCGGCGGCGAGCGTGAGTGGCCGGCCTTCGAGCGGCAGCGCGTCGGGAAACGGAAGGCGGCCGCTGGCGTCAAACCGCGTTACGCCCACCTGCCGTTCGTCCAGACTGAGCAGGAACAATTCGGGCGCGTCGTCCGCGTCCCAGTCGGCCACGGCCAGTTCCGCGACGCCTGTGAAGCTGGGGAAGGTGCGGGGCGCGGCGAAGTGGCCGTCGGCCTGTTGCAGCAGGAGGGTCAACTGCCCGCTTTCCGGCTCGGCCACCAGAAGATCCGGCAGGCGATCCCGGTCCACGTCGGCCCACGCGGCGGCGCGGCGATTTTTGGTGGTCCGGCTCAGCGGCATGATCTGGAACTGGCCCTGCATGAAACTCCCTGCCAGCGCCTCGGCCGGTTTCTGGAGGAAGTTGGAGATCTGGGCGCGGCCGGACTTTTGGGAAATGGTGATCACCTCGGTCCGGTTGTCGCCGTCGAGGTCATCGCACCAGTACGACCGGATGGAGGCCAGGGGGAAATGGATTTCCGGCCCCAATTGACCTGTCGCGCCCTGGAGCCGAAGCCGGAAGGGATTGGGATCCTCCCAGTTGACCAGCAGGAGGTCCTGCCGGCCGTCGCCGTTAATGTCGAGGATCTGCACGGCCTTGACCTTGCCGCTGTAGGGAAGGCGTTCCGGGTCGGCCAGTGTGTGGTCCGGTTTCTGGGCGATGAAATGAAGCGAGTTTTCGCCGAGCAGGATGAGGTCTTCGCGGCTGTCGCCATTCAGGTCACCCTCCGCCAGCGCGTTCATGTCCAACTGGCCGTCCTCGAGCGTGAATCGCCGGGGCGCGCTCCAGGAATTGGTGCCCTGATTGAACTGGACCACCAGCTCGCGCGGCTCACCGAAGTAGGCCAGGTCGGGCCGGCCGTCGCTGTTGAGGTCTGTCACCGCCAGTGCCGAGATGCGCTTTTCGGAGGCGATGGATTCGATGCGGAAGCGCGCGTCGGGAGGCAGCTCGTTCAACTCCCGCTTCAGTCGCGCCTGCGCGGTCTGGTTCGTTTGCCCGGTTTGGTTGAAGAGCAGATTGATACGGGAGCGGGCATTGTTGACGACGACGAGGTCCCGCAGTCCATCCCCGTCCAGGTCCGCGGCGCGGAGGTGGCTGATGAGGTTGTCAATCGGGAAGATTTCCGGGCCGGTGAACCCAAAGCGGCCCCCGTCCTCGGAGGCGAGGACACACGACGCGGCCGAGGCGGCCAGCAGGGCCGTTCCCGAGCGCAACCAGAACTGCGACAGCGTTGACATGGTGGCAAGACGTTTTCGCGAGCGGGCGGAATCTGGCAACGGTCCGCCGGGTTGGCGAGATTTATCCGGGCGCGGTCCGTGGGCGGCCCGGCGGAGAGGCGACCGGAGCCGTCGCCCGATGGCATTTCGCTTCCGCGGCGGAGGGCGCCTTGGTAGCGTCGCCGGCATGTCAGAGATCGCTGCTTACGTAAATCACAACGCGGCGCTGGTGACCCCGGCGGTGGTGGAATCGTTGCTGCGCAAGTTGCCGCTGTGGCGGGCGGACTTCGTGCAGATCAATGCGCCGACCTTTCCGCATTTGGTCAAGCAACTGGAGTTTCTCACCGAGGCGGTGGAAGACTTCGCGGAGGGGGCGTACAAGGACCTGCCGTACGTGGCCTTCGCGGCTGCGGTGTTTGCGCTGACCTACGCGCACAAGAAGGTGGACCTGATCCCGGATCACTTCAGCAAGATGGGCCGCGCGGACGATTCGAGCGTCGTGCGGGCGGTGCTGATCCAGCATGAGCGCCCGTTTGCCCGATACGCGGCGCACCGGAATCTCGATTGGTCGCGCATCACCAGCAAACCGTGAGCGGGAGCCCCGTTCCACCGTCGCCCGAGGGCCCGGCGCAGGGCGCCTTCTGCCTTCTCCCGCTGGCGGGCGGGCAGGGGTCCGGGCCGCGCGCTGAGCGGCCGGTGCTCAGCACGCACGAGAAGGCGCTGCAGCTCAACCTGGACCGGGCCACCTACGGTTCGTTTGCGGAGATTGGCGCGGGGCAGGAGGTAGCGCGGTGGTTCTTCCGGGTCGGTGGGGCGGCCGGGACCATCGCCAAGACGATTTCGGCCTACGACATGACCGTGAGCGACGCCATTTACGGGGCGAGCGAGCGGTATGTCAGCCGGCAGCGGTTGCAGACCATGCTCGGCTACGAGTACGACCTGCAGCACCAGCGACTTCACGCCAAACGCGGGGCCACCACGCGGTTCTTCGTTTTCGCGAACACGGTGGCGGCGCGGAGCTTCTCGCGGAACGATGACTGGCACGGCTGGCTGGGCATCCGTTTTCAGGCGGCGGTCCTGGCCCCGCCCTCGGAGGTGATCATTCATGTGCGGATGCATGACCGCGAGACGGTGCAACAGCAGGAGGCGCTGGGGATTCTGGGGGTGAATCTGGTGTACGCCGCCTTGTACCTGTACGACCAGCCGGGCGAGGTGATTCGCGCGTTGATGGACAACCTGTCGCCCGAGCGCGTCGAGGTGGACATGGCGAAGTTCAGCGGCCCGGCGTTCGCCGGCGTGGACAATCGGTTGATCGCGCTGGAACTGGTGCGGCAGGGCGTGACCGACGCCGCCATGTTCACCGCCAACGGGGAGGTCGTGCAGGCCGCGGAGGTGTTGCACCGGCGGCCGGTGTTGGTGGAACGCGGCAGTTTCCGGCCGGTGACGCGGTTGACAGTGGACATGCTCGAGCGAGCGCAGGCGCGCTTCCTGGAACACCCGAAAGTGCAGGGCGAGCGGGCGGTGGTCTTGCTGGAGATGACCCTGCGCAACCTGGCGGCGGATGGCGTGATTGACCCCGGCGATTTTCTTGACCGGGTGGACACGCTGGCGGCGCTGGGGCAGATGGTGCTGATCTCCAACTACGGCGAATTCCATCGCCTCGCCGGGTACCTCTTCCGGTACAGCAAGAAAATGATCGGCCTGGTGCTCGGGGCGCATACGTTGTTGCAGGTGTATGACGAGCGGTATTACGCGGATTTGAGCGGCGGCATCCTCGAGGCGTTCGGTCGGTTGTTCAAAAACGATCTGAAGCTCTACGTGTATCCCTATCGCAATCCGGAGACGGGGCAGGTGATGACGGCCGCCAACCTGCCGGTCGCGCCGCATTTGCGCCATCTTCATGCCCACGTGATGGAGAACGGCCTGATCGAGGACCTGCATGACGTGGATGAATCCTGCGGCCGCATCCGGAGCGCGGAGGTCCTGCGCTTGATCAAGAGCGGGGATCCCGCTTGGGAGAGCCTGGTGCCGCCGCAGGTGGCATCGCTGATCAAGGCCCGCCGGTTGTTCGGCAGCGGGGGGCGGGCCCTGGAGCAGCCCGCCGCCGTGGGGGGAGCGCGTTCGTGAAACAGGGGTAGGCTACCCCGAGCCGGCCCGAGGAGGACCGCCGAACACTTCAACCCAGCACCAGCCCGCCGGCCGATGAGCGATCCAGTTCCAGCGGCGACGGCTGCTGTTGCGGGGCTGCCCGAGCCAGCTCGGCAGCGGGTGCGGCTGTTGATTCGGGGCGCAGTGCAGGGTGTCGGGTTTCGGCCCTACGTCTTTCGGCTGGCGCGGGAACTGGGGTTGGGCGGCTGGGTCGGCAATTCCGCGCAAGGCGTCACCATCGAGGTGGAAGGACCGGCAGCGGCGGTGCGGGCCTTTCTCGTGCGCCTCGAGCCGGAACGCCCACCGCGGAGTTTCATTCAGAGCCTCGAGCCGACGTTTCTGGATCCCGCGGGTTTGGGTGAGTTTGCCATCCGGCCGAGTGAGGAGAGCGGCGCGCCGACGGCGCTGATTTTGCCGGACATCGCCACGTGCCCGGATTGCCTGCGAGAGCTGTTTGACCCGCACGACCGGCGGTTCGGGTATCCCTTCATCAACTGCACCCACTGCGGGCCGCGCTTCAGCATCATCGAGCGGTTGCCCTACGACCGACCCTACACCTCGATGCACGGGTTTGCCATGTGTCCGCGGTGTGCGGCGGAATACGCCAACCCGGCCGACCGGCGATTCCACGCTCAGCCCAACGCCTGTCCGGAATGCGGCCCGCGCGCCCAACTCTGGGACCGGGACGGACGGGTGTTGCACGAGGCGGACGCAGCCATCGGCGCTGCGGTTGAAGCGTTGCGGCAAGGGGCGATCGTCGCGGTGAAGGGCCTCGGCGGGTTCCATCTGCTCACGCTCGCTACCGACGACGCCGCTGTGCAACGGCTGCGCGCGCGCAAGCACCGGGAAGCCAAGCCGTTGGCGCTGATGTTTCCCTCTCTGGCGGCCGTGGCGGCGGTCTGTTCGGTCAGCGACCTGGAGGCGCGCCTGCTGCGGTCGCCCGAAGCCCCGATCGTGCTGCTGCGCCGGCGGGCGGATGCCCGGGGAATCGCGCCCGGCGTGGCGCCGAGAAATCCCACGTTCGGCGTCATGCTGCCCTACACGCCGTTGCACCACCTCCTGCTCGCGCGGCTGAATCAACCGGTGGTCGCTACCAGTGGCAATCAGTCCGACGAGCCCATCTGCACCGACGAACACGACGCCCTCCGGCGCCTGGGCGGGATCGCCGACGTCTTTCTGGTTCACAATCGTCCCATCGTGCGCCACGTGGACGACTCGATCGTGCGGGTGGTCCTGGATCGGGAATTGGTGCTGCGCCGCGCGCGCGGCTACGCGCCGCTGCCGATCCCGGTGCGGGAGGCGTTGCCGCGGGTGCTCGCCGCGGGCGCGCACCTCAAGAACGCCGTCGCCCTTGGGCGGGGACGGGAAGTGTTCCTCAGTCAGCACCTGGGCGACCTCGAGACCCTGCCGGCGCTGGAGGCGTTCGAGCGAACGATCGGCGACCTGACCGGTCTGCTGGCCGTCGAACCCGAAGTGTGGGTGGTGGACCTGCATCCCGATTACCCTTCCAGCCGCCATGCGCGACGGACCGGCCGACCCGTGGTCGCGGTCCAGCACCACTACGCTCACGTCCTGGCTGGCCTGGCGGAGAATGAGCTGGATCCTCCGGTGCTGGGGGTCTCTTGGGACGGCACTGGCTACGGCACGGATGGCTGCGTCTGGGGCGGGGAGTTCCTAAGCGTGGCGGAGCGCGGGTTTGAACGGGTGGCGCATTTGCGTCCCTTTGTGTTGCCCGGCGGCGAAGCGGCCGTGCGGCAGCCGCGCCGGATTGCGCTGGGATTGCTGTATGCGTGCCGGGGAGAGCGGGCCTTCGAGTTGGCGGCGTCACCTGCCCTCCAAGCGTTTACTTCCGCCGAGCTGAACGCCCTCCGAGCGATGCTGGCGCGGCGGGTGAACTGCCCGGTCACGACCAGCGTCGGCCGGCTTTTTGACGCGGCAGCCTCGCTGGCGGGGTTGCGGCAAGAGACGCAGTTCGAGGGACAGACGGCGATGGAACTCGAGTTCGCACTGCCGGATCCTGGAGGCGACGAAGCTTATCCCTTGCCGGTGGTCGGGGCGCCGGGGACACCGCCGCCGGGACGCGCGACCCCGACGTGGTGGCTGGACTGGGCGCCGCTGGTGGACCGGCTCGTGGCGGATGTGGCGGGCGGCGTGGCGGTCGGGTTGATTTCCGCGCGGTTTCACAACGCGCTGGTGTCCGCGCTGGTTGAGGTGGCCCGGCGGGTCGGCGAACGGCGGGTGGTTCTGACTGGCGGTTGCTTGCAGAATCGGTATCTCTTGGAGCGCGCCGTGCGCGAATTGCGCGGCGCCGGCTTCCAGGCGTACTGGCACCAGCGGGTGCCGCCCAACGACGGCGGCATCGCCCTGGGACAGGCCGTGGCGGCCGGTCGTGAACTCCGAAACGCAACATCCTGATGTGCCTCGCGGTACCCGGTAAGATTTTGAGCATCGCTGGTGACGATCCGCTGACTCGCAGCGGCAAGGTCAGCTTCGGCGGCATCACCAAGGAAGTTAGCCTCGCCTACGTGCCCGAGGCCAAGCCGGGGGACTACGTGATCGTCCATGTCGGGTTTGCGCTGAGTATCGTGGACGAAGCCGAGGCCCACCAGACCTTCGAGTATCTGCGACGGATGGACGAATTGGGGGAGCTGGAGGGCTCCCCACCGCCGGCTCCCGGGCAAGCGCCGATTGCGGGCGGCTCGGGTTGACGGATCGCTCGCGGCGTCCGCGCCGCTTGACGCTTCGCGGTTCGTTGTTATGGTCCGCGCTTGCGTTCGGGGAGCGCCACGCCGCGCGGGGCGGTGAGCGGCTTAAAGGAGGCGGGGTCCTTTGGCTCTCGCACTTGAAACCGACCAGATTTACATGAAACGACAGTACCAACCCTCGAAAATCCGCCGGAAGCGCCAGCATGGCTTTCTGGCTCGCAACCGCTCGAAGAGCGGCCGCGCCATTCTGGCCCGACGCCGGCGGGTCGGCCGCAAGCGCCTGACGCCGGTTTGACGCCTACTCATGCCCGCGAGCGTTCCGAGGCGATTTCGCCTGCCGCGGGAGCAGCGCCTCCAACATTCCCGCGAATACCTTGCCGCCCGGCAGGCCGGCTCCCGGGTGGTTCGCCGGTGTTTGATAGCGAACTTGCAGCCGCTGGAGCCGCCGGCGCTCGCGCGCTTGGGCGTGGTGACCAGCCGCAAGGTGGGCGCGGCCGTGGTGCGGAGTCGGGCGCGCCGCCTTCTGCGGGAGGCCTTCCGACTCAATCAGCATCGCCTCCGATGTCCGGCGGTGGTTGTTTTGGTGGCCCGCCCGGCGATCGCCCGCTCCGGACTCCGTGAGGTCGAGCGCGACCTGCAGAGCGCCTGGCGGGAGGCGGGGCTTCTTTCCACCGCGTCGTGAACCCTCTCCAGCATACGTTGGTGGCGGTGCTGCGCGGCTACCGCTGGGCGGTTTCGCCGCTGATCGTCGGCGTGTTCGGGCCCCTGGCGCGGTGCCGATTCGAGCCCACCTGTTCGGCCTACGCGCTCGAGGCGGTGCAGCGGCATGGCGCGGTGCGGGGAAGCTGGCTGGCCTTGCGGCGGCTGGCGCGCTGCCATCCGTGGGGCGGTTGCGGACTCGATCCGGTGCCGCCAGCCCGCTCCGAAGTTCCCGGGGCCACGGTCGCGCCGCTGGCGGCACTTGAGCGAGCCGCGGACGCCCGGGGCGGCGAAGCCCGCTGAGAATTCTCATGGATCGAAAGTCAATCGTCATTCTGATCGCCTGCTTCATCCTGCTGATGCTGTGGATGCCGCTGGTGAACAAGATCTTTCCGCCGACCCGGGTTCCGATGGCGACCAACGCGGTGGCGACGCCCGGCGCGACGAATGGTCTGGCAGCGGCCGCGGCGGAGGCGCCTCCTGCCGCTCCGGTCACGCCCGCGATCACCGCGCCCGCGATGCCGGCGGACGCATGGACCGCGCCGGCCGAACCGGAGGAATTGCTCACGATCGAGACCGCGGAGGCGCGCTACACGTTCACGTCGCATGGCGGCGGTCTGAAGGCCGTGGAACTCACCGAATTTCCGGAAGCGGTGGCGTGCGGCAAGAAGCAGCGGCTGGCGAACACCAACCGGTGGGCCCGGCTGAACGACAAGGCCCCGCTGCCAGCGTTGGCGTACCTCGGCGGGCGCGAACTGGAGGACGCCCGGCCATTCACGTTGGCCCGGACCCCGGGCGGCCTGCGGGCGCAGAAAACGCTGACCAACGGGGTGGAGGTCACCAAGGAGTTCGCGGTGGGCACCAATCACCAGATGGCCGCCACCATCCGCATCGTGAACCGGTCAGAGCAGCCGTTGACGTTGGCCGCGCAGGAGTTGCTTGTCGGCACGGCGGCACCGCTCGGGCTCAAGGACAACGGCCTGCTGCTTGGCGTGCAATGGTACGATGGCCGGCGGGCGGAGTTCATCGGTGAAAGCTGGTTCGCCAACCGTTTCCTCGGTTGCTTTCCCGGCACGCCGCGGACGGAGTTCACGAGCGCTGGTGCCAGCAACGTGGCTTGGGCGGCCGTTCACAACCAATTCTTCACCATGATCGCGGCGCCGGCGGAACCGGCGCTCCGGGTGGTTGCCCGGCGGATTGACCTGCCCCCGCCGACGGCGGCCGAACTGGCCGACGAGCCGGCCGCGGTGCTCAAACCCCACGGCTACCAGACGGCGCTGGTGTATCCCGCGGTGGTGCTGCCACCCGGCGCCACCCTGGAACGCAAGGTGGATCTCTTCGCCGGGCCGAAGGAGTACAACACGCTGGCGCAATTGCCGAAGGACCAGGACAAAGCGATGAACTTCACCACGTTCTTCGGCTGGTTCGCCCGGGCGTTGTTGATCTCCATGAACGCCATCCACTACGGGCTGGGCGTGCCGTACGGGGTGGCCATCATCATCATCACCGTCATCATCAAGGCGCTGTTCTGGCCGCTGACGCAGGCGAGCACTCGTTCGATGAAGCGCATGGCGGCGCTGCAACCGCAGATGAAGGCCATCCAGGAGAAATACAAGGACGACCCGAAGAAGATGAACCTGAAGCTCATGGAGTTCATGAAGGAGAATCGGGTCAGCCCTCTGGGCGGCTGCCTGCCCATTATGCTTCAGATTCCCGTCTTCATCGGCTTCTACCAGATGTTGCAAAGCGCCATCGAACTGCGCGGCGCGAGCTTTCTGTGGGCCTGCGACCTCTCGCAACCGGACACGGTGGCGTACCTCTTCGGCTTCCCGATCAATCCGTTGCCGCTGCTCATGGGCGCCACCCAGTTCTGGCAGGCACGGATGACCCCGCCGTCGCCGGGCATGGACCCGGTGCAGGCGAAGATGATGCAGTACATGCCGCTCATCTTCATTTTCATCCTCTACAACTTTTCGTCGGGGCTGGCCCTTTATTGGACCGTGCAAAACCTTTTGAGCATTTTGCAAATGAAGCTGACCAAGAGCTCCAGCGCCGTCGCCGCTCCGCCGGCACCGCCGGTTCGGCCGCCGGCTCCGAAGCGGAAGAAGTAGCCGTTGGCGTCGTCATCTCACTCCGTCCCCCGTCATCCCATGCGTGTCAATCCCTCCGCACTCACCGAAGAGTTCCTCCGCCGGCTCGGCTTCGAGGCCAAGGTGTCCGCGCATCCGTACGACGATGGCCTCCTGTTGGAGATCCAATGCGAGGATGCCGGCCGGTTAATCGGCCCCCAGGGCCAGGTGCTCGGCCAGCTTCAGTACCTCATCAACCGGATGATCTTCCAGGCTGACCGCGAGCATCCCAAGGTGGCCCTGGACGTGGGCGGCTACCGGACGAAGGTCCGGGAAGAGCTGACCGCGCGGGCGAAGGAAGCGGCGGAAAAGGTCCGTCGCCGGGGCGACGTGGTGGAGCTGGAACCGATGAACGCCTTCGAGCGCTACCTGATCCATCACGCGCTCAAAGATGATCCCACGATCGAAACGCACAGCGTTGAAGTCGAGGGCTCGAGCAAGAAGGCGATTGTCCTGCGTCCCCGGCGCTGATTCGCAGCCGGCGACCGCCCACGCCCGTTGAGGCCCATGCGCCCGAGGCTCGAAGATTTCTACGCGGATACGCTCGAGGCGTTGCTGGCCCGGGGCGTGATGCGGCGCGAGGCCGAGGTGCTGGTGGTCTGCGGCGGCGAACGGGATCGGGATGTCTTTCGTGATCTGGGGTTCCAACGGGTGACGATTTCCAACCTGGACGAGCGGATGCGGGGCGATGAGTTCGCCCCCTATCGCTGGAGCCGGCAGGATGTCGAGGCGCTGACCTTGCCGGACGGGGCGTTCGATTGGGTGGTGGTCCACAGCGGGCTGCATCACTGCTTCTCCCCCCATCGGGCGCTCTTGGAAATGTACCGCGTCGCCCGGCAGGGCGTGCTGGTATTCGAACCCCGGGATTCTTTCCTGGTGCGACTGGGCGTGCGGCTGAGCTTCGGTCAGGAGTACGAGGTCGCGGCGGTGGTCGGCAACGACCTGAAGTTTGGCGGCGTGGGCAACACGGCCATCCCCAACTACGTGTATCGCTGGACCGAACGCGAAGTGGAGAAGACGCTGCGCAGCGCCGCGCCGCTGGGCCGGCCGCGCGTGCATTTCTTTTACGCGCTCCGGGTGCCGGAAGCTCGGCTGCGCGGGATGAAGAACCGCCTGGCTTCATTCTCTCTGCGGCTCTTGCTGCCGCTGGTGCGGGTGTTCACCGCGCTCTTCCCCCGGCAGTGCAACAACTTCGCCTTCGCCGCGGAAAAGCTGCGGTTGCCGCAGGACCTGCACCCCTGGCTGGCCTGGGAGCAAGGTGCGGCGGTTCTCGACCGCTCGTGGATCGAAGCGCGCTACGATCAGCAGCGGCTGACCCA
>CAYNCT010000092.1:0-13984 GCA_964396005.1 uncultured Verrucomicrobiota bacterium | reverse complement strand
CCTCGCGGTCATACCAAGCGGTGTAGGCGGCGATGGTTTCCGCCATGGTGGCGGTGTTTAGTTCGGCCATCAGGGCGATGGCATGCGCGACCTTCTCGGTGTCCGGCACCTCATCGTCGGCGAGCACGACTTCCTCGCCACGGTCGGCCCAAGGCGGGGCGAAGTAACCACGATTGTGGGCGTACCAGCGGAGGATGTCCCACAGCTCGGGCCAGGCGATGGCGGGTAGCGGTAGGCCGTCGCGGGCGGCCTTGAGGATTTCCGCGGCGCGCTGCCAGGCGAAGCTGTCGCCGCCGGCTTGCCGGTGTGCGTCGGCCAGTTGTTCCGGGGTGAGGACGCCGAGGTGGGCGAGGAGCTGCTCGATCCGCGCGATGCGCTGGCGGGTGGCGCGGGCGTGGCGGCGTTGCTGGCGGTATTGGCGGCGTTTGACGGCGAGACAGTCGTCCGCCCCGAAAGTGACGACGCCGGTGCCAAGCAGTGCGGGGTGTTGCCCGGGGTTGGCCGCGCGCTGGAGCACGGCCCAGCCGATCGAGCCGTGGCCGACGTCGAAGGCGAAGTGCAAATCAGGAGTAGCGGTGAGGCTGGAATTTGACTTGGCGGTCATACGTCGGCCGTTGTATCAAATCGCCGGAACCAAGACAAAGTGAGTGATGCAAACCGGTTCCCCGGGCGCCACGCGCCTACACCGTGGAAAAACAGCATCCTCCAATTCCGCCGGCCCGGGTCGCTCTCGGGCCGGTTTCGTTTATGGCCCGGGAATTGGCGTTCGCCCGGGCGGTTGGTTGGCCAGGTGCGCTTAACCCGGGAATGGCCGGACCCCCGGCGCACACAGAGCGGGGATCGGAATCTGCTCCCAAGCTGATGACGCCAATGCCCAAGATTGCGAGCAAGCGAGTCGGCGGCTCACACTTGCCCGGCCGACCCGCACGCCGTTCTTTCCGGCTCACCAGCGGGATCCCTCGGCCTCTGTTTCGGCGTGCCTCGGACGCGGCCCGCGGCTCCGCGGTTTCCGTTCGTGACGGGAGTTGGGCGGGCGCCAGTTTTTGCTCGCGTGAGCGCCGGGTGGGCGGGAAGTTCCGGTCAGCGTTTGAACATTTGCCGCCTCGCCATGAACTCATCGTTTGCTTTTCACCAGGTCTCCGGAGTGCTCGCGCTGGTCGCGCTGATCGTCACGGGTTGTGCGCACCGGGAAGAAGCGGGCAACGTGTCCGCGTCGTCCTCTGTCGAGGCCGCGCCGCCACCGCCGCCGCCCGCGGTGGAGCCGCCGGCGCCGGCTGAGCGGTCTGCGCCCGCGGCGGCCGTCGAGCCGGCGACCAAGGAGGTCAATCAGTTGACGCTGCCTGAGTATCAACGGGTGTTCCCGATGCCGGGGGACAACTGGACGCTGCTGTTTGACGGCGAAACGTTGAAGGGCTGGGAGCGGACGAAATTCGCCGGGGGCGGGGAGGTGGAGGTCGAACGCGGGGAGCTGCGCATCGGCATGGGCGCGATGCTTTCCGGGGTGAACCTGGTGGCGACCAACGGCATCCCGGCGTACGGCTACGAGTTGGCGCTCGACGCGATGAAACTGGAGGGCAGCGACTTTTTCTGCGGACTGACGTTTGTGGTGGGCGATTCGTGCTGTTCGCTGATCATCGGTGGCTGGGGCGGCGGCCTGGTGGGCATTTCGAGCATTGACGGCAACGACGCCTCGATGAATGAGACGACCAAATTCAAGGACTTCCCGGCGCGGCAGTGGTTCCGGGTGCGGGTGCGGGTGACGCGGGAGAAGCTTGAGGCGTGGCTCGGCGAGGAGCAGGTCGCCAACGTGGCGCTGGCGGGCCGGCGGATCACGGTCCGGCCCGGGGAAATCGAACTCAGTCAGCCCTTCGGCATCGCCACCTACCAAACGAGCGCCGCGTTCAAGAACATCCAGTGGCGCCCGCTTTGAGCCGGCATCGGGTCGCGACGCGGCCGCGGGCGGGGGGCCGGCCGGCTCACGCCAGCGACGGTCGTTGCCAGGGCGCGCGGTAGGGGCGCTGGAGCCGGCGGGTGGCCTCGGGGTCGCCGGTGACCTCGCGTTTGACCGGGTCATAAACCAGCGGGCGGCCGAGTTCCATGGCAAGGTTGGCGAGGATACAACTCGCGGTCGAGATGTGGCCCTGCTCGATGTCGGCGACCGGGCGGCTGCGTTGGGCGATGGCGGCCAGAAAGTCGAGCATGTGGCGCCGGGTCGCGGGCGCGGCGTTGAGCTCGATGTCCTTTTCGGTGACGTCTTCCGGATATTTCTCGCGCTCAAACAAGCACTCGAAGTGCAAGGGTTTGGCGTTGCGATCCAGCGGAATGAAGTCCGCCCGCATGGTGCTGGCTTTGAGGGTGCCCTTCTCGCCGTAGATGAACAGCGCCCACGGGTAGTCCGGGTCGGGCGCCGTGCCCCAGGTGCGGTGTTGCCAGACGGCGTTGAAGCCGTCGAACTCGAAGATCGCGGTCTGGGTGTCGGCGATGTTGGACTTGCCCTCCTTTTGCACGTAAATGCCGCCCGTGGCGGAAATGCGCCGGGGCCAACGGAGGCCGAGCATCCAATTGACCGTGTCGAGCATGTGGACACACATGTCGCCGGTGATGCCGTTGCCGTACTCCATGAAGGTGCGCCACCAGCGGCGGTGGGGCAGGCCATCGTAGGGCCGCAGCGGCGCGGGGCCGGTCCACAGCTCATAGTCGAGAAAATCCGGAACGGGCTGGACGGGCGGGTTGCCGTTGGCGCGCATGTGGAAATAGCAGCACATCTCCACATGAGCGATCTTGCCGAGGAGGCCGGCGTCCACCACCTGCCGCTTGGCGTCAATCAGATGGGGCGTGCTCTTGCGCTGGGTGCCGATCTGGACCACGCGCCCGTGACGGCGCGCCGCGGCGAGTATGGCCTCGCCTTCCAAGACATCCACGCTGATGGGCTTCTGGAGGTAAACGTCGGCGCCGGCCTCGATGGTGGCGATGGCCTGCAGAGCGTGCCAGTGGTCCGGTGAGCCGATCACCACGATGTCGCACGGTTGCTGTTTGAGCAAATCGCGGTAGTCGTTGTAGGTCGGCGGGCGTTTGCCGGACTTCTGCCGCTGGCTGGCGATCGCGACCGCGCTGGCCAGCATGTTCCGGTCCGGATCGGCGATGCCCACCACTTCGACAGGCGCCACCTGGATCAAGCGCCACAAATCGCTGGGGCCATACCAGCCGGCGCCGATCAGGCCCACGCGCTTGGGTTTCTGGCTGACCAGTTCGACCCCGTCCGCGCCGAGGGCGGATAGCGCAAGCAGGGCGGACGCGCTTTCGAGAAACCGGCGTCGGTTGATGTGGAACGCCGGCACGGAGGGGGAGGCGGATGGGCGGACAATGGTTGTCTTCATGGGCGGGGAATCTTCCCGAAGACCGGACGAAATCAAGCCGGACCGCGCGGAAACTGCGGGAGCAAACGCTCCGAGTGCGCGCGCGGCTGGCGGGCCGGGAGGGTCAGCGCCGAAGAAGGGACAAGAGCGTTCGCGCGAGCGGCAGGGAGCCGCGGACGATGTCCCAGACGCGGAGCGAACGGCGCGCCACCAGCCAGCCGGCCAGAGGCGCCACCGCCAGGAGCCAGGGGCGCGCCCGATAGGCGACGCGGGAGATCACGTCCAGCCACCGGGCGGAGGCGGCGACGGTGGTGAGCTGCAAATCGAGCGTGGCGCGTTGCAGGCCGCTCTGTGCGAGCAATAGCTGGCGACGACGCTCTAGGTCCCGGAGGTTTTGTCGGACAAGCATTCCCGGTCCTTTTTCAATTCGGCGAGCGTGCCAGCGAAAGGCTTCGGGCCGGATTTGAGGGAGCGCTGGAGGCTCCAAAGCACCAGCCCCGTGGCGACGCCATACGCGACGGCGAGGCCCAGCAAAGCGCCCAGCGGCGACCAACTCCAGAGCAGGTACGCGATGGTGGCGGTGATCAACCCCAGCGTGAGGATGCCGAGGATGATGATCAGCGCGGTACGCAGCAGCAGGTCCACGACCCGCCATTTCTCGTGCTGCAGCTCGACGGCGAACAACTCCAGCCGCGTCTGCACCAGACCGACACCGGCGGAAAGCGCCCGCCGCAGCGCGGCGAACAGGCCCCGATCGTTCACGGCCGGATCGCCCATGCCCTATTTGCGGCCGATCAGCACGCCCAGGAGGACGCCGAAGCCAAAAGCGGCGCCTATGGACTCATACGGGTGGGCGCGGATCACGCGGTCCGCCGCGCGTGCGCCCTCCAGCGTGCGTTCGCCGAGTTGCTGATAGGTGGCCTTGGCGGTTTCGAGCGCCTTCGCGAGCCGGTCGCGGGCAGCTTTGGCCTGATCGTTGAGCTTGTCGCCCATTTCTCCGGCGGTGGCTTTGAGCAATTCCTCGGCGTCGTGGGCCAGAGCGCGCAAATCTTCCGCCAGCTTCTCGCGGGTGGGGGGAGCAGTCATTTCTCGTTGAATGTCGCCAAAGTAAGTTTCCATGGCCGGGTTCCGTGTCGGTCGTTCGCCTCTCGCTTCCGGGTGGCCGCCGATCAACCCACAGCGGCGCGTCCCGAACTGACCGCACCATGCCACGGCTCGCGGGCCGCGTAAAGCAAAGCCGACGCTCTACGAGCAGTCCGGTGGGTTCCACGGCGTGGACGGTCATCAGGCGCGCGGCGGCCCAGGACGGTCGGCGGACGCGGCCGCGCGGATGAAGGGTTGACGAGCATCAAGGACTCTTGTGCATGTACGTGGCAGCATCAGTTCGGTTCGGCTGCTGCGTCGAGTGGCGCGGCCAGGCCGGACCCGGAAATCAGTCGGTCACAATCAGCCAAAGGAAGTGCATGTCCATGTTCTGTTACCAGTGTGAGCAAACCTCGAAGGGAGTCGGCTGCACGGATTTCGCCACGTGCGGCAAAGACCAGGAAACCGCGACGCTGCAAGACCTGCTCGTCCACGCCACCAAGGGCATTGCCCAGTTCAATCACCGCGCGCGTCGGCTGGGCGCCTGCGATCGTCGCATTGACCATTTCATTCTGGAGGCGCTGTTCACCACGGTGACCAACGTGAACTTCGACCCCGCGCGTCTGGAAACGATGTTGCGCGAGGCGGCGACGGTCCGCGACCGCGCCCGGGCGCTTTACGAGGACGCGGCGCGTGCGGCGGGGCAGGCGCGGGAGAACTTCAACGGCCCGTCCACGTGGCAGCCGGCGGCCACGCGCGCGGGCCTGGTGGGGCAGGGCGAGCTGGTGTCCCTGCTCAGCCGCCGCGATCGGTTCGGCGCGGATGCCGCCGGTTTGCAGGAGTTGCTGCTCTGCGGCGTCAAGGGGGCGGCGGCTTACGCGGACCATGCGATGCTCCTGGGGCAGGAGGCCGAGGCGATCTACGACTTCTTCAGCGAAGCGCTGGCGTACCTGGCCGAAGAGGTGCCCACGGTCGAGCGGCTTTTGGGCCTGTGTCTGAAGTGCGGCGAGATCAATCTCGAAGTCATGGCCCTGCTCGATCGCGCACACACCACCAGCTATGGCCACCCGGTGCCCACGCCGGTTCGGGTCGAGCCGGTCAAAGGGAAGTGCATCCTCGTGTCCGGCCACGATTTGAAGGATCTTGAGGAATTGCTGAAGCAGACCGCGGGCAAGGGCATCAACATCTACACCCACGGCGAAATGTTGCCGGCGCACGGCTATCCGGGGTTGAAGCAGTACCCGCACCTGGTGGGCAACTACGGCGGCGCCTGGCAGGACCAGAAGGACGAGTTCGCGAAGTTTCCCGGCGCGATTCTGATGACCACCAACTGCCTGCAAGAACCCCAGCCTGCCTATCGGGATCGCCTCTTTACCTCGGGCATGGTCGCCTGGCCGGGGATACGGCACATCGCCGACGGTGACTTTTCGCCGGTGATCACGGCGGCCTTGGCGGCGCTTGGATTCGCCGAGGATGGTCCGGCGAAGACCATCCTGGTCGGCTTTGGCCATCAGGCCGTGCTGGGCGTGGCCGATCAGGTGGTGGCAGCGGTCAAGGCCGGCGCGGTCAAGCGTTTCTATCTGATCGGCGGCTGCGACGGGGCGCGCACCGGTCGCGACTACTACACCGAGTTCGCGGATGCGGTGCCGCGGGATTGCGTCATCCTCACGCTGGCGTGCGGCAAGTTCCGGTTCAACAAACTCGATTTCGGCACCATCGGCGGCATCCCGCGTTTGCTGGACGTGGGCCAGTGCAACGACGCCTATTCCGCGATCCAGATTGCCGTCGCGCTCTCGAAAGCCTTCCACTGCGGAGTCAACGAGCTGCCGTTGTCCCTCATCCTCTCGTGGTACGAGCAGAAAGCCGTGGCCATTCTGCTCACGTTGTTGCACCTCGGCATCCGGAACATCCGGTTGGGACCGACGCTGCCGGCCTTTGTGTCGCCGAACGTCCTGAAGGTGCTGGTCGAGAAGTTTAACCTGATGCCGATCACCACTGCGGCGGAAGATCTGCGCTCGACTCTGAGCCTGACGGCGTAAAGGCGCGAGAGACGGTGGCGGGGCCGCGTTGTCAGCCGGCGCGGCCTCGAAGCCGGGTGAACGGCAGGCGGGAATTGCCCGGGGCTAATCCAGGCGCTCGCGTCCCAGGATGCCCGCCCGGCGGGCCCGGCGGCCGTACACCCACTCGAACAACGGCGCGGCCATCAAGGTCGTGACGATGGCCATGACCACCATGATGGAGAAAAAAGTGGTCGAGATGATGCCCCGCTGCAGGCCGATGTTGAGGATGATCAGCTCCATGAGGCCGCGGGCGTTCATCAGGGCGCCGATGGCCAGAGCGGAACGCTGGTCCTCGCCGTGCCAGCGGGCGGCAAGCCAACACGCGCCGCCCTTGCCGAGACAGGCCGCCGCCAGGACGGCCAGCGCCACCAGCCAGAGCCGGGGCGAGTCCACGAGATCCAGGCGCGTGTTGAGCCCCGAGTAGGTGAAGAACAACGGCAGCAGGAGCGCGACCGTGAGGGGCTCGAGCTTGTTCCGGAGTTCCTCCGCGAAGAAGCCCTTTGGCATCGCGACGCCCAGGATGAACGCGCCGAAGACTGCGTAGATTCCGATGGCGTCGGTGTACCAGGCCCCCAGCATCACCAGGGCGAGCACAAACACCAGCAGGGGTTCGCGGATGCCGCCGTCGGCCTCCGCCCGGACCGCCAGCGGAGTCAGGAGTCGGCGGCCAAGTGTCAGCACCACCACCGCGTAGGCCAGTCCGCCGCCGATGGCCTTCGCCGCAACCGACCAGTTGTGATCGAAGCTGGCCACCACCACCGCCAGGACACACCACGCGGCAGCGTCGTCTATCGCCCCCGCCGCGAGGGCCAGCGTTCCGAGCGATGTCCCGGTGAGCCCGCGCTCGTAGATGATTCGCGCCAGCATCGGAAACGCCGTAATGGCCATCGCCGCGCCCACAAACAGGGCGGCCTCCAGCCGGTCCACTTGCGGGCCAAACATCCCGGGCTCGCGGATCAACCACAGACCGATGGCCGCGCCGAGCGCGAACGGAGTCATCATGCCTGCCACCGACACGGCCGCGGCGCTGCGCGCCCGCGCCCGTAAGAGCTCCGACCGCAGCTCCACACCCACGAGGAACATGTAGAGCGCGAGCCCCACCTGGCTGACGGCAAACAAGATCGGCCTCGACTGCTCCGGGAAGAGCCAGCCTTGGGCGGCGGGGAACAACAGACCGAAAAGCGACGGCCCCATGACCACGCCGGCGATCATCTCGCCCACCACTTGCGGCTGATGGATCAAGCGAGCCAACCAGCCGCACGCCCGGCACATCGCGAGGATGAACGCCAGTTGCAGGAAGAACCGGACGGACAGTTCAAACGTGGTCAACATGGCCGGTGTCCAACCTGCCGGGCGTGGGTATCCCGTCAAACGTTGATTCTGGCCGCGCGGATGTTCTCACGGGTGGTCCGCCAGAAATCGGCGCACGACCGCCTCCGGCGGGATGCCCGCCTGGCCGCCGGGCCGGGTGGCTTTCAGCGCAGCGGCGGCGGCCGCCAGACGCAGGCATTCCTCGATGGCCAGCCCCCGGGCCAGCCCCACCGCATACGCACCGTGGAAGACGTCCCCGCAGCCGGTCGTGTCCACGGCGGCCACCGGAAACGCGGGCAAATGACGCGGCTGGCTCCCGACTCGATCCCGCCACCAGCAGCCTCGAGCGCCGCAGGTAACGACGACCACGGCGCGATCCTCCCGCCAGAGCCGCTCGACACCGCCAGCGGCGGTGGGGGCACCCGTGTACTGCTCGGCGAAGTTCTCGGAGACAATCAGGTGGTCGGACAGGTTGAAAAGCTCCTCGAACCGGGGCAGACGGAACGTTTCCAGGTCCGCGACCACCGGGATGCCGTGCCGGCGTGCCAAGCGGGCGGCCCGAATCATCCCCGGCAAACCCCACCGATCCACCAGCAGCACCCGCGTTGCGAGAATGACGCGCGCCGCCGGGCGACGCGGGTCCGCGCCGAGCGTGCCGACCACGTCGTACAAGATGGTGCGGGAGCCGGTCCGTGACTCGACCAGGATAACCGATCGGACCGGCCGGATCCCTCGGCGCCGAACGACGTGGCGGATGTCCACGCCTTCGCGACGCAGGGTGTTGAGCACGAAGCGCGAGTCCGGATCGTCGTCCAGAGCTCCCGCGTAGGCAGCCCTGGCGCCCAATCGGCTGGCCGCGACAAGGGCCGTGGCGGTCAGCCCGCCGCAGTGGCGCTCGCGCCGGAGCACCTGCTGCTTCGAGTCGGGCAGCGGAAACTCGTGGACGAAGAGCGTGTCATCCGCGGCGACGCACCCCAGGCCGAGCACATCGAACTGCTTCCGAATCACGTGCGAGCGGTGCATGGCGTTGGTTCGCGGCCGTTCGGCAGCCGAAAACGGCAGCCGTCACTGGCGGGCGGGTTCGCTTTCACGCGGGTGATATGCCAGACCGGGCGGCGAGATTTCAGCAGAATTCTGTATGGGTCTCGACCTGGTGGTGGTGCTGGCGGTCGTCCGCCCGGCCGGCTTTTGGTTTGTCTCGCGGGAACCGCGCAGCCTAAATCGCGCATGGACTGGCTGCGCGATCTGCTGTGGCACCACGGAAACTTCCTGGGCATCGAATGGCACGCTTGGAAAGTGGTGGGCTGGCTGGGCAACATGGTTTTCTTCTCCCGGTTCCTGGTGCAGTGGTACGCCACGGAGAAGCAGAAGCGGGTGGTGATCCCGGTGGCATTTTGGTGGCTCAGCCTGACCGGGGCGTTGTTGCTCTTTTCCTATGCGCTCTTTTACCAGCGGGACTCGGTGTTCATCTTCGCCTATGCGTTCACCTGGATTCCGTACATCCGCAATCTCGTCATCCACCACCGCACCACCGGCGCGCCCGACGAGTGTCCGCAGTGCCGCCACGGATGCCCGGCGGACGCCCGGTTCTGTCCGCAGTGCGGTCGGCCATTGATGGCCCCCGCGGACGCGGACTGAGCCTGCGGGCTGGCGGAAAGACCGGAGCGGGGCGGGGGCGCGGCAGTCTATGCGACCGCCGTCAACCGCGTTTGCGCTCGGAACGCGCGGGGCGTACTCTGCGGTCGGGTCGCGCGGAGAGATTCGGCTATGCGCGAGGTCCGGAGACCCGCGATGGGCCGGCCGACGCGGCGGCAGTCAACGCTTCCAACATCATGACGACTCCAACCAACAAGACGGCGCAGCAGTTCTCGATCAAGGCTCCCGGCGCACTCAGCGTCATGCTGGTGGGCGACTTTACCCACTGGCAGGAGCACCCGATCGCAATGAAAAAAGAGGCCGGTGGAATATGGAAGGCCTCGGTGTCGCTGGCGCCCGGCACCTATCACTATCGGTTCCTGGTGGACGGCGAATGGCGGGATGATCCGGAATGCACGGTGCGGGTGCCGAATCCGTTCGGCAGCGAGAATGCGGTTCGCGAGGTCAAGTAGCGCGTATCGCGCGGCGGGCTGGTGGCCCTGAAACCAACCGCCGTTCTATTCCAGCCCGGTGGGGCGGCGGGTACCGGCCCGCGCGGTCGGGCGGCAGCTCAGGTTACGCGTCGTAGAGGGCGTTCCCTTCGACTGCACTGGCGGCGAGGAGGAGGGCCCCGGTGGGTACGCTGTCTTCTCGCAGAGCTGCCAGCAGAATTCGCGCGCCGGGCTTGAAGGCGTCCATGACGAATTGGGGCAGGGCCGCCTCGACGCGGGAACGCAGGGGCTCGCCCAGCAGCGACAAGCCGCCTCCGAGCACAATGACCGCTGGATGCAGGAGGTGAACCGCGTGGGAGAGTCCAAACGCCAGGTCGGCCGCAACGTCGTCGAGCAGGCGCGCGGCGGACTCATCGCCGCGGCGAAGCGCCTCGCCGAGGTGGCGCGCCTCGCCGCCGGATTGATCGCCGACGAGCTGGGCCAGGGTTCCGTGGGGCTCGCGGGTGATCCAGTCGCGAATCCGGCGATCCACCGACCACCCGGAGCAGCGAGATTCGACCGTGGCGCCGGCCCCATTCAGCCGCACGTGACCCAGTTCCGCTTCCCCCGGCGGGGCCCCGTGATAAATGCGCCCATCCACCACCAGCCCCCCGCCGACGCCGCTGCCCAGTGTGACGTAGAACACCGGGTTGCTGCCGCGCCCCGCGCCGAGCATTGCTTCACCCAGGGCCGCGACGTTGGCGTCATTGTCCACCCGCACGGGGCGTCCCGTCAGATCCGCCAGCCAGCGACCCAGCTCGAAATCGGCCCAACCCGCGACGTGATGGGAAACCCGGATTTGGCCTGTGCGCCAGTCCACCGGACCGCCGAAGCCCACGCCGCTGGCCCGAAATCCGGCCCGAGCGCTCCATTCGCGCAAGGTGGTCTCCACCCGGCGGCGGATGCCGGCGGCACCCTCGCCTGGGTCCACGGCAAACCGGAGACGTTCGGTGATGTTGCCGCGGGCGTCGCCGAAAACGATCTGCAGTTTGGTGCCCCCGATTTCGATGCCAGCGAGGAGTTCGCGCATGCGGGTCAGGATGGCGGGCGATGGGCGGACGCAGCCCTCAGCCGGTCTGGCGGGGGCGCTTGGTGACCACCTCCACGGCGGCGCGGTTTTTCGCGATCATGTGGGCGGGCAGAATGCCGCGCCAACTGACGTTCGGGTAGATGAGCGCGCCGCGCCCGAGGATACTGCCCGGATTCAGCACCGCGTTGCAGCCGATTTCCGCCTCGTCACCGATCAACGCGCCGAACTTCCGCAAGCCGGTATCCAACGGTTTTCCCTCGAGCTCCACTGTGACATTGCCGGCGGAGATTTTGAGGTTCGAGATCTTGACGCCGGCTCCAAGATGCGCCCGGTAGCCGAGGATCGAGTCGCCGACGTAGTTGAAGTGAGGCACTTGGGCGCCGTTGAACAGCACCGCCGCCTTCAACTCGCAGGCGTTGCCGACGACGCAGCCATCGCCCACCAGAACGTTCTCCCGGATGTAAGCGTTGTGGCGAATACGACAGTTCCGGCCGATGATCGCCGGTCCCTGGATCATCGCGCCGTCTTCGACCACGGTGCCTTCGCCGATGCTGACGCGCTCACCGATCCACGCGACGCCGTCGCAGCGGTTGCGCAAGCCCGGTCGCAGATGCTGGCTCAGATAGTCCGGCAGGCGCTTGAGAGCGTCCCAGGCGAACGCGCACCCGTCGAACAGGGAGGCATGATCGGTCTGCGACAGGTCGAACAGATCGGTCGGTTTGAACATCGCCGGGAGATTACGGTCCGGCAGGCGCCGGGCAAGCCCGGCGGTCCGCGGCGCGGTTCCCCGGCGCAGTAGCGCGCCGTGGAAAGGCCGGCGGCGAGGCGGGAGTTGGGAAGGGAACGGGGGCCACTTGAGCCGTTCGGCTGGAGGTTCGGGCGACCGCTGGCAGGCTCCACCCAGGGAGCGCGTCACTTGGATGGTGGGCCCAGCAGGACTTGAACCTGCGACCAAGCGATTATGAGTCGCATCCTGCCCGGTTGTTCCGAGTCGCATCCGGCCGTCACAAGTTGCAAACAACCTATTCTCATTGGGTTTTGCGTTGGTGGGCGGCTACCCCCCACAATCCGACACAACCACTCAGGACCGGAAAATTGGCCAAGCATTGGCCAAGCATTCGGAGGCGTCAAGCGGTGTTGATGGTCGCTCCAAGACCGCTTCTCGGCCCCGTCGCTATCCGGGGGCGCGCCTTGTGTAGCTCATGCACCAATCCGCTTCTGGGTTGTGCTGAAATTGCAGTTCAGAGAGAACATGTATGAGCGCCTCTGAACTGATCGAGCAGGCAAACGCGCCAAGTGCCATCGCGAAGGAGCACGAGGCGAAACGATCGTATCCCAAGACCCACGCAAATTATTGGAAGGCCCGTCTGGAGCATCGGACATACACGCGAGACGGCAAGACGTATGAAGTGCCGGAGTGGGCCGTGAGAATTCATTTCGGCGGCAACCGCAAGAGCTTCGACTTGGAGACCGGGAACAAAGAGGAAGCCGCCGCCAAAGCGCGGGACATTTACCTGTCCCTGATCGCCAAAGGTTGGTCCGCGACTCTCGCCGATCTCAAACCGAGCGTCGTTCAGCCAGTCGAAATTACTATCGGGGATGCCACCATTGGCGAATTCCTGACCGAAGTGGAAAGAACATCAAGTCTGAAGCCGAAGACCTTTCGCCGCTACGCCCAATGCCTACGAAGAGTGGCAGCACACATTCGCGGAATCAAAACGGACGAGTCGCGATACGATTACAAGACCGGCGGTTTGCTCGCCTGGCGGAAGCAAGTTGACGTGATCCCGCTTTCAGCCGTCACCCCTTCCGCCGTTGCCGACTGGAAAATTCACTATTTGCGTCGAGCGAACAACGATCCGCGACGAAAGCTCGAAACGAACCGTTCCTTCAACACTTGGCTGCGCAACACGAAAAGCCTTTTCAGTTCCGCGATCATCAACAAACCAAACTTCGGGATCAAAGTTCCCAAATTCAAAGTGCCGGACGGCCAGCGTGGGGAGCGCGAGGCTTACTGGTTCGAAACGGTGGACTTCGAGAAGATGGGCTCGATGAAATTCCAAGCACCCGCCGGGATTACCTATGAGGACTTGGTGATGAAAGCGCGGACGGAGTTGCGAGCAGGCAGTCCTGAAGCGTACAAACTCTTTCTTCTGTGCATGTGCGCCGGGCTGCGGCGCGGGGAAGCCGACGTGTGCTTGTGGTCGCAATTGAGACCGGATGACTCTTCCATTCGGGTTGAAGCCACCGAGTTTATTGAACCGAAGCATGGTTCAGGTGGTACTGTTTACGTTGATCCGGCCCTCATGAAGGAGTTGCTGAGTTTCAGGGCGGATGGCCAGGAGGGTTTTGTGGTGCAATCCCATCTGGAATGGAAACCGACGGCTTACGTGCGTTACCGCTGCGAGCCGCACTGGCGTACGTTGTTGGACTGGTTGGAAACGAACGGCATCTCGGCACGAAAGAAAGTTCACGAACTGCGAAAGCTGTTTGGTGACGCCATCGTCAAACGAGAGGGTATTTTTGCGGGCAGCGCGCAATTGCGTCATTCGACTATCCAAATGACAGCGAATCATTACGCCGATCCGCGACAACGCGCTGCGCTTCCGGTCGGAAGTGTGTTTTCGGATAAAACCTCTCGCCGCACTTTCACGTCTCGCCGGACACCACAAGAGCACAAAAAAAACGGACATGGCAATGGAATCGGGCAAACGGCTACCACACTGCCAACGCGCGTGAAAAAGTTGACCTTCGGACGGAAGCCAGCACAATGACGTGGCTGATTGTGGCCGGGCCTGTAGCTCAATGGTTAGAGCATGGCACTCATAATGCCGGGGTTCTCGGTTCAAGTCCGAGCAGGCCCACCAATCTTGCGTTGAACTCCTCAACGCAACGAAGCACAAAGAGCCACGGTTTGCGATGCGTCATGTGACGCCCGTCTCCCTCTCGTTCGTCCCTCCTTGCATCACAGGGCAAGTGTCATCAGCAGTTGGTCAGGCGAGTGAGTGAAAAACGAGA
>CAYNCT010000091.1:0-14151 GCA_964396005.1 uncultured Verrucomicrobiota bacterium | reverse complement strand
GAGCCCAACGGCTACCTGCACATCGGCCACGCCAAGTCCATCTGCCTGAACTTCGGGATCGCCCGCGAGTTCAATGGACACTGCAACCTGCGGATGGACGACACCAACCCGACGAAGGAGGACGTCGAGTACGTGGAATCCATCATCGCGGATGTAAACTGGCTGATCGCCGACTGGGCGGACGACCGGATCGGGTTCAAGCCCAAGGGCAAGACGCCGGAGGCCGTCGCCAGCGGAGGCGCGACCGATTTCCACCTGGGGCCGGTGCTACCGGTTCCCCGGGCCGAAGTTCGCAATCCGCGCTCGACGGTCGTGGAGCCGTTCTACGCCTCGGATTACTTCGCGCCGCTCTACGCCTGGGCCGTCGAGCTGATCAAAAAGGGCAAGGCCTACGTCTGCGACCTTTCACCCGCGGATACCGACGCCTACCGTGGAGCCCCGGACCGGCCGGGCCGGGAAAGTCCCTACCGGCACCGCAGCGTTGAGGAGAACCTCGACCTTTTCACGCGGATGAAGGCCGGAGAATTCCCCGACGGCGCGCGCACGTTGCGGGCAAAAATTGACATGGCGTCGCCGAACATCTGGCTGCGCGATCCGGTCCTCTATCGGATTCGCCATGCGGAGCATCACCACACCGGCGACCAGTGGCGGATTTACCCGATGTACGATTATGCTCACTGCCTGAGCGATTACATCGAGGGCATCACGCATTCGATCTGCACGCTCGAGTTCGAGGTCCACCGGCCGCTCTACAACTGGATTCTCGAGGCGCTCGATCTCCCCCGCCCCCTGCCGCGCCAGTATGAGTTCGCCCGGCTCAACCTCAGCTACACTGTCATGAGCAAGCGCAAGCTCATGGCCCTCGTGAAGGACGCCGTGGTCCGCGGCTGGGACGATCCGCGCATGCCGACCATCTCCGGCCTCCGCCGCCGCGGCGTCACCGCAAGCGCCTTGCGCCGCTTCGCCTATCACATCGGCATCACGAAGTACGACGGCCTGACGGACGTGGCGGTGCTCGAGCACGCGATCCGCGATGAATTCAACCAGCACGCGGCCCGTCGGCTGGCCGTGTTGCGGCCGCTGAAAGTCGTGATCACGAACTATCCGGAAGGCCGTACCGAGGAACTCGACGCCACCAACAATCCCGAGGACCCGACCGCCGGCACGCGGAAGGTGCCGTTCAGCCGCGAGATCTTCATCGAACGCGAGGACTTCATGGAAACGCCGCCGCCCAAGTACTTCCGGTTGCGTCCGGGCGGCGAGGTACGGCTCAAGTACGCCTACATCATCCGCTGCGACGAGGTGGTCAAGGACACTGCCGGCAACGTGGTGGAACTGCGTTGCACGGCGGACCTGGACTCGAAGACCGGCGGGCCCCAAGCCGGGCGCAAGGTGAAGGGCACCCTCCACTGGGTCAGCGCGCCGCATGCGGTGGACCTTGAGGTCCGCCTCTATGACCGGCTCTTCACCGTGCCGGAACCGGACGCCGACGGCGATTTCAAGGCGCACCTCAACCTGCACTCGCTGGAGGTGCTCACCGCAAAAGCGGAGCCGTCGCTGTTGCACGCCACGCCCGACCAACGCTACCAGTTCGAACGCCTCGGCTACTTCGCGCTGGATCCGGACACGACGCCCGAGCGGCCGGTGTTCAACCGCACCATCACGTTGAAGGATACCTGGGCCCGGGAAGCCCGGGGCGGCTGACCCCGCACTGCCAGCGGTGGCGTGGCTCAAACCGAACAGGCGACCCGTCGGAAGTGGTAGCCCAAAATGGCCAGTTCAATGGCCACGGGAAATTGGCGGGGCCGCTTGACGAGCGTGCTCAGTAGCAGCCGCCAGTAACCCAGCCGGCCGCGGTGACGGACGCCAAGAACCCACAGCGACTTCACGAAGGCGAGCACGTCCGCCCGGTTGGGCAGGCGCTTCGGTCCCGCCGGCCGGTGATTGCGCAGAAAGGTCCGGATGCGTTGGTAGTAGTTGCCGGGCTCGTACAGCCGCCGCACCAGTTCACGGTAGCCGGCAATCAGGTAATCGCGGCTGAGCTTCGGCCGGAAGTTCAACGCCCCGTCCGTGTTGTTGCCGGTGCTCTCCACCTCGAGTCGCCCCTCGCGCTTGAGGCGTTGCCAGAGCTGCGTCTGGGGCAACGCGGTCAGCAGACCCACCATGGCCGTAGCCACACCGGAGCGCTGGATGAATTCGAACTGGCGGCGGAAAATGTCCGGCGGGTCGCTGTCGAACCCGACGATGAATCCGCCCATGACCTCAAGTCCGGCGGTTTGCAGGGCGGCGACGGCTGCCACCAGGTCGCGCCCGCGATTCTGGCGTTTCCGACATTCCTCGAGCGCCTCGAGGGACGGCGTCTCGATGCCCACGAACACCTTTTTGAAACCGGCGGCGACCATTTGCCGGCACAAGGCCGGGTCGTCGGCCAGGTTGACCGAAGCCTCGGTCAGGAAACCGATCTGGGTGCCCGTCCGCTGCCGCCACTCGATCAGCGCGTCCAGCAGGGCCCGCGCGCGCCGGCGGTCCCCGATGAAATTGTCGTCCACGATGAACACCATGTCGTTCCACCCGGCGCGGCGCAGGGCCTCGAGTTCGGCCACCAGTTGCGCCGGCGTCTTGGTGCGCGGCACCCGGCCGTTCATGACGATGATGTCGCAGAATTCGCAATCGAAGGGGCAGCCCCGCGAAAACTGCACCGCCATCGTCACGTAGCGCCGGGGCTGGATCAGGTCCCAGCGCGGCACCGGCAGGTTTTCCAGGGACGGCCAGCGCGGCGCCCGGTACAGCGGCTTGAGCGTGCCTTCCCGGAGGTCTGCCACCACCTCCGGCATGACTTCCTCGGCTTCGCCCAGCACGAAATGCTCGATTTCCGGGAAGGCCTCGTGGCCGGTGGTGAACAAGGGACCGCCAGCGATCACCGGCTTGCGGAGGGCGCGACAGCGCGCGACGACCTCCCGCACCGAGTCGCGCTGCACCAGCATCGCCCCGAGCATGACGTAGTCGGCCCAGAGCAGGTCGGAGTCGCGCAGCCGTTCCACGTTGAGATCCACCAGCTTGAGGTCCCATTCCCGCGGCAGCAACGCCGCGACCGTCAGCAACCCGAGCGGCGGCATCGAGGCGCGTTTGGAGACGAACCGCAGGGCGTGTTTGAAACTCCAGAACGTGTCGGGGGTCCGCGGACTGACGAGCAAGATCTTCATGGCGACGTCGGATTTCACCGGTCCGGTCCGATGCGGGCAAGCTGACACTTGCGCCAGCCGGCCCTTCACCGGGCAAATTATCACTCCGTCGGACCGCCCGCGAAGAGCTGCTGAACCGAGTCGCTGACGGCGAGGTTGCGACCGCCGGTGAAGAAGCGGACGAACCGCCCTCCCTCCCACCGCCGCCAACGATACAACGTGGCAAAGGTCATGGCCGGCGCCGCGCCCCCCTGCCCTCCCACCAGTTCGCCGCCGCGCCGCACGTTGTCCAGCATCCACGCTGGCAGAGCCACGTGATACGGATTGCGCCGGACCTCCCCGACATGGAAGGACAAGGCGGTGAGCAAGTCGCCCAGGTCCTGGACGGAGCTTTCAACCATCAGGTTCGGATCGTCGCACTGTCCCCAAAACTCGGTCTCCACCGTGTGGCAGGCGAAATCGGGTCCGAGGGCGGACAGAGCGTCCACCAGCAGCCAGTGGACGCCTTCATGGGTGCTGTTCCAGTCCTCGTCGTGGGGAAAGAAGATGACCCGCGGCCGATGTTCGCGGAGCAGGCTCGCCATCCGCTCGACCATCGGCCGCCACAGTCCGGGCTGTTCGGTCCGGGTCTCGGGACGGACGCGCTCCAAGCCGCGCGGGGCCGAGGGGATCAGCTCGAACCCGAGATACGCGCAGGCCGCGCGCAGTTCCGCGAGGCGGGGCAGTTGTCGCTCGGGATTGCTGCCCAGCGTGACCGCCACGTTGATGACCCGCATCCCTGCCTCCCGTTGCAAGCGCAGCGCCAGCGCGCCGATCACGCACTCGTCGTCCGGATGGGGCGAGAAGATCATCGCTCGCGGAGCAGCGGGCGGCGCCTGGGGAGCCGCGGGCGTGGGAAATCCGCCCAACGGCAAGGCCCGGCCCTCGCGGGCGAGCGCGGCGTACGTCTCAACGAACTGATGGTAGGGAGTCCGGGGAGGGTTCATCTGAGTTCGGGGATAAATCCAAACGGAACATCCGGCGCGAGCAACTTGGCCCTCAGTCAATGACCGGCAGGCTCGCGGCGGCCATCGCCTGCCCATGCCGCTTTTCCTTTTCGTCGGGCGTGTGCAACTCGAGCCGGTCCGCCAGCTCCGGGAATTCAACGGCCAGCACCTGGCGCGCCCCGGCCAGCATCACCTCGGCCCCGGGCCCGCTCGTAACCCGGCCCAACAACAACAGGTGGCGGAAGTCGTAAAAGTCGGCGAAGTGCGCGAGCGTGTAGCCCAGGTAGGCGCCAATCGTCTCGTAGATCCGGCGCGCACGCGGATCATCCCGGTCCATGAGCGCTTGAACCTGCTTGAGCACGGCCGGCAAGGGCAGGTCGGGCGGCGTTTCGATTCCGGCCGGTTGAACCAGCCGGCCGACGCCTTGCTGCGAGAAATAGCGGCAACCCAGCCCGCGATCACCCGACCATTCATCGAGCGAGGCGTCCGGGCGATAGTCCACCGGCACAAAGGCCAGCTCGTTCAACCAGGAAGTGATGTTGCCTTCCGGCGTCACGTATCCCCCCGCGGTGCTGGTGCCCAGGGCCAGGCCGAGCACCGCGTTCGTCTCCAGACTCATGCTGCCGGCCAGTGCGGTGACCTCTCCGTCGTTGACCACCTCGAGGGGGACATCGTGCCAGGCCCGGCGCACTTCCAGGAACAAGTCCTTCACGCGCCGCTCGAACAGGTCCGGGGGCACCCCGCGAAAGAGTGAGGCCACTTTGACGCGGTTGTTGACGTACACGCCGGCGGCGCTGCCCCCGATCGCGTCCACCCGCGGCACATGCGCCGCCGCCCGCCGCAGCGAGTCCATGATCCCGTCAAAATGGTACTGCGGATCGGTCTGGGGAATGGGATCCCAGACCGTCTCTTCGCTGAACACGACCCGCCCCTCGTTAACCGCGGCGACCTTGCGATCGCTTCCGCCGAGATCAAAGCCCAGGCGGCAGCCATCCCAGTGCCGCCCGAGCGGTTTCGTGGCCGAGCGCGCGGGCGGCAGGTCCTCCGCGCGGCAGGGCAACACCTCGAAGGGGCGTTCGTAAATTCGGTTGCCCATGATATCCGCATCGAAGCGGCCGGTCGGGGTTTCCCGATAGTATCGCTGAAGTTCAGCAGCCAACGCGGCCGGACCGGCGAAATGAATCCGGAAGCCCCCGCGCGACCACAGCAGGAATTTCAGCCACCGCTCAGCAAAGCGCGGATTCGCGCCCGCGTGCGGATGCGCTTCGGGTAGCACCTCGGTAGCAAAGCGAAACACGGAGCCATCCGCCTGCTCGAGGGCCACCTCGACCGGTATCGGCCGGCCGCTGGCGCGCGCCGCCGCCCGAAAGGCACGATTGGCCAGCACCGGCGGCCGGAATCCGGGGTCCAGCGGTGGGGTCACGCGGGGCGGGATGAGGAACGAAGTGTCCGGAGTCATCGTCTTGCGGCGGGCAGTCTGCGCCGTTGCCTTCGGCTCGCAATGCGGAAACCGCTTCGCGTGCGCCAGCCCCCGATCGCCCTGACCCGGCCGGGGCGACCCCGGCAGACAGTGGGCCGGCGGGTTGTTTATCCAGGGTTCAAAGCCATGCGGGCCAGGAGGGCAAAGGCACGCCGGCGAGGAACTGGTCGAACCACGCGCCCGCTGGGGCGTCGAACTCCCAGGCCCTGCCCTGCCACTCGAAGGTCACCGTCCTCGCGTGCAAGGCCTGCCACGGCAGCAACAACATCACCCGCTGCGCGTCCGTCAGCCGGCCGGCGACGAAATCCAGGTACCACCGCTCGTCGGCGCCATAAAGCTTGTCACCGACGATCGGGTGCCCGAGGTGCGCCAGATGGATACGAATCTGATGCTTCCGTCCCGTTTGCGGCCAGACCTCAAGCCACGTGAACTCCCCTTCCGGCCGGGTGAAGCGACGTTTCACGGCGAACTCCGTCACCGCCGGCGCACCGTCGGCCCGGACCCGGTCCTTGATGGCCACGCGGCTGGTCTCGTCGCGACCCAACGCGGCGTCAATGACCCCCGCGTCGCGCGCCACGGAACCGTGAACGACGGCCAGGTACCGTTTGCGAACCGCGCGCCGCTCCCAGATTTCGCCCAGTTCACGCGCCGCCGCTGCCGTCTTGGCGCACAGCACCAGGCCGCCAGTTTCGCGATCCAGGCGGTTAATCAGGCGCGGCTGCGCTCCCGGCCCCAGGCGCAAGCGCAGGCGTCCGATCAAACTGGACGTCGGCCCTGCCTTGCTGGGATGGCAGACGAGCCCCGGCGGTTTGTTGACCACAAGCAGCGCGTCATCCTCATGAACCACCTGGAGCAGGGACTCCATCGCGGTCGCTCAACCGTTGCCCCACAAGAGCACGGTCATCCCCGCAACGAAGGTCAGCACCGTGACCGGGATGCCGAAGCGCGCATAGTCCCAGAAGCCGACCTCGACGTGCCCGCGCGCGGACTCGACCACGATGATGTTGGCCACCGAGCCGAGGATGGTCAGGTTGCCAGCCAGGGTCGTCGCCAGCGCCATCACCTTCCACATCAACTCCGGGTTGATGAAGTTCGGGATCCATTTCCCGGCCACCAGGACGTAAGGCACGTTGGAGAAGACGTTCGAACCCACCGCCGAAAACCAGCCCAGGTTCCAGGCCTGGGCTGTGACGGTCTGACCGAACAGTCCGCGCACCCGCGCGTAGGCCTGGTCGGGCAGGCCGGTGTGATTGAGACCTTCCACCACCACGAACAAAGCCGCGAAAAACACGAGCAGATGCCAGTCCACCTGCTTCATGACCTCATGCGTGTCGCGCCGGGCCAGCACCATCACCAGCGCGCCGCCTGCCAGCGCCGTCCAGGCCAGGTTCAGGCCAACGACAAAGCCGACGAAGACCAATGCCAGCGCGCTGAACGACAGCCGGATCAGGCGTCGGTCCAACGGGCGCTCCGGCCCGTCGGGCATCCGCAGCGTCGCCTCCGCCAACACGCGGCGAAAGCCGATGCGGAGGACGAGGTATTGGAGCCCCAGGCACACTACCGCGGCCGGCAGAAGCGACGCCGAAAACCGCGCGAACGATATGCCCGAAAGATTGCCGATGATCATGTTTTGCGGATTTCCCACCAGTGTGGCCACACTGCCGATGTTCGCACTCATCGCCAACGCCAGCAGATAGGGAGGGAGCGGCAGTCCGCCGCGCACCATGACCGTGACCACCAGAGGCGTCAGCATCAGGCACACGGTGTCGTTCACCAGCAAAGCCGACAGCACTCCGGAGGTAACGATGATGAGCAGCAAGAGCCGTCGCGGATTGCCGGCCCGGCGCAGCACCCGGTCCGCCGCCCAGTCGAAAAAGCCGCCCAAGTGCAGGTACGCCGCGATCAGCATCATCCCCAACAGCAGCACGAGGGTGTCGTAATCCACCGCCGCGTAGGCCTCTTGGGGGGTCATCACGCCCGTGGCCACCATCAGCACCGTGCCGAGCAACGCCGCCGCCGGTCGGTTCAAGGGCAGGATCTTCAGCCGGCGCCCGCTGATCAGCAGGTAGGTGAACGCGAAGATGGCAATGGCGAGGAACTCGCGTTGGTTGTCGGTCATGGAAGCCTCGGGCGGTCAGAATCGGCCGCCGCCATGCTCGGAATGTTTGCCATCCGACGCAATGCTGGCCTGAGCGGCTGCCTTCGTGAGCGACCGACGGGAGCAGCCAATGGGCACCGCCAGTTGTCGCTGCGACGGGCTGGACGGCGCGTGCGCCGCCGGGAATGGCGTTGACGGTAGGAAGGCTGAAAACTAGGTTGCCGGACCGGACGGTGGCTGTAGCTCAGCTTGGTTAGAGCACCAGATTGTGGATCTGGTCGTCGCGGGTTCAAATCCCGTCAGCCACCCCATCCTTCTCAACCCCGGCTCCGCTCGCCGGCTACTCCTTCGGCTGCGTCAACAGCGGCCAATCGTCCGTGCGGAACGGTGACACCGGGAGCCCGCCCGCGCTGAACAGATTCACGATGGGATAATCGGCCCAGCCGAAGCGCACGGCCACGGGCTCGGGAACATCCGGATGGCTCACCACGACTTCGTTGCCGACCAGCTTCGCCTCCGCGCGCACAAACTTCTGGTCCGCCCCGGCGATGGCGAACCCCACCAGCTTGTCGCCGCGAATCACCAGTCCTCGCCCGACGTTCGTGAAGCCGATCACGGCCTGCCCGTCCTTGAACGTGGCCGTCGCGAATTCGGGACTCAGCCCATGCACCCGTTGCTTGTACGCCAGAACCCGGGCGGCAAGCGCCAGACGTTCGCCCACCGGCCGCTTCTGGGGCGGGTGGATGTCGTCCTTGTGGCCAACATCCGTGACCACGGCGTGCGCCACGCCCTTGAGTTTCCGGGCCACGAGGGACTGGGCTTCGCGCAGTTCCGCCCAGTCACTGGCCACGGGATCACTGAGAATCTGGGCGACGTTGCGGTTCCTGTTCCGGTCCCAGGGCGCCAGTTGGACGCCCAGGAAATAGAACTCGGTCTGCTTCCAGTCGCGCCGCCAGTTCTCGATCAAATCCGCGTAGAGCCGGCGATACTGCCACGCGCGCCCGGCGTTGGATTCGCCCTGGTACCAGATGGCCCCTTTGACCGCGAACGGCACCAGCGGCGCGATCATGCCGTTGTACAGTTCGGACGGCCGCCAGGGCTCCCACGGGCGCGCTTTCTCGAACCGCTTGCCGGCGGCCTCGGCCTCGGCTTTTTCCTGTTCCCACCGGGCAAGGAGCTCCCGGTAACGCGCCAACGAAGCGTCGTAAGTCTCGACGATCTGCCACCGATACTCATCGTCGCCCCGCAGCACTGCCTCGCTCATCCAGACCTCGGCGGGCGAACCGCCCCAGGAGGCGTGAATCAACCCCACGGGCACGTTCAGCGCGGCCTGCAGCGCGCGCCCGAAATAGAACCCCACCGCTGAAAACCCGGGTACCGTGGCCGGCGAGCACTGCTGCCAGGAGCCCTGAACATCCCGGACGGGCTCACGGGCCTTGAGCTTGGGCACGGTGAACAGGCGCAGGTTGGGGTTACTCGCGCTCGCGATGTCTGCTTCGGGCGCCGCGGACGCGCTCAACGGCCACTCCATGTTGGACTGGCCGCTGCACAGCCAGACCTCACCCACGAGCACGTCCTTGACCTCGATCCGGTTGCGCCCGGTCACAGTAAGCACGAACGGCCCGCCAGCCGGCACCGGCTTGAGGGTGGCGCCCCACCGTCCGCCAGCAGCGGGCAGGGCCGCGACCTTTTGCCCGCGGAACTCCACCGTCACGCTCTCCCCTTCTTCCGCCCAGCCCCAGACCTTGATGGGCTGTCCGCGCTGCAACACCACATGATCGCTGAACAGGGCGGGGAGGCGCACGTCCGCCAGAGCCCGGGGGGCGAGCGTCGCCACGAGGGAGCAGAACACCGCTGTGAGGTAGGCGCCCGGAATCAAAAAGGGGAAGCGACTGCGTATTTTCATGCGCCCAGTCCACTGGAACCACCGGACCGCGTCAACCCCCATGCGGTCCCGGCCGGCCGGGAATATTGCTTTGCGCCTCCGGGAGCGTGTGCTAGTAGAGCGGCCCGCTCGTTTGCAGCGGCAGGGAATTAGCACGTCATCGTTATGTCACAGCATCGCAGTTTGAGGACCGCCAGCACGCTGGGAGCCAAGCGCAACGTCTTGAAGCGCTTCGAGCGGGTGGAAATTTTGAAGAAACGCGGCGAATGGAAGGATGGCGACCGCGTCACCGGGTTGCGCAAGACCAAGGCCTGACCCGCGAACCGGCGCGCCATCCTCGAGCCCGGTTGCTCTCGGGCGAGTCGGCCGCGTCATGGAGCTGCCCCCCGCGAGCCAGCGCTCGCTGCGCGCGGGCTGAGCTTTGATTCGTGAATTCCGGCGCCGGCATTCGGCTGCAAAAATTCCTCGCCGAGGCAGGCGTGGCTTCGCGCCGCGCGGCCGAGAAGCTCATCGTCGCCGGCGAAGTCACCGTCAACGGCGAGGTGGTCAGCACTCTGGGCAGCCGGGTGGATCCGGCGCGCGATGAAGTGCGAGTCAAGGGCGCGCCGGTCCGGGCCAAACGCAAGCTCATCGTGGCGCTCAACAAACCCCCGGGAGTCCTCTGCACCCGCCGGGACGAAGCCGAGCGTTCGACGGTGCTGGACCTGCTCCCGGCCGAGTGGCAGGGGCTTTACCCCGTGGGCCGGCTTGACCGCGACAGCGAAGGGCTGCTGCTGCTCACCAACGACGGAGAGTTGTGCCTCCGCCTCACCCACCCGCGGTTTCAAGTCCGCAAGCACTACACGGCGCGGGTGGTGGGCAAGTTGTCCGAACCGGAGCTGCTGACGCTTCGCCGCGGCGTCCGGCACGACGGCGAAACGCTGCGGGCCGCGGCCACGCGGTTGATTTCGGCGAATGCCTCCCACAGCGTGGTCGAGCTGGTGTTGACCGAGGGCCGCAACCGGGAAGTGCGCCGCATGTTCGAGGCGCTGGGGTACGCGGTCGAAGGCCTGCGCCGCACCCAAATCGGGCCGATCAAACTCGGCGAACTCAAGCCCGGACGCTGGCGGGTGCTGACCGAGAGCGAGATCGCCAGTCTCCGCCGCCTCACCGCCGATTGAGGTTTTGGTCCCTCTCCGTGCCCGGTAAGGCCCGGTCGCCGTATCGCCGCGGAACCCGGCTCAATCCGTAAACCGAAGTCGGATTCAACAGAAGGCAACGAAGCGAACGGAGGCTGAACGGCTTCCACCGCGATAGGACGGGCAGGGAAAATGCCCAGCGAAGAATCCCGTTCCCGCTGCTGCTTCGTTCCCGTCTTGGTCTTCTGTAAAACGAACTTCGGAGTTCGGGGTTAACGATCCGGAAGGTGGTGGTACCGGCCGGAAGGGATCTCCGTTACCGTCGCGGGAGTGTCGCCCACCGGCTGGAGGCGGAACGTCACGGGCCCGGTGCTGGCGCCCAGGCCGAAATGAACGCCCCCCGAGCGCTGGGACCGATGCGAGTCGCCGGTCAGAACCAACCGTGGGGTTGACCGGCCCCCGGCGGACAAGGTTATCCGGCCCCCGAGCAACGCCCGCACCGTTGCCGATCCCAGGCGCAGCCCAACCCAGTTCCCGACCTCAGCCAGCTCGTTCCGCCACACTTGAATCGTCTGTTGCTTCCGCGGCCAGGACTCGAAGGTGGTGAAGATCAAATCCACCCGGCCGTCGCCATCGAAGTCCTCGACCACCAAATTCCGCGAATCTTCCTCAACCGCGACGCCCAACAAGTGGCCCACCTCCACGAACTCCCGCCCGGCGAGGTTGAGATACAAGCGGTTTTTCTCGTAACCGCCGTACGACATGCCATGCCCCCGCGTGCGCCCGAGTTTGGACGTGAAGTAGGCGAGCACCACCGGGTTTTCGCGGGAGTCGCCCACGTAGATGTCGTGCAGCCAGAACTCCGTGTCGTAGTCCCGGGTCCGTTGGCGGGTCTCGTGTCCGTTGGTGATGTACACGTCGGGGAACCCGTCGTTGTCGAAATCCGCGGCCGCGCAGCCCCACGACCATCCAGACCGCGCGATCGAGGCCTGCGCGGCTGACTCGACGAAACGCCCCGCCCCCGCGCCCCGCCATAGACGATTGCCGCGGACCATCGCCCCCCGCATGGCCGCGTAGTCCGGCCGCTCGGGGCGCGACAGCCCCAGCGCCTCGAGGCGAAGCGCCGTGGGACAGTGCATGCCGGTTACCAACAGATCCAGCCGGGCGTCTCCGTCGAAATCGGCCACCGCGTGGGACATACCGAACACCTTCGGGTCCGGTAGCCAGTCCCCGGTGACCTCGCGGAAGTGCCCCTGGCCATCGTTCATGTACACGTCCACCCCGGCGAAATCGTTGACGACCAGCAGGTCGGCATCGCCGTCTTCATCCAGGTCCGCAAAGGAGCCGCTGTACGTCCGCCGCCACCGCTTCGCGGTCAGGCCGGCACCTTCCGTCGCATCCGTGAAACGCCCGTTGCCATCGTTCACCAACAGGTAAGCGGGGTGGCCGTCGTTGGCGTCGTAGAAGGGGGTGGGCATTTGACCGCCGTCGTACGGGTTCTTGTACTGCCCGAGCCACACGTCGAGGTCGCCGTCGCCATCTACATCCGCGGCGGTTAGGACCTGTCCGTAACGCAGCCGAGCCGGCGCTGCCCAAGCCGGCTCCGCCGTCCCAAAGCGGCCGGTACCATCCCCGCGCCACAGGAGCAACCCCTCAAACCGAGCGCCGAGAAGGTCGTCGCGCCCGTCGCCGTCGAAGTCCGCCACCATCGTGGTGAAGATCAACCCGGGACCGTCCCGGCAAAGAGTATCGCGCACAAACCGGTCACCCTGCCAGCGCAGCACTAGATTGGCGGAAGCCAGCACCACCTCCGGAGCGCCGTCGCCGTCGAGATCGTGCAAGACCAGGGGATCAACGAAATGGGACTTGGGCGGCGGGCCGACCACGTCGTGCAGCACCCGGGTGAACGCCGGTGATCCGGCCCGCGTCATCAGCCGCAGCCGCCGCGCGTCCAGGCGCTCGGCCCGAGGCAGGCCGTCTTCGTCCCGTTCGGCGCTCCATTCGACCGCCACGTCGCCGGTCAGGGTGGCTCGCCGCACCTCACGGTCGTTGACCCAGTGGGCTGAAACCCAGAAATCGCTGCGGGCGGGCCGACCGGAGGAGTGGGGTTCGAAACGTTGATGGCGAAACTCGCATTGCGCCAGACGCCAGCCCTCGGCGGCCAGCGCCTCCAGCCGCGACCGCCAGTTTGAGGAACCAGGGTCAGCAGGCTCACCCGGGAGCGGGTCGAACACTTCGATGCCGTGCGGGAGGCGGCGCGGAGCGGCGAATTGCGACAACCGAACGCTCCCGACCTCGAAGGCAGCCAGTACCGCGAGCCGGTCGGTGCTGGCATTGAGCGCGTCCCACAGGCGCTCGAACACGGCACCGCACTGTTGGGCGACCAGTTCCGGCGCCCAATGCGTTTCAGCAGCCTGCTGCTCCCGGGCTTCCAACGCGGTCAGCTCGGCGGCCAGTTGGCGGAGTTGTTCCGGGGTGAGGCCAGCGGAGGGATCCGAAGCTGGTGATGATTTCCGCCAGCGGGCCACGACCAGCAGTCCCACCAGCAACAACAGCAGCAATAGCAACCGACCGCGGAAAGCGCGCATGTCGAGGTGCCGGTCGCGGCGGCGCACGGTCACAGCGCCCGCGCGCGGAAGAAGCGGTGCCCGTGAGCAGGGCTCGGATCCCGGACGACGAAGCCGCCCGCGACAGCCGTGTTGGTCGCCACCGGCGCCCATGTGGCGAGGTCCGATGAGGCTTCGAGCACATACCGCTGGCCGAGAATGCCATGCACGCGAGTCTGGTACTCAGCCGGAGCGGCATTCTCGATGCGCACCAACGGCAGCGCGGCGTTGGGCAGGAGATAATTCGCCAGAACGTAATGCGCGACTTTGGCCCCGGAACGCTTGCCCTCGCGGTTGGCGAACTCGAAGTGGATGCCGCCGTAGATGCGGCTCATGCCCACTTCGTCCGCGCAGGCCGCCAGGCTGTGGAAGGTGCGCGTCACGCCGGGGACCGAATCGGATATCGTGGGAAACGTGATCGCGTCGGTGCCGAGAAACCAGGTCAACACCTCGGCGCTGGCCTTGCTGAAGGTGCTGTGCCCGCTGGTGTACTCGGGAAAGTTGGGCGCCACGAGGTAATGGTCCCACGCCGGATCGGCGCCTGTGTCGGGGTTGCCGTCCTCGTCGGCCCGCTGAATGGCGGTGACCGGCCGCCAGAAGTTGTACCGGTACTTGGCTTCCCAGCACACCACGCCGGCATCGGCCTGCGCCAGGCTCAACAAGGCAAACAGCCGGGTGGTCTCCGGCAGCGACAGGCCCGTTTGCGCGGCGATGGTCGCGGCGATCTCGTGCCAGTGCCCTGGCGGCATGGCCGTGTAACTGAAGTCCGACCAAAACACCGCGATCAAACTCTGCT
>CAYNCT010000090.1:0-14159 GCA_964396005.1 uncultured Verrucomicrobiota bacterium | reverse complement strand
TCTGGTCCTGCCCGGCGCCTCGTGCCGATGCCCGGGCATCGGCGGCGCGGAGCAGAGTCTCGAGGTAGGCCAGGCGGAACGGGCCGAAACGGTCGCGCAGGGCGATCATGCGGGCCAGCCAGGACGGGCCGCGCTGAGGTTCGCGCTCGCGGTCCCAGCCCATCTCCATGAGGGACAGGTCAAGAGTGATGGCAGGGAGCGCGACGCCCTCGAGGTCCACGGGGCCAAGCGGGTCGCCGTCCAGGATGCCGCGGGCGAGACGGGCGTCGGGACGGTCGGGTGGCGGTTCCTCGCCCGGCAGCGAACGGATCGAGAGGCGCACCTTGCCGTGGTGCGCCGCGATGAGATACGCGACGAGGTCGCGCTCGGCGGCCTCGGGCGGGGCGGTTTGCAGCCACGCAAGGGCAGAGGCCAGTTCATGGCGGAAGTAGCGGCGTTCGCAGCGGCTGCCGGGGTTGGCTGATTTGGCCCAGAGTTGAGCGGCACGGGCAGGATCATTGCCGCGCAGCATTTTCTGAAAAGCCTGGTGGGCCTTGCCCAGATCGTGCCAGCGAGCGGCGGCGACAAAGGCGGCAGTGAATTCCGGCGCCAACGCCTGGACCAGACGCGACGATTCGTCCACCACGGCGCGGGTGTGGTTTTCCAACGTGACCCAGACGCGGGCGAACGTGTCAGGATCATGGGCATAGCCGGAGGCCGGCGCGGTTTCGTCTGGCGACAAAGGCACGACCGGTCGGCCCAGGATAGCTGCGCCCACCCACCCCAGGTCGGTCGAGTAGCCGCCGGCTTTAACATCCAGCAGGTAGGTGCCGCCGGCTCGGGCGGTCCGGACCGGCTGCCATTCTTCAGCCAGTGGATTCCATGCGAAGACAAGAGGTGCGGTGGCCCTGCTTTTGTCCTGAGACTTTGCGAGCTTGTCGAGGAAGTCACGGAAGCGCGGGAGCGAGACACGGCAAAGCTCGGCGGCCGCCGGTTCCGCTTGGAGCGGCTGGTTGGGATTCTCTCCGCAGTCGCGCCAGAACACCTGCACGTCGGTATCGTCGCCGTCACGGATGAAGCGCGAGATGTCGAGATCGTGTCCGGCCAGGTCTGGCGTGGTGTCGAACAGCTCGGTGAGGTCCTTGCGGCGGAGGATGGGTCGGACGACCGGAGGTGCGGCCGTGGGCGGAACGGTTTGCAGGGAGGCCGGGCTGGCGTCGGTTAGGGTCTGGAGCAGCGGGCGGGCGGCATCGAGTTCTTGCGCGGTGTAAGGAAGGACGAGATCGTCGGTGCCGTCCGTGAGCTGGAGGTCCACCCAGAACACCCGGGCTTCACCTGGCTTGAACTCGCCGCGCCGGTTGCAGCGGCCGAAGCGCTGGACCAGCGACGGCCAGGGCGCCAGTTCAGTGATGAGCGTGCGCGCGGAAACGTCCACGCCGGCTTCAACCGCCTGGGTGGCGATGACGATGCGGCTGCCGGGGGCGTGAAGCACTGCTTCGTGCCGTTGCCGGTCATCGGGACGGAAGCGGTAGTGAACGAGCGCCAGCGCCGCGGCGGGGCTGAGCTTCTGAAGCTGCTGAAAGACTTCCTGGGCGCGGTCCACGCGGTTGAGGACAACCAGGGTGAGGCTGTCGGGTTGGTGTTGGTCGGCGATGAATCGGCCGAGTTCGGCAGCGTAGTGCTTCCTGGCATCGGCAGACAAGGAGACGGGAGCAGATTCAACCAGCTTGCTGGCCGCGACGCGCAGCTTCACTTCCGGAAGGGCCTGATCGGCGGTTTCCAGTGCCACGACAGGCCACGGGGCTGCGGGCCGGGGATGGTCCACCGTGGCCAGGCGCAAGTCGTCGAGCGTGGCGCTCATCCACCACGTTGGGCAGGCCCCGCTGGTCGGCGTTCTTTGATCGCAGCGGAAACCGTCGAGTTGGGCGCTGGTTTCGACGCCCACCCCCATGAGTTGCGTTTCGTCCATGACCCAGAGGCAGTCGTTGTTGAGCAGGGCGAAGTGCATGGGCCAGCGGTAACGGGACATGCCGTAGCCGCGATTGAGGGCGCGGCTGAGGAGCATGTCCTGGGTGCCGATGAGGATGGCCGGCTTTTCAGGGTGGAGGTCCCACTCGCGGCGGGTGTCGTCGAGGTCTTCGCCGCCCATGAGGACGATGGGGGAGTGAAGCGCCATCCAGGCGAGTTCTTCAAATGCCGCCCCGGTGATTCCGAGTTGTGCGGCTTTGACCAAGAGATTCTTGACCCAAAGCTCGACGTTGTCTCGCGTCTGTTCGACCAGCGTGCGCATGGGCAGGCAATAGACGAGACGACGGGGCCAGGGGCGCGCCGGGGTCGGCGAACTGCGAATGGCCGATGGCTGAGTGCCCAGGCGGTTCCAGAGCCAGGCGAGCACGACGGCCGCGGTTTTGCCCAGGCCGGTGGGGATGTTGATGAGTTGCGAGCGGCATTCGGCGCCGAGAGCGAGCCAGGTTTCACGGGTTTGGTCTGCCCGGCTCTCGCCGCAGGCGAGGCGGCACTGGTAGTCGTAGGGCGCGAGGCCGGTGACGGCTTGGAAGAATTCGTCAAAGCTGCTCATGGCTGGCGGTGATTTGGCCGGATCGCCTCGAGCCTTGGCCGTTGTGGCGCGGTGTTGGGCCATTTGGCGTCAGCTTGTTTCATGCGACGGGCGAGTTTGGCCGCAAGGGTAAGACAAGTACTGGGTCAGGGTCAAAGTTGCTTGGGGGCGGTGGGCGGGCTTCATCACGTCGCTGATGATGGGTATTCCGAGCGGGCGCCAGCGACGCACTCGGTGGCGACGCCCGGCTTGCTCGACCGCAGGCGCGGCCCGACCGCCGGTGAGGCCGCCGGTTGATCACCACCGCTGCTTTGTCGGGAGGCGGTCACGGCTGGTGTCCGCGACCGGGCCGATCCCGCAGACCCTCAGCCGGAACGGTTCAATTGAATGCGGGTTGGGACGGGTCACTGGCACGCTCGGTCGGGCGACCCGCCCGACTGTCGAACGCACGCGGCGGCCACTGAAGGGGGTGCGGCTTGGCGGCGCACGGCGGGCGGCCAGGTGCCGCCCGGACCGGCCAAGTTGGTGGTTCCACCAAAAACTTACTGCATCATTCCGGCCCAGTCCGTGCTCGCCTCAGTGGCGGGCCCATCTGCTCACAACGGGCAGGCCTACTCCGAGTCGCCGGGGCAATGCGTGATTGTGGTGGTCCGGGTCGCGCAACAATCCGATGCCGGCTTGCAAGCTACCCGGCTTCGACGCGGTGCGGGGTCGCGGCGTTGAATTCGCGGCTGGCCGATGGGGCGGCGGCGGCCAAAGGGTTGGCGCACCCACGCTCCCAAGCAGGCTCGGCGTGGGCCTGGTTCCATTGCGAGACCGCGAGGACTTCGGGATGGACCGCGCCCGGCCCCGAGCGCCGGCAGTCGCCTTAATCCAGCCGCTTGAGCCAGATATTGCGGAAGGCCACCGGGTCGTTGTGGCCGGCGAAGCCGAAGTGGCCCCGGGTGAGGTCCTTGCCCGGATGTGGGGTGTTGCCCATGAATTCCTTCACGGCAGCCACGTCGCCATCGAGAATCATCACGCCGTTGAGTTCGACCTTGATGCGGGAGCCCTGAACGGTGACTTCCTGAAAGTTCCACTGGCCAATCGGGTACTGGTAGCCGCGCTGGGCGGCGATCATCCCATACACCGAGCCGTGCGCCTGGCGGGGATCAATTTTGTCGCCCACCGCCTGCTCGTAGTCGTCATCGAGGACCTGGAGTTCGGTCATGCCGGCGTAGGCGGCGTCCCCCTGACCGGGGTAACGGATGGCGAGGCCGTTGTTGCCGCCCCGAGGGAGCTTGAATTCGAGGCGGACGACAAAGTCGCCGTATTGTTCGCGGGTGTAGATGCAGCCGCCCTTGCCCGGCCGGCAGACGATGGCGCCGTCCCGGATTTCGTAGTTTTCCACGGGGCCGGCCCAACCGGTGAAATCGCGGCCGTTGAAAAGGGGCTGGAAGCCGGCGGTGCAGCGGGTGGCGAGGTAACGGTTGGCCTCGTCCGGGGGAATCTCGCGCAGGAAGACGTTGCGCCAGCGGATTTCGCCGCCGTGAGTTTGAAGCTGGATGGGGCCGAACTCCGGGATGGCGGTCTTGCGGTCGTAGTAGTTCTCCATGAGGGCATGGTCCACGACCAGTTGATCGTTGAGCCACACCGAGACGCGCGCGCCGATGAGCAGGATGCGGAACTGGTTCCATTGCCCGAAGGGACGGTCGGCCCGCAGGAGGGGATCCTTGCCGGGGGCGCCGGGACTTTTGTTCCAAAGGCCGCCGGAGCCTTTGTCCGCGCCGAGGCTGAACTTGTTGGTTTCGGTGAAATCCCAGATTTGCACCTGGGGCACGCCGCGGAGGTAAATGCCGGAGTCGGCCCGGGCGACGGTCTTGTATTCGACGAGCAACTCGAAGTTGCCGTAGTCCTTCTCGGTTGTGGCGTAGGCGCCCTCACCGTCGTTGACCAGTTCGCCATCCTCGACGCGCCAGTGCGCGCGCATGGAGTCGGTCCATTGCTTGATTCGGGCGGCGCGGTCGGCTTCGGGCATCGCGAGGAGTTTGCGGTGATCAAAGGTGTCGCCGCCCCGCCAGCCGGTGAGGTCGCGGCCGTTGAACAGGGCGATGAAGCCGGGGGGAGGTTGGTTGAGTTCGGCCGCGAGCGCGGAGAGCGCTGCGATCCCGGAGGCGAAAGCGAGGTGACGCAAGTGGCGGAGAAGCGATGAGGCTGTGGTCATAAAATCGGCGGGCGTTGATAGCCCGACGCCGCGCGGGGGTCAACCAACGTCCGGGCAAAAGGCGTCGCGCTCGAGGCACAACAACTTTTTGCAGTGCGCTGCGAATGTGTTGCGGCCGGGCGTCGTCGGTTAGAGGCGTATGATCCAGAGCCTCGTTTGTCGCGCCCTGCTGCTGACCGCGATGGGCCATTTACACGCCGCCGACTCCAGCACGGATTTCCTCCCGCCGCCGCCAGCGGGCAAGGAGTGGCGACTGATCTGGAACGATGAGTTTGCCGGGCCGCGGTTGGACGAGACGAAGTGGAATCGGCTGGGCGACTCCAAGCGGCGCGACGGTTACTGGATACGGGAGGATGCGTACCTGGATGGGGAAGGTCATCTGGTGCTCCGCACGCGCAAGGATGGCGAGCGATTCACCTGCGGGGCGGTGAACACGCGGGGCAAGTTCGAGCGGTGCCAGGGCTACTTCGTCGCCCGCTGCAAGCTGCCGCGGCAGCCGGGCCACTGGCCGGCGTTCTGGCTGATGTGCGACGGGGTGAACCAGGTGGGCCAGGAAGGCCGGGACGGGACCGAGATTGACATCGTGGAAATCCCGTGGCGGGGCGGGCAACTGACCGCCAACCTGCACTGGGACGGCTACGGGAAGGATCACAAGACCGCCGGCATCAACTTCCGCGTGGAGGGGGTCATGGAGGGCTGGCACACCTTCAGCCTGTGGTGGTCTGCAACCGAGTATGTGTTTTACGTGGACGGCCGAGAGGTCTGGCGAACCACGGCGGGCGGCGTGTCGCAGGTGCCAGAGTTCCTCAAACTGACCGAGGAAATCGGGAGCTGGGCCGGGGACATCCGGCAGGCGGAATTGCCCGACTTCTTCCTCGTGGACTACGTGCGCGTGTACGCCCTCCCATGAACGCGAGCCGCCGCGAGGCCGACGTCCTGCTCCGGGTGATCGAAGCCCGCCGCAGCGTCCGTGAGTACCGCCCGGACCCGGTGAGCGACGAGCACGTGCGCCTGGTGCTCGCCGCGGCGATGGCCGCGCCGTCGGCGTCCGGCAAGGATCCCTGGCGGTTCGTGGTGGTGCGGTCGGCGGCCACCCGGGCGGCGCTGGCCGAGGCGCTGCCCCATGCGCCGATGCTCCGCAACGCACCGGTGGGGATCGTGGTTTGCGGCGACCTGGAGGTCGCCCACGACCGTCAACTCAGCTACCTGCTCCAGGACTGCGCGGCGGCCATCGAGAATCTGTTGCTGGCGGCGACCGCCCTGGGGTTGGGCTCGTGCTGGCTGGGCATTCACCCGCGCGAGGCGCGGCTTCGGGCGGTCCGCGATCTGCTCGGCCTGCCGGACCACGTCATTCCCGTGTCGGCCATTTCCCTGGGCTGGCCGGCCGAGGCAAAGGAGCCACGGACGCGATTCAGCGCTGCCTGCGTTCATCACGAACGCTGGGGCGGCTGAGGCCAGGGGCGCAGCGAGCCGGCGGCGCGGTCATCGTCGCGCAGAGCCAGTGCAGACCCATCACTCGCTGCGGCTGAGCCACCCGTTGGCCCGCAGCCAGTCGGCCATGCGATCTGGCCAGGTGGTCACGACCTGCGCGGTGCGGCGCAGACCGTAACCGTGGCCGCCGGTGGGGTAGAGGTGGAGCTCGACGGGTACTTTGGCCTGGTGGAGGTAGAGCGCGTAGAACAGCGCGTTCTCGACCCGCACCGGATCGTCCTGCGCGATGGTGATGAACGTGGGCGGCGTGTTCGTGGTGACCGGCAGGCCAGGGTTCAATTTGTCGGCTTCCTCCTTGAGGGTCAGATAGGCCGGGTAGATCAAAGCGGTGAAGTCCGGCCGGCAACTGACGGTATCCGCCTCATCCACGGCTGGGTAGGTGCGTTCGCGGTAATTGGTGCTCAACGCCGCCGAAAGGTGCGCCCCCGCGGAGAAGCCCATCACGCCGATGCGGCGCGGGTCCACGCCCCATTCGCGGGCGCGATGCCGGAGCAGTCCCAGCGCCCGCTGCGCGTCCTGGAGCGGCGCCGCGTGGGCCGCGCGGCCTTCCCGTTTCGGGACCCGGTACTTGAGCAGCACGCCGGTGACGCCGAGCGAATTCAACCACTCGCAAACCTCCGTGCCCTCAAGATCCAGCGCGAGGATGTGGTATCCGCCACCCGGGCAGACAAGCACGGCCGCTCCGGTGTCCTGGGCGGCCGGCGGCCGGTACACGGTCAGGGTCGGCTGGCTCACGTTTCCCAGGCGGATCAGCCGCCGGCCCGCGATCCAGTTGTCAGTGTCCCGGGTCGTGTCGGTTTCCTCGCCGATCGAGCGGGTGTCGCCAGGCGCGGTGTCGGGCCAGAGGCGGAAGGGGCCGGCCACCTCCGCAGCAAGCGACGGGACGACCAGGGCGAGCAGAGCCATCACCCGGCTTGAGCGGAGAACCCATTGGGCAGTTGCGTTCATGCGGCAGGGCGTACTGGCTGAACTCCGCGGCGTCAACGGCGAAACCCCTTACCAATCCAGCACGCTGCGGCGCGTGCCCAGGTCCTTCCGACCGCGTTGGCGCTGGCGGTCGTCGTCGCGCGGGCGTGCGCGCTCGTGGACTTCGCCGAGGAGGGAGTCGAGCGAGGGCGTCGGGCGGTTTTCGGCCCGCTGTCGCGCGGCGGTCTCGGCGTCCTGCGCCAGACGCTTCCGCAGTTGAGCAAGTTTCGACCGAACCTCGGTTAATCCCGCGCGGACCGCGGGCTGGTCGGGCCGCCGTTCGAGCGACTGCTCGAAGTCGCTTTCCGCCTGCTGGTAATGCCCCAGGGCGGTGGCGGGCGAAGGTTGCGCCGCGCGATCGCCGGCCTCGAGTTCGGCGCGGCCCGCCAGCGCGAGCGCCGCGGGCAGCAGTCGCCGGGCTTCCTCGGCCCCGTTTTGGGCGGGGACACTGGTCGGCCGAAGCTGCAGGGCACGCTCGAAATTGCCGAGCGCAGCCTCCAAAGGGCGGGCGGCCGACGGGCTTTGGCGGGCGAGTTGGTCCCGGCCCTCCCGCAACTGCGCCTCGCCCTCCCGCACCAGCAGCTTCTCCATCGCCGAGCGGACCTCGCGGGCGCCGCGGGCGGCGTCGGCGTGGTCCGGCTGGATGTCCTGCGCATCGGTGAAGCGACCCAGGGCGGCGGCGAAGGAGTCGAGTGCCTCGTCGGGATTCCACTCGGACAATTGACCGGCTTGGCGTTGTTCGCCTTGTCCGATCCGCGTGAGCAAATCGGCCAGTTTGCGTTGGACCCGCTCGCGTGCTTCCCCCGCCAGCGGCGGGAGGGCCGGAGCCTCCGGTGGCCTCGCTTGGTCCGGCCGAGAATCGCCCGCGCTGGAGAGCGGGCTGATTTCGTCGAGGTCGTCCAGGGCGGCCCGGTACTCGCGCTCGGCGGCGCGGTCAGCCCAGGCGTTTTTCTGGCTGGCGGATTCGTCGCCTCGTTTCTCCGCCTGGGCCGCGCGCTCCAATAACGTCTGCTGCAGGCGCCGCGTGGCCCGGTCACGGTCCGCGCGAATCTCGTGGTCGTTGGGCGCCACCTCTGCGGCCTCGTCCAGGTGGCGGGTGCTGTCACGGAGCACATTGAGCGCGTCGGTCAGCGGTTGCCCGTCCGCCGCGTCGAAGGCTTCCCGGCCGAGGCGTTGAAGCAAACGGCTCAATCGCCGTTCCACCAGGGCAAGGTTGTGGCGCGCAGCAGGATCACGAGGCTGCTCGGCGAGCGCCGCGCGGTACGCTTCGCGGCTGCGTCGCCACCACTCGGCAGCGTCCTCTGGGGCGCCGGCAGCGAGGGGTTCGCCCAGGCGGAACTGAGCGTTGCCGAGTTGAAACCAAACCGGCACACGGAGCCTTTGGGGAAGGTGGCGGATGGACAAGTCCTCCCATCGCTGCAAGGCGTTGGTGAAATCGCCGCGGGCGTAGGCCGCGACGCCCGCGTTGTAGGCTGCCCACGGCTCCGGCGGCGTCCCTGGGTCACTCGCGGGCGCTGCGGCCGAGGTGAACAGGGTCGCTGCCACGCCCCAGCCAGCGAGCGCGGCGCGGAGTCGCCGAACGAGGCTGCCTGCGCTCGGCCGACGACCGCGGGGCGCGGTGGCTGGGATTCGGCGCGTCCCGAGATTCGACTGCTGCTCGTCGCGATTCACAGTGCGTCCTTCCGGGCCTCGCGCTGCGCCGGGCCGCGTTCCTCACGCCGTTTCCGGTCGCTTACCAGCCATTCCCAGCAGAGCAGCCCGAACGCCGCCGCGAGCGGCCACTGATAGCGCTCGCGCGGTTCGTCCACGGAGCGGCGCTCGGTGACGCGCGGCAAGGCCGCCGTCGCGCGCGCGAACCAGTTGTTGAGCGCGGCGGTGTCGCGCCGCTCGAGGCGCGTGTACAGGCCGCCGCCGGCTGCCGCGAGGCGCCGCAACTGCTGCTCGTCGCGACGCGAGACCACCTCCCGGCCCAGGGGGTTGAGGGCAAAGCCGCTGCCGGCGTCCGGGTGACGCGGTACCCGGGCTCCCAGTGCCGAACCCACGCCCGCAGCGTGGACCCGGATGCCATCCTGCGCGGCCAACCGTGCCGCCGCCTCCGCGTCGCCCTGAAGTTGTTCGCCATCGCTGAGGACGAGCAGCGCGCGTGGCCCCTGGCTGGCGCGGTCGAAGCCTTCGCGCGCGAGCTGGATGGCCGCGCCGAGATTGCTGCCCGGCGCCGAGACGGCGTCGGGACTCGCGGCGTCCAGCACGCGCGCGAGCGCGGTGTGATCGCGGGTCAGGGGCGCTGCCAGGTGGGCTTCGCCGGCGAAGAGCACCAGGCCGACGCGGTCGCCGCCCAGCCCCTCCAACAGCCGCCGCAGAGCGGCGCGCGCGACGGTCAGGCGGTTGGTGTCATCGGCGTCCGCGGCGAGCATCGAGCGCGAGACATCGAGGGCGACCATCAGGTCCACGCCGCTTCGTTCCCGCTCGATCACCTTGCGGCCCCAGCCGGGCCGGGCCAGTGCCAGCACCACGGCCGCGAGGGCCAGCAGGACCAGCGCGAGTTTTAGACGCCGGAGGCGGCGGCTCACGGAGCGCAACAAGTGCTCGCGCAACGGGGACTGGAACATCGCCTGGAGGGTGCGCCGCGAACGTCGCGAACTCCACCACCACAGGGCCGGCAAGGCCAACAGCAAGGCGGGGATCGCGGCCAGCCAGAGCGGAACGGCAAACTTCATGGCAGCCGCCTCCAGCGGGTGTGGCCGAGCAGTTGTTCCGCCAGCAACAACCCCAGCGCCGGCAACGCGAACCAGGGAAACAACTCCCGCCAGCTCTGTTGCCGGACGTCCGTCAACTTGCGCTTCTCGAGTCGGTCAATGGCGGCGTACACGGCCCGCAGGTCGGCGCCGGAGCGCACCCGGAAGAATTCGCCGCCCGTGCGGGTGGCCACGTGAGTGAACAGCTCTCCCAGGTCGGCGAGCGGCTGACGCTGATCGGGGCTGAGGATCTGGATGCAGTGGATGCGAATACCCAGCGGACGGAGGGCCTCCGCGACTTGTTCGGGGTCCGGTCCCGCGCTGAGGTTCTCGGCGTCGGTCATCAACACGATGACGCGGGTCTCGTTGGAATGCTGCTGGAGATGACGCGCGGCGACGGCCAGCGCCGACCCCACGGCGGTGCCGGTGCCGTTGGTCTCGAAGCGCAGCCGTTCGAGAACCCACTCGTGATCGAGCGTCAGGGGACTGGCGAGATAGGCTTCCCGATCGAAGGCGACGACACCTACCCGATCGTTCGGCCGGGCACGGATAAACTCGGCAGAAAGCAGCTTCATCCCGTCCGCGCGCGCGACCGGTCGGCCATCCAGCAGAAAGTCTCGCGTTCGCATCGTGCCCGAGAAATCCAGCGCCAGCATCAGGTTGATGCCCCGGGTGTCCTCACGCCGCTCCGCCTTCTCCGTCTGCGGCCGGGCCAGCGCCAGGACCAGCAACGACAGAGCCACCAGACGCAAACCCGCCAACCACCGGCCCGGCCGCCGGGCCACCGACCGGACGCCGTTCCCGAGCAGCGCGATCGAACTGAAGGTAACCGCCGCGGCCGGCCCGGAACGCCCGCGCAACCATGCCAGCACGCCGAGGGCGGCGAAGGCTGCCAGCCACCATGGCGACTCGAAGCGCAGCGAGGCGAGGATCATCAATCGCCCCCTCCCGCGGCCGCGTCCCGACCAACCGGGGACCGGGAGGCGAGGACGACTTCCACGGCCGCCGCGTGCAGTGCCCGCAACTCGTCGGTCGTGGCGAGATACCGGCCGAATTTGATCAGGTCGCAGTTCGCCAGAAAGCGCTCGAGCTTTTCGCGCGCGGCGGCGGGGAGGGCGTTGGACCGCGCGGCCGTGGCGAGGAACTCCTCGGTGGCGAGCGTGGGCGCGCGCAGACCGTAGTGCGCCTCGAGGAACCGGCGCAGGACGCCGGTGGCTTCGATGCCGTACTCGCGCGAGCGATCGGGGTGCAACAGCGCAGCCAGCCGTTCCAGGTCGGCGAGGGCCGATTCCCAGGCTGGCGCTGCGATCGGTCGGATGGACTCCGCGCTTTGGCGGCGGCGTTGGGCCAAACGCCACCCTACCCACGCGAGCAGCGCCAGAACCGCCACCGCCGCCACGGCCCAGACCCAGGCGAGGCTCGGCGGCGACAGGAAGCGCAGGTCTTCAATGAGTTGGGGTTCGCTCATGGCGACGGCGCTCCGCAACGCTGGCGCTGCTCGAAGAACCGCAGCAAAGCCGGCTGACAGGGCTTGCCGGTTTCACAAGGGATCGCGCCGATGCCGGCCCGCCGGAAGATGTCGTGAAGCCGCGCGACCCGCGCAACGCGCTCCAACTCGAGGGCATGGCGCACTGCGTGGTCGCTGGTGTTCAGCTCCACGACCTCGCCCGTTTCCGCATCCTCGCACACCAGCCAGCCGACCTCCGGCACCCGCGTCTCGAGGCCATCGTGAATCGGCACGGCCACGAGATCGTGCCGGCGCGCGGCCAGTCGCAGGGGGCGCTCGAAGTCCGTGTCGAGGAAGTCCGAAATCAGGAACACCTTGGCGCGACGGCGGAGCACATTGCCGAGGGTCTCGAGGGCGCGGCGCAGCGAGGTGCGCGGCGAGCGGGCGACGTGGGTGAGAATGGCCGCCACGATGGCCAGCGCCTGCTGTCGCCCGGCGCGGGGCGGGAGGTAGCGCTCCACGGTGTCGGTGAAGAGGAGGAGGCCGACGCGGTCGTTGTTAAACACCGCACTCAGAGCGAGAATGGCCGCCAGTTCGGCCGCGAGGTCGCGCTTGCTCCGGGCGGCCGAGCCGAAGTCACCCGAGGCGCTCAGGTCCACGGCCAGCACCACGGTCAGACACCGCTCCTCGATGTTTTGCTTGATCTGGACCGTGCCGGTGCGGGCGGTGGTGTGCCAGTCAATCGAGCGGACATCGTCGCCGGGCTGGTATTCGCGGATGTCGTCGAGCTCGAGCCCGCGTCCGCGGAAAACCGAGCGGTAGGGGCCGGCCAGGAGATCGGTGACCAGGCGCCGCGCCCGCAGCTCGATCAGGCGGACCCGCCGGAGCAGGTCGGCGGGGGTTGACGGAGACCCGGTCACGGCACCGGCACGGCGTCGAGGATGTGGGTGACGATCTGCTCGGCGGTCACGTGGTCGGCGTCGGCCTCGAAGGTGGTCAACACGCGGTGGCGCAGGACATCCGGCGCGACCGTTTTGACATCGAGCGGCGTCACGTGCGGCCGGCCGCGGAGGAAGGCCAGCGCCTTGGCGGCGAGGGCCAGGTTGATCGAGGCGCGAGGCGAGCCGCCGAACCGGATGAACGGCTTCAGCGTGGGCGCGTGCCGGGCGGGATCCCGCGTGGTGAACACCAGCCGCACGATGTAGTCGGAGATTTGCTCGTCCACGTACACCTGATCCACCAGCGCGCGTATGGCCAGGATGTCGTCCGGGTGCAGGATCGCTCGCAGCGGCGGACGAGCCGCCGTCCGGGCCATCAAGGCCATGATCTGGCGTTCCTCCGGTTCGCTGGGGTAGGTGACCACCACTTTCAACATGAACCGATCCACCTGCGCCTCGGGCAGCGAGTAGGTCCCTTCCTGTTCGATGGGATTCATGGTGGCCAGCACGAGAAAAGGCGCGGGCAGCGGAAAACTTTCCTCGCCGATGGTGACCTGGCGCTCCTGCATGGCCTCAAGCAGCGCGCTCTGGACCTTGGCCGGCGCCCGGTTGATTTCGTCGGCGAGCACCAGGTTGGCGAAGATGGGTCCCTTGCGGGTGTGGTAGGAATTGTCGCGGGGATTGAACACCAGGTTGCCCATCAGGTCGCCCGGCAGCAGGTCCGGCGTGAACTGGACGCGCGCGAACTGGAGGTGGAGACACTGGGCGAGGGCGTTGACGGTGGCCGTCTTGGCGAGGCCCGGAACGCCCTCCAGCAGCACGTGGCCGTTGGCGAACAGGCCGATCAACAGCCGCTCGATCAACTGGTGCTGGCCGACGATGTTGCGGGCCATTTCGGCGCGCAGCGCCTCGAGGCGTGGCTGTTGGCGGACGATGGCGTCCTGAAGCGGCTGCAGCTCGGTGTGCATCGGTGGCGCGAGTGTGGGGCCGGCCTTTTGGAGGTGCCAAGCGGAAAGCCCGGAAGTTCCGGCCCACACCTCCGCGCATGAGCGTTTGCATCGGCAGGGGTCGCTACTACCCTCCCGACCGTGATCCGCAACGTGATCTTCGATTGGTCCGGGACCCTGGTGGACGACCTGCCAGCGGTCCTGGCGGCGAGCAACGAGGTCTTTCGGCGGGCCGGCGTGCCCGAGTTGACGCTCGACCAGTTCCGCGCCCAGTTTTGCCTGCCGTTCAAACGCTTCTACGATCGCTACGTTCCCAACGTCCCACTGCAACAACTCGAGGAGTGGTTTCACGGGGCCTTCCGCCTCGCGCAGCATCTGGTGACCGTGCTGCCCTACGCCCGGGAGTTTCTGGAGTTTTGTCGCGAACGGCGCCTCCGCACCTTCCTGCTCAGCAGCGTCCATCGGGATCACTACGCCGTGCAAAGCCGCGTAACCGGCCTGGGGGCCCTGCTGGATCACCCGTACGTCGAGGTCTGGGACAAGCGGGAGCGGATCCACGAGTTGCTGGAACAGCACCGGCTGGAGCCGGACGAGACGATCTTCATTGGCGACATGGAGCACGACGTGGAAACGGCGCGGTACGGTGGCATCGCCTCGTGCGCGGTGCTCACCGGCTACAATCGGCTCGATCAACTTCGCGCCAGCGGCCCCGACCTGATCGTCGAGCACCTGGGCGAGTTGCGGTCCCTGCTCGACGAAGCGCGACTGGATTTCGGTCGGGCTCTCGAGTTGGCGGACCAATCGCATCGAATGGGACCGCCGGTGCCCACTGTGGGCGGCCTGATCTACAACGAGCGGGGCGAGGTGCTGATGGTCCGGACCGACAAATGGTCCGG
>CAYNCT010000089.1:0-14200 GCA_964396005.1 uncultured Verrucomicrobiota bacterium | reverse complement strand
GGGGAGCACAGCCGCCCCGGCTGTGGTTCGGCGCGCCTTCGCGCCGAACCCGAGCGCACGAGGATGCACCAAATCGTGAAACCCTATCGTCCGCACGAGCGGGCCGGGCGGCGCGGCCCGCTGCGCCCGGGGCGGGCGCTCTCCCTACGCCCATGGCATCGCTCCCACTGAGCCCGGAGTCCGCCGGACCCGGCCGCGCGCCGGGCCCGGGCCGGACCGTGCTTTCAACCGCCCGCCCGGGGCCTATACTGCCGGCTCAATGAATCGCATCCGCCTCCTCCCGGAAAACGTGGCCAACCAAATCGCCGCGGGCGAGGTCGTGGAGCGGCCGGCCAGCGTGGTGAAGGAACTGGTCGAGAACGCGCTGGACGCCGGCGCCGAGCGCATCGCGGTCGAAATTCAGGCCGGCGGGCGCGTACTGATTCGCGTGACCGATGACGGCTGCGGCATGAGCCGGGACGACGCGCTGCTGGCCTTCGAGCGTCACGCGACCAGCAAGATCCAGCGCGCCGAAGACCTGCAGGCCATCGCCACCATGGGCTTCCGCGGCGAAGCCCTGCCGAGTCTCGCCAGCGTCAGCCGCCTGACGCTGACCACGCGCGAAGCGGGGGCCGAGGGCATCGAAGCCACGCAGGTGGTGATTCACGGCGGCAAACTGCTCGATGTGCGCTCTGCCGCCGGGCCGGTGGGCACCGTGGTCGAAGCCCGCCAACTGTTCTTCAACCTGCCCGCGCGCCGGAAATTCCTGCGCAGCGAGGAGACCGAACGGGCGCACATTCAGCACTACCTCACGCTCGCCGCCGTGGCGAGCCCGGGCGTCGGCTTCACCTTCACCAGCGACCAGCGATTGGTCTGGCAACTGCCGCCGGTGGTTGCCGGACCGGGCGAGGGGGCCGCCTTGACCGCGCTGCGCGAGCGGTTGCGCGCCCTCTACGGAACCGAGTTGAACCTCGTGCCCGTGGATTTCACGCGCGCGCTCCCGGTGACGGCGCCGGCGGCGGACGACGCGCCGGGCGACGTGGCGGCGGAGCCGGAGCCGCCCGCGCCGCCGTTGCGCGTGTGGGGCTTCATCGGCGCACCGGGCGTCTCCCGCGCCACCCGGGCCGACCAGCATTGGTTCGTGAACCGGCGGCCGGTCGAGAACCGCGCCCTCAATCACGCCCTGATCGAGGGCTACCACACCAGCCTGATGAAAGGGCGCTTCCCGGTCGCGGCCCTGTTTCTCGAACTCTCGCCCGCGCAGGTGGACGTGAACATTCACCCGGCCAAGCGCGAGGTGAAGTTCCGCGAGGAGCGGGAAGTGCGCGCGACGGTAACCCAGGCAGTGCGGCGTGCCTTGTTGGGCTACCACGCGGCGACCGCCCCGAAGCCGGCCAACTCCGCACGCGACCTCCTGCCCGCGCCGACCGTCGTCGCGACTCCCGCAGCCCCGGGGGTGCCGCCCGCGTCCCGCGCGCCGGAGCGGCCCTCGCTTCCGACTGACGCGGCGTTGCCTCCCGAACCGCCGCCAGCATCCGCGCCGACGCCCCGCGGGGTCCTTCCGCCCGGTGGCCCGCTCGGTCCGAAGAATCCCCCCGAGCGGGCGGAGGCGACCGCGGTCAGCCCGGACCGCGCGACGGGGCCGGCGCCGTTGCCCGGGGCCGCAGCGCCCGCGCCGTCCGGCAGCCCGGCGCCGTTGCTGGCGGTGCCGCTGCGGTTGGTGGGGGTGATCGGCCGCCTTTACGCCGTGCTCGAGTCGGATCGGGGGCTGGTGCTGCTCGATCAGCACGCCGCGCACGAGCGCATCCTCTTCGAGCAGATGTTGCGGCAGCTCGAAACCGGGTCTGCCCCCTGTCAGCGGCTGCTGCTTCCCGAAACGGTCGAGTTGTCGGCGCGGGACGCGGCCTTTGTCCGCGAACAGCTACCCACCCTGAACCGGCTGGGCGTGAGCCTCCGGGAGTTCGGCGAGCGCACGCTGTTGCTCGATGGCTTGCCGCCGTTTGCGCGCGGGCGCGGCGCGCGCGAGTTCGTGCTCGAACTGGTGGATGAGTTGAAGGCGGCCGGTCAGGAGGTGAACTCGCTGCGGCTGGGCGAACACACCGTGGCGAAGACTGTTTGCCGTCACGCGGTGAAGGCCAACGACCCGCTCGCGGCGCCGGAACTGGAAAAGCTGGTCGAGGACTTGCGCCGCTGCGCGATGCCGTACACCTGCCCGCACGGGCGGCCGACACTGATCGAGTTCAACTGGCGCGAGCTGGAGCGGCGCTTCGGCCGGTCGCAATAGCCGTCCGGCGGCGACGGCGCGCCGCGGGCAACAGCGTGGCGACCAGCCGATCTTCTTCCTGTTTCATCAGCCGGCGCGCCGCCGGGGTTTGGTCATCGAATCCGGCCAGGTGCAGCAGGCCATGGAGCGCGTAGCGGACCACTTCGGCCGGCGAGGAAGTCCGGAAGTGTCGGGCCTGCCGCCGCGCGACATCCACGCAAATGAAGACCTCGCCACAGAGCCAGCGGGTCCCCGGGTCGGTCACCGGCGGCGGCCCGTAGTCCAGCGTGATGACATCAGTCGGGCCGGAATGGCCGAGGTGGGTTTCGTTGAGCCGGGCCATCGTGGTGGCGTCCACGAGATAAAAGCCCAGTTGGTGGTGCACCTTGGCCCGCGTCGGCGTGCCGGGCAACCGGCCGAACACCGGCTCGCGCAACGCACGCCGGAGGAGCCGCCGGAGCGCGGCCACGTTCACCCGCTGCCGGAGGCGGAGGCGGCGGACCGTCAGTTCATCCGCCGTGCGATCCGCGGTGGCGTTCGTAGGCATGAACGATCCGTTGCACCAGCGGGTGGCGGACGACGTCCTTGCGCTCGAACTCGACCAGGCCGATGCCCTCGACCCGCGCGAGCGCCTGGCGCGCTTCCACCAGCCCCGAAGGCTTGTGTTTGGGAAGGTCAATCTGGGTCAGGTCGCCCGTGATGACCGCCTTCGAGCCGTGACCGAGCCGGGTGAGGAACATGAACATCTGCTCGGTGGTGGAATTCTGCGCCTCGTCGAAGATGATGAAGGCGTTGTTCAAGGTGCGCCCGCGCATGTAGGCCAGGGGGGCGATTTCAATCACGCCCCGCTCCATGTGACGCTCGATTTCCTCGGCGGGCAGCATGTCATGCAGCGCGTCGTAGAGCGGCCGCAGGTAGGGCGCGAGCTTCTCCTGCAAATCGCCCGGGAGAAACCCGAGCGCCTCGCCGGCCTCCACCGCCGGCCGCGTGAGGATCAGTCGGTTGACCCGCGCCTCGCGCAACGCGGCCGTGGCCATGGCCATGCCCAGATAGGTCTTGCCGGTGCCGGCCGGGCCGATACCGAAGGTGACATCGTGCTCCCGAATCGCCTTCAAGTAACGCCGCTGGCCGGTGGTCTTGGGCACCACCACCGCCTTCTTGGGCGAGGTTTGAATCCGTTCCTCGCTCAGTTCGCGCAGGGCTTGCACGCCCTCGCTTTTCACCACGGCCAGGGCGAGGGTGAAGTCCTGGTTGCGCACGCGCCCGCCGGCCTTGACCGTGCCCTCGAGCAACTCGAAGAGATGCCGCGCCCGGGCCACCTGCTCGGTCTCGCCCTCCAGCTTGATCCAGCCGTCGCGCGTGGTGGCCTTGACGCCCAACTGATCCTCGAGGGCCGCAAGGTTGCGGGGCTCCCCGTTGAAGGTCTGTTGGGCCAGGCGCGCCGTCTCAAAATGAATGGTGTCCGTGGCCATGCCGCAGGTTCACCTCGTGCGCGGGGATTCGGCGCGCTCGCGCTCCGGGCCGGGCGGGCGCGCGCCCCGGCCCACCGGGGAAAACGGGTTCATATCTCGATCAACATGCGGACCGGGTTTTCGATCGTTTCCTTCACCCGGCGGAGAAAAGTCACGGCCTCGCGACCGTCCACGATGCGGTGATCGTAGGTCAGGGCGACGTACATCATCGGCCGGATGACCACCTGGCCGTTGAGCGCGACCGGCCGTTCCTGGATGGCGTGCATGCCCAGCACGCCGCTCTGCGGAGGGTTGACGATGGGCGTGGACAGCAGCGAGCCGTAGATGCCGCCGTTGGTGATCGTGAACGTGCCGCCGGTCAGTTCGTCGGGCTTCAACTTGCCGTCCCGGGCACGCCGGCCAAAGTCGCCGATGGCCTGCTCGACCTCGGCAAAACTCAGGCGCTCCGCATTCCGGAGGACGGGCACGACCAGGCCCTTGCCGCCGCCGATGGCGATGCCGATGTCGTAGTAGTGGCGATAGACCACGTTGGTTCCGCGCACCTCGGCATTGAGGACGGGGGTTTCCTTGAGCGCCTCGACCACGGCGTTCACGAAGAAGGACATGAAACCCAGTTTGACCTGATAGCGTTCCGTGAAGCGCTCCTGGTACTCCTTCCGCAGAGCCAACACGGCCGACATGTCCGCTTCGTTAAAGGTGGTCAGCAGCGCCGCCTCGGACTTCGCGCGCACCAGATTCTCGGCGATCTTGCGGCGCAAGAGCGACATGGGGACCACTTCCTCCGCGCGATCGCCCCCTGCCGGTGCGCTGGCGGCGGGCAGGACGGTCGCCGGCGGCGTGCTCGGCGGCGGCGGGGCCGGGGCGGGTTTCGCCGCCCGCAGCGCGTCCTCCTTCAAGATGCGTCCTCCGGGGCCGGTACCGTCCACTGCCGCGGCGGAGATGCCTTTCTCCGCCAGGACGCGCGCGGCGGCCGGCATCACCCGGACGGGCGCGGTGGCCGGAGCCGGCGCCGGGGGCGGGACCGGCGCGCCGGTCCCGGCCGGAGCGCCCGGCTCGAAGGTGGCGATGACGTCGCCCACGGCGACGCGGCTGCCCCGCGGCTTCAACACCTTCGCCAGGCGGCCCGCGTCGGGGGCCGGAACTTCCACCGTGGCCTTGTCGGTTTCGAGCACGACCAGCGTTTCGTCCTTGGCGGCGGCCTCGCCCTCCGATTTGAGCCATTCGCCCAGTTCGACCTCGGTGACCGACTCGCCCACGGAGGGCACCCGAATTTCAACGGTGGGAAGGCTCATGACGCTGGGGAGAGTTGTTTGATGCCGACAATGGTCTCGGTCCGCGGCCGCGTGGCGAGAGTTTCCGCGGCGAAGGCGCGCTCGAGAATCTGTTCCTGCTCGAGGTGATGCGCGGCATGGGAACCGGTGGCAGGACTGGCCGCCGCCGGCCGGCAGATCCCGGAGAAGGGCAGTCGCCCGTCGAGGAACGACATGCTGACGGTCACGCGCAGGAAGCGCCACGCGCCCATGTTTTCCGGTTCCTCCTGAACCCAGATCACGTTGGTGCCGGGTCGGCAGTCACCCAGGAGGGACTCCAGTTCCCGGCGCGGGAACGGATAAATCTGCTCGAGGCGGACGAGGGCGACATCCTCGCGGCCCAGTTGTTGCCGGCGCGCTTCGAGTTCGTAGTAGAGCTTGCCGCCGCAGAGCAGCACGGTGTTCACGGCGTCCATCGGCACGCCCCGCGGATCCGGCAGGATCCGTTGGAAGCGGCCGTGGGCGCAGTCTTCGAGCGTGGAGACCGCCTTCGGACTGCGCAACAGGCTCTTGGGGGTGAACACAAACAAGGGCTTGCGCCACCGGCGCAACACCTGCCGGCGCAGGAGATGGAACATCTGGGCCGGCGTGGTGGGAATGGCCACCTGGATGTTGTCTTCGGCGCACAGTTCGAGGACCCGCTCGATCCGACCGCTGGAGTGCTCGGGTCCCGCCCCTTCGAAGCCGTGCGGCAGCAGCAACACCAGGCCGCTGAGCCGGCGCCACTTGTCCTCGCCGCTGACGATGAACTGATCCACGATCACCTGGGCCACGTTGACGAAATCGCCAAACTGGGCCTCCCAGATCGTCAGCCCGTCGGGGGTGTCGAGACTGAATCCGTATTCGAACCCGAGCACGCCCACCTCCGAGAGCGGGCTGTTTAGGATTTCGACCGCGGCCTGGTCCGGCGCCACGTGCTGGAGCGGGACATACGTCAGGCCGTTCTGCACGTCGTGCAGGACCGCATGGCGATGGCTGAAGGTGCCCCGCCCGACATCCTGTCCCGACAACCGGATGCGGTAGCCCTGGGCGGCCAGACTCGCCCAGGCCAGCGCCTCGCCGGCAGACCAGTCCAATGGCGCCTCGCCGTGCGCCATCTTCCGGCGCAGCTCCATGAAGCGGCCAAGTTTCGGATGCAGGTTGAAGTCGGGGGGAAGCTCCGTCAGCCGGGTCAGGTAGGCGGCCAGTTTGTCGCGTGCGACGCCGGTCAGGGGATTGTCCCGCGAGGGCTCGCTGCCGCCGATGTAGCCCTTCCACACTCCACGCAGGCTGCTGGGGCGGGCGGCGCGGAACTTGCCCCGCGCCTCGGTGAGGTGTTGCTCGAGCGCGGCCTGCCGTTGCGCGGCAATCCGTTCGGCATCCTCGGCCGTCACGCCGCCCAGCCGCTGGAGTTGTTCGAGATAACCCTCGCGGACCGTCTTGCGTTTCTCGATGAGGGCGTAGAGCTGCGGCTGGGTGAAGGAAGGTTCGTCCCCCTCGTTGTGGCCGAGCCGCCGGTAGCAATACAGGTCAATCACCACGTCCTGCCGGAAGGCCTGCCGGAAATCCATGGCAAGCTGGATGCAGCGGGCCACCGCCTCCGGGTCCTCGCCGTTCACGTGGAGGATCGGTGCGGGCAGCATCTTGGCCACGCTGGTGGCGTACATCGTGGACCGGCCTTCCGAGGGAGGCGTGGTGAAGCCGATCTGGTTGTTGACGATGATGTGGATCGTCCCACCCACGCGGTAACCCCGCAGGCGGCTGAGATTCAGGGTTTCCTGAGTCACGCCCTCGCCGATGAACGCGGCGTCACCGTGGATCAGCAGGCTCAGCACTTGCGCGTGGTCGGCGTCCTGGGCGCGGGCCTGTTTGGCGCGCACGCGGCCGAGCACGACCGGGTTGACGAACTCAAGGTGGCTGGGGTTGAAGCACAGCGAGAGATGGATCTTGGCGCCGGCGGCGGTCTTGTAGTCGCTGCTGTAGCCGAGGTGGTATTTCACGTCGCCGCCCCCGAGGTAGAGGTCGGGGTCCTTGTCCTCGAACTCGCGGAAGATCTCCTTCGGGCTCTTGCCGATGATGTTGGCGAGCACGTTGAGCCGGCCGCGATGGGCCATGCCGAGCACGATTTCCTTCACGCCGTGCTGGGCGGCGCTCTCGATGGCGAGGTCGAGCATCGGAATCAGGGTTTCGCCCCCCTCGAGCGAGAAGCTCTTGGCGCCCACGAATTTCTTCCGGATGAACTGCTCGAACACCACGGCGTCGGTCAGGCGGGAGAGAATGCGCAGTTGCTGCTCGCGCGGGAGAGGCGCCCAGTAGGAGTCCCCCTCGATGCGCTGCTGCACCCAGTGCCGCATCTTCATGTCGTCAATGTGCATGTACTGGAACCCGATCGAGCCGCAGTACACCTCGCGCAGCCGGCTGTGAATGCGCCGCAACGGCAGGCGGCCCTCGCGCCGCATGGTTTCGCAAGCGAACTCCCGCTCCATGTCCGCGTCGCTGAAGCCGTAGTACTGCGGGTCCAGCTCGGGCACGTAGCGTTGCGCCTGGCTCAACGGGTCCAACCGCGCCTGAATGTGGCCGCGCACCCGGTAGGCCCGGAGCATCCGGTCCACCCGGTGCTGCAGCAGCACCATGTCCTCGCCGGTCGGGACGGCCGGCGCCGCCGCGACCGGCAGTGGGGAGGGATGAAAAATGCTCCGGCGCGGAAAGGCGGGCGGCGGGTGGAAAGCTGCCGTCGCTCCGTTCCAACCGGCGAAATACTCCCGCCACACCAGCGGAACCGCCGCCGGGTCCCGGACATAATCAGCGTACAGGGCCTCAACGAACTCCAGATTGGCGGCGGCGGGCAACGGACCTTCCATGCTCATGCAACTTGCGGAAAGCAGCTTACCACGAATTCGGCAGATTCAAGCCTCATTGCGCCGCCCGGCGGCCGGGCCGGTCGTCTACCAGGTCCGAGAGCGGGGCACGGTTTCGCGAACGCGCCGCAGATCGCGGTCCCGCGCATCCGAAGGGGCGCGCGGGCTGTAGCTGGTGGGAGCAGCTTGATAGGACTTCTTGATGATCTCCGAGCCGGCGACGATCGGCGAGTCCAGCCAACGCCACAGTTCGGCATGACCGTCCGCGAACGACATCACGCCCACCCGGTTGTGCCGGCTGGCCGGCAGGTTCCAGTAAAAGTGCTGGGCGATATCCGGCGGCAGAATGCCGATGGCCCCGTTCTGAATGCTCCATTCGGCCTCGTCCCAGAACACCGAGGCCCGGGACGGCGACGGGTCGAGGATCTGCACCGCCCGGTAGATTGGATTCGGGCAGTATTCCGGATTGTGGTGGGCCAGGCCGGTGCTCATAGCGTAGCTGCGCGTGCGGGGCAAATTCGGGAACCGCGCCACCTTCGAGCGATCACCGGGACACCGGTAGATGGCCACCGAGGTGTTGTAGCGGAACAGGACGCCCTTCTGGATGTTGGTGGTGGTGCGGTCGGTCTTGGCGTCACCCTCGATCCACGACCCGGTCAGACTGATCTCGCCGGCGGCTTCGTTGGGCGGCAGCACGCCCCCGTGGTCGTCCGCGTACATCGTCCAGCACAGCGTGAGCTGCTTGAGGTGGTTGAGGCAGGCGATGGATTGCGCCCGGGCCTTCGCTCGCGAGAGGGTGGGAAGGAGCAGACCGGCCAGGATCGCGATGATGGCGATCACCACCAACAGCTCGATCAAGGTGAAGCCCCCGGTCCCGCCCGCCGGTCGCGGAGCCGCCCCATGCCCGAGAGCACGGGGCGGCCAATGGCTGACGTTGAAACCGCTCACGAACTCACCTGGCGATGGCGCGATAGAACGCTGCCGCGCCGGCGGCCGCATCGGTGACCGTGGCAGGGGCCGTCACGGTTTGCAGGTCCGTCCACGGCCCGGTCACGGCCGCGGCCTTTTGCACCACGTAGGACGCGCCGGGCGTGCCCGACACGTCGAAGCGAATCTGACCGTTGACGAGGGCCGGGCTGCCGAGGGTTGCCGGCCCGGCGGGCGTGCCCGCGGTGATTTCGTAGGCGCGCAAACCGCTGTTGGTATCCAGCGCGAAGAGCTTGTCGTCGCCGAAATCCACCGAGCCGGTGCCGTTGATGTTCGGCTGCTCGGGCAGGATCAAACGTTGGTCACGGAACACCGGCTCATCGAGGTTGGTCAGGTCGTAGAGCCGCACGTTGTCGGGCGTCTCGAGCGCCACTCCGGCAAGAAGATTCTTCGCCGGATCGAAGCCGAGGAAGCTCAGCGAATTGGGAATCTGAGCCGCCGGGTACGTGCGGGCGAGGGTGGCCGTGCCGCTGGCGGGATCGAACGCCACATGCACTACGGGCTGCCCGTTGGCCGTGCCGAACACGCTGTTGCCCGGCCCGAAGGCGATGCCCAGACCAAACGCGCTGCTCGCGACGCCCTCCACGGTGAAGACCTGCCCGGCAAAGTCGAAGCCGTTAACAGTCGTCAGCAGGGCAAACTTCCGGCCTTCCTGCGGCGCGAGGCCGCGGGTGCCCAGCAGGATCTGGGTGTTCGCGCCCTGCCCCCGCACGTCCATCGTGTCTCCCCAGCGTTCGGGCAGGGAGAGATCGGCCACCGGGCCCAACGGTACCGGCACCGCGTCCGGACTGTCGTTGTCCCAGCGGTAGAGGTTGAAGGTCGCGGTCGAGCCGTCGGTCACCAGGTTGCCGGCGTACACCACGCCGTCATCGGCCACGCCGATCATGTTCAGCAACAGCGTGCCACCGAAGAACACCGGCAATTCGTCCGCGCCCGTGGTGCGCAAGCGGTGTTTCTCGGCGCCCGTCGCGGCATCGAGCACCACGATCAGGTTGGACGGCGAGCGCGAGGCCAGCAGCAGGTTGCCGGTGGCGGGATTGTACGCCAGGCCGCGCTGGGTGTTGTCGCCGGTCAGATACGGCCGGTCGCCGAGGTTCAGGGCCCACAACGGCCGCAAAACGCCCGAGTTCAACGGCTCGAGCACGGTGAGGGTGGCCTTCGCGCTCGTCGCGCTGCCGGCGGAGTTGCTCACGGTCACTGCGTACTCGCCGGCCTGGGCGACGGTCAGGTTGGTCAGAACCAGTTGCGAGCTGGTGGCATTGGGCAGCGGCGCGTCATTAAACGCCCACTGGTAGGTGAAGGGCGGCGTGCCCTGCGCGGAGACCGCAAAGGTGAAGGTGGCGCCCGCATACACCGTCCCGCCCGCAGGCTGGGTGACAATTGTGGGCGGATCCACGATCACCGACTTCTCGACCTTGGCCGCCAGCAGCCCGTTGTTGGTGTCCAGACCGAAGGCGTCATCTCCGCGAATGGCCGCGGCGCCGGTGCCGTTGACGTTGGCCACCGCCGTCGCAAACGGCAGCGGATCGCCGATGCGGACCAGCCCCGAGGGGTCGGAGATGTCAAAAACGCTCAACTGGTGGGCGGAATAGTCCACCGCCGCCAGGCGTTTGGCCACCGGGTCCACGCTGATGCCCGTCACTCCGCCGCCCACGATCGAGGTGGGCACGGTATTGAGCAGCGTGGCCTGACCGGTCGCCAGGTTGAGCTGAATGCGCTGAAGTTCATTGCCGTTGAGTTTGGCCCAGATGGTGTCGCCTTCGCCGAACGTCACCCCCAAACCGATCTTGCCCGCGATGGTGGCCGGCGACACGAAGGTGCGGTTCGTGAACGTCACCCCGTCCTCGGTGGTGTACAGGATGATGTACTTGCCGTTTCGGGCGGTCTGCACGAGCTGCGTGTTGGGCCCGGCCCCGCGCACGGCGAAGTTGTCGCCGAAACGGATGTCCTGCCCGGAACCCGGAGACGCGATCTCGGCCAGCGGGTCGCCCGCGTAGGCCACGGAGACGGGCGTGTCGGGGTTCACATCCGCCCAGCGATAGATGCGCACGGTGCCGAGGGAGGTGGCGAGGTTGCAGGCGTACACCGCCCCGTCGTCCGCCGCTCCCACGAGGTTGAGGGCGAAGGTGCCACCGCTAATCGGGAATTCCCCGTTCGCGTCCTGCTGGCTGAGTTTGCGCGGCTCGCCCAACTCGTCCGAGCCATCGGCACCCGTCGCCTTGTCCAGCACGTAAATGTTGACTCCGCCCGCCCGGCTGAGCAGCAGCACCCGCTGCGAGACCGGCTCGAACGCCAGACCGCGCTCGAGGTTGGCGGTGGTTACATACGGGCGGTCATCCGGTGCCAGCCGCCAAACCTCGGTGAGCGAATCGCCGCGGGCGAGGCAGCCGAGCGCGGCGAAGCCGGCGACCACCAGGGCCGCCGGCCGGGAGAAGGTTGATATCTGCAAGTTCATGTACGATGACGATTAACCCCAGGTTGAATTGTGGACGTCGGTGCTTCCGGCGCGACTTACGCCGCGCCCCGACCGACGCTCCGATGACGATATACCAGTCAAAGCGGCCACCGTCAAAACCACATGCCGCCGACCAGCCGGCAAGGAGTGCGCGCCGAGAGCCCGGTCCGACTTCGGTTGCGGCCGACAAGCGCGGCCCGGTTGCGGCCCGGTCCGGGATGGTCCTGCGGTTCCCCGCACCGGGGTCGCTGCCAGACCTTGCAGGGCCTGCCCGGTTGGCTCCCCGACTCGGGCGCGCGAGGTCTGAAGGACTACCCCTAACCCTCGCCTCCAGCGGGTGCCCCCGGCTCATCCGGGACGATTCAATGGAATGCGGGGTGGTACGGGCCACTGGCCCGTTCGGTCGGGCGACCCGCCCGCCCGTCGAGCGCCCAAGGCTGCCGCTGAAGGGTGTGCGGCTTCCGTGCGCGCGGCTGGGCGGCAAGTCGCCGCCCAGAGCGGGCAAGTTGGCCGTTCTACCCAAAACCTACCGCATCGTTCCGGCTACGCCGGCTGCCACGGCAGGCGTTCGATGGTGAGTTCCGGCGGGCGGCGGCCAGCAGGGTCGAGGGTCAGCCAGCCAAACCCGCCGTCCTTCAACAACTGGCAACCGGTGAGACTCGGCACCAGGCGCACCCGAAAGGGTTTCCAAACCCGGCCCCGGTTCAGGGCCAGACTCATGCGCCGGATGGACGTGCCCAGGAAGCGAATCGGGGGGATACCCGCGAGCAGCCGGCTCGTGCGATAAATCACCGATGTGTGCAGATGGCCGATGATCGTCAGGTCCACTTGCGGCGCGCGTGCCCGAAATGCCGGTTCCTCCCACAGAAACGGCAGCGCCGTGGGGTCGTGGACGAACAGCACCAACCGGTCGTCGGCGCCGAGGCTTGCGAGCGACTCCCGCAGGCCGCGCAAGTGTTCCGCGCGCAGGCTTTCCCAGTTGGGCAATTCCTTCGGGAGGGCCTCCGGCGCCAGTACGGGGAGAGCCAACAGCGACGACACGACCCCCATGAGCACCACGCACCCAAACCGGCGCTGCCAGAGCGGCGGCAGCGCCAGGTCCTCGACGCACCGGGACCAGCTTGCGAGTCGCAAGCCGCCCACGCCTCCGAACAAGCTCATCTTGCCCAGCTCGTGGTCGCCGTAGGTGAGGTCCAGCCGCCCGTCGAACGCGCGGCGCAGGCGGTCAATGACGCTTCGCGCGCTGGCGTAAGCCGCGTCGTCGCTCACCCCCACGAAGGCGGTGTCACACGAGTAGTCGCCGTTGGCTACCACGTGTTCCGCCCCGCCCGCGCGCCGCAGGAACTCGTCGAACAGGTGATTGTGTTCCAGCGGATCGGCGAGCCAGAAGAAGCGCCTGTAGGCACGCGCGAACCCGCGGAGCGCGGGGTTGCGAATCGCGCGGCTCTCGTGACCGCGGCGCAACTTTTCGGCGGGGCTGGCGTGATGAATGTCGCTGACAACGGCGAGACGCACGACCGGCGCATCAAACGGCGCGGTACCAGGGGGCGTCAAGCCGGCGACCGTTACGGAAGCGAGTCAGGCGGCGGTCATCGTCCGCTGGTTCCCGCGCGGACAGGGCAGCGGGGCCCGCTCGCGTGCCTGCGCCTCAGCCGCCCTTGAGCAGGGCGCGGGCGTATTCGCGATTCAGCCGGGCGATGAAATCGAGGCTGATGTTCTTCGGGCAGACGGCTTCGCAGGAGCCGGTCACCGTGCAGGCGCCGAAGCCGGCCTCGTCCATCGCCCGGACCATGCTGACGACACGGCGCTCCCGCTCGGGCTGGCCCTGGGGCAGCAACGCAAACTGCGAGACCTTGGCCGAGACAAACAGCATGGCGCTGGCGTTCTTGCAGGCTGCCACGCAGGCACCGCAGCCGATGCAGGCCGCGGCGTCCATGGCCTCGTCCGCGGCCGGCTTGGGCACCGGCAGGGCGTTGGCGTCCGGGGCGGCGCCGGTGCGCACACTGATGAACCCGCCGGCCTGCATGATGCGATCGAGGGCCTTGCGACTAACGATCAGGTCCTTGACGACCGGAAAAGGCCGGGCGCGGAACGGCTCGACCACGATGGTGTCGCCGTCCTTGAAGCTCCGCATGTAGGTCTGACAGGTCGCGACGCCCCGGTGCGGCCCGTGCGGTTTGCCGTTGATGACCAGCGAGCAAGTGCCGCAGATGCCCTCGCGACAGTCGTGGTCGAAGGCGATGGGCGCCTGGCCGCGCGTGGTGAGGTCTTCGTTCACCACGTCGAGCATCTCGAGGAACGACATGTTCGGGTTGAGCTCCGGCGTGTCATAGGTCTCGAAGCGGCCGGGGCCGGCAGCGTGGGGTTGGCGCCAAACTTTGAGCCGGACTTTCATAGGGGATTGACGGTTGACGATTGAAGATTTACGGGGCCGTCGCGGCCCGCGCGGTTTTGGCAGACGCCACCACGATGGCGAGGAGGGCATTACCTTCGGACATCAAACTGGTCAGGCGGACGGCTTTGACCAGTCCCGACTCCGCCAGAATTTCCAACCAGAACAGGGCCTCGTCGCATTCTTCCTCGACGATCTTGAGCTTGTTCTCGAAATCGGCCCGCGATTTGGCCCGACAGGCGGCGCGATAGTTGGCGCCAACTGACATGCCGGCACGCAGCAACTGCTTGCCCAGAATGTCGCCCGTCCGGCTCCGCGGCAGTGCCTGGACAAGTTTCAGAACCCGGAGCGAGAAGGCCTTCGTCCGTTGCTTCATTTCGCCGGGACTCATACCGAAGGGGCTGGACTTCTCTCCAGTGGGACGCGGCTGGTTCCGACCGTTAAGCGGCGGGCGTCGGGGCACAGCCACGTCAATCGTCAATCGTCAATCGTCAATCACTTGTAG
>CAYNCT010000088.1:0-14349 GCA_964396005.1 uncultured Verrucomicrobiota bacterium | reverse complement strand
CCACCAACGCCACCACCGTCCGCGTTGAGTGGCCCTCGGGCACCGTCGAGGAATATTCCAACCTCGCGCGCGACCAGTTCCACACCCTCGTCGAACCCTCGCTCCGCGGGGCGATGCAGGCCAATGGCCAGTTCGAGCTCAGCGTGACCGCGACGCTCAACCGTGCCTGCACCATCGAGGTTTCGAGCGACCTGGCGAACTGGAGCGTGCTGACCACCGTCAACGGCCCGGGCGAAACGCCGGTTACCTACCTCGACCCCACGGCCCCCGGTCAGAACCAGCGGTTCTACCGCATGAAGTGAAGCCGTGAAGATCATCCACCACGAAGGACACGAAGAGTTGAAGTGGAACCGGGACTCCTTTTCTTCCCTTCGTGTTCTTCGTGCGTTTCGTGGTGAATGTCCTCCGGCGGTTCTACCGGCTGAAATGCAAAAGGGAATGCACGCGGGCAACGACAAGCGGCAAGGGGACGGCCGCCCTCCAGACGCTTCGCGAGGTAGGGCGCCGTTGCGCCGGCGCCGTGACCCGCCGCGACGCAGCCCGGCCCTACCCACAGCGTTGGCAAGCGGGCTGGCCTGCGCCATGCGAAGCGCGGCAGGCAGGCGCACTCTACACGCTTCGCGAGGTAGGGCGCCGCTGCGTCGGCGCCGTGACCCGCCGCGACGCAGCGCGGCGCTACCGACCGGCCGGGACGCAGCCCGGCCCTACCCACAGCGTTGGCAAGCGAGCTGGCCTTCGCGAGGCGAAGCGCGGCAGTCGGGCGCACTCTACACGCTTCGCGAGGTAGGGCGCCGCTGCGTCGGCGCCGTGACCTGCCGCGACGCAGCGCGGCGCTACCGAAGGCCGGTACGCAGCCCGGCCCTTTCGAATCGGATTGTGCCGCGCCGGCCCAAGGCCCGGATCAAATCCCGCGTGCGGGCGGACGACATGGAGCAACAACATTGAGACCACAGAAGTCAGTGAACCATGAAAACGAACTCGCCCATCCAGTCGGTCCATTTGAGCCTGGTGTTCTTCGCCGGAGCGATGGCCCTGCACGTGCCAAGCAGGCGCGCGGTCATCCGATGCATCAGAGAGTAGCTGGGGCCCAACTTGCGCATGGAAGGCGCGCGCTTGGGGAAGAGGTCCGGTGCCGACCGGTGCGGGTGAGAAGGGAGGTGGTGAGCGAGAGCGGCAAGTGCAGCGGCGCGAGATCAACCAATACGGTGAGCACGTCGGACCGGGCTGGCGTGGGCCACACGGGGAGCGCAAAGCCCGCACCCGCGCTGTCTACCTCGCCCCGCAACAAGCTGAACAACTCCCCGCTGGCCCCGTCGCCTCAAGCCCGGAGTTGATCCGCTGAAGGGGGAGGCCGAAACCGGCGCTGAGCAACGCGTAGGCCCCGGCGCGGCCCGGGCGAGACCTTACCCTCCTACAATGAGCGGCGCTGGCATCAAGGGCTTGGCAACCAGGCGCCGCGCGAGGTTCTGCTCGGAACCGCAAAGCCTCGCAAACGGGAGGTTGAGGCGAGGTGGTGACTGCCGCGGCCCTTCGGTTCAAATCGAAACCAGAGCCCAGGCCGGAAGCTGACTCAATTCCGGCCTCCATGCGTCCCAGACATCGGGGTCGCCTCCGTCTGCCCTTCGCCAGGAGGTAGGCATGGCGCGGCGTCGAGACCGGCGCCCTGCACACGCGATAGGCATGAACGCTAGCGCGTCTCGGTGCGGCTCAGCTCCGCCGAATTCACCAGCGCGATCGCCTCGCGCACCAGTTGCCGTAAGCGCTCGACGTCGGCGCCCGAGCGACAGTGAGGCGGGCGGGTGGCCCACGCGAATTCACACGCCGCGCGCGCGGCCGGGCCAAAGCGCGGATGGTCGTGAAGCAGAAAACTGCCGGCAAGTTCGGGGCGCCCGAGTCGTCGCGCGATCTCTGAATACTCGGCCGCTGCGAAGTAAAGCAGTGTCAGGTCGCGGAAGCACGCGAAGTCACCCATCGCGGCATAGAGCGAACCGATCAGCCGCTGGGTCGCGGTGCGCTCGGCTGCCGTGGCCTCCGCGTACTGCGCCAGTTCCGCGGCGAACTCCGGCCGCTCGAGCCCGCGTTCGAACGCCGCCGCCAGCCGCGCGACGCCCAGGAGGCTCAGCGCGAAACCGGTGGACAGCAGCGGGTCCACAAAACCGGCGCCATAGGGGAGGAGGGCCCAGCGCGGGCCGGTGATCGTCGCCGCGGCAAACGGCAGCCGTGGACTGTGGTAAAAGGCCGTCACGGGCTCGGCGCTGGCGAACTGCGCCCGCACCGTGGGGAAGCGAGCGAGCAGGCGTTCCCAACCGGCCGCGCCGTCCGCGAGTCCCAGCGCGCCGGCCAGCTCGTCCGTGACAGCCGCGCCGGCGCTTGTCACGCCGTGGTTGAAGCGCAACACCCAAATCCAGCCGCCGGCGAAGACGTGATGCACGGCCGCGTCGTCCGGCGGATACGGTGCCCGCGCTGCGTCAGCGGGGACGCCCAGTTCCGCCAGCCGGCGTACGCCCCGAAAGTGCGCGTAGAGCGACTGCGTGGGCACGGGATGCACCGCCGCGGCCTCCGCCAGCCCGAGCTGACGAAACAGGAAGCCGCGCGGTCCGCTGGCATCCACGAGGAACCGCGCGGTCAACCGCAGCGGACGCCCGTCGCGCAAGCCGACGAGCGTCACCGCCGTAGGTGAGAAGTCCACCGCGGTCAGGTCGGTGGCGTCGAGGAACTCGATGCCCGCCGCCACGGCTTCGTTGACAAGGAACGCGTCGAAGTCCGGACGATACCAGTGGGTGTCGGCCGTTTCATCCCGCGAACTGGCCGCCACCAGCAACTGACGAGAGCAGGTCTTGTCGTCCTGGAACGGCTCGCCGGCGCGGTGGTGGAAGAAGGTGAAGCCGCGCTTCAGGCCACAGGGGAGGTGCGGAAGTTCGCGCTGCCAGGATCCCCACTTGGCGAGGGGTGCCAGTTTCGGGAGGTCGTAGCGCCGAACGAGTTCGGTCCAGAGAAGGTCGGCCAGGGGCGTCGAGGATTCACCGATAACAAAGCGCGGGTGCCGGCCGCGCTCGAGCAGGACCGTCCGCAGTCCGAGTTGTCGGGCGATCCGGGCGGTGAGCGTGCCGGCGAAACCGGAGCCCACCACCGCGAGGTCGAAGTCCGTGAGGCTCACGGTGCCCGGGGGGGTGACGGGGCGGTCGCCGGTGCGTTGGTGGCCGCCGCGGCTTGCGCGTACTCGGCATCAATCTCGGCAGCCAATTCGGGCATCTTGGTGCGCAGCACCGCAGCCATCTGCTCAATCAGGCCGGTTTCGGGGTTCAGGAGTTCGCGTACGACATCGCGCTTCATAGAATCGAACGGGAAGAGCGGAACCCGTTTTTCCGAGGCGCCGCCCACGATCTTGCTCATGTAGGCATTCCACACGGCCCGGGCCAGCGCCGCGTAGCCCGCAGCCTGATCGTCATCGTCCCGCGCGAGGTTCACGTACGACTGGGTCAATAGACCGCGAATGTGAGCGGTGATGCGGTTTTGATCCGTCTCGTCCACGTCATCCTGGAGTCGGATGCGGATGGCGTACTCCTCGAGGGTCATGTCCTTGGGGTAATCCCGGGGGTAGTCCCGCTTCACGATGTCCAGCCACTGCTCGGCCTGGCGGATGCGGTTGTGGGTGAAAAAGTAGTACACGCAGTCGAGCAGGAAGTTCTTGTGCGCCCGCCCGATGTGCTCGCGCATCTCCTCATCCTCGGCCATGGCCTCGCGAAAGGTGGCGTCGGTCTTCTCGGCGATTTCCAGATTGGGGCCAAACTCGACGGTGTTGTTGGCGTTGTTGCGGGTCAACTTGCCACGGTGGAAAGCAAGGAACATGGACTGGTAGAGCACGCGCCGCAGCTTGATCAACTGGTCCTTGGTCTTGGCGTTAATCTTGCCCAGGTAGGCCCAGTAGATGGCATGGGTCTCGGGCAGCCGCCACTCGAGCGGCCCGTACAATTCGTCCACGGTCCGCATGATTGCCGGGTCCAGCTTGTAGAACTCGCGGAGGATTTTCGCGCGTCGCCGGGCGTCCTCGGTCTGCGGATTGAGCAACTCGTCGAAGTTCGGCCGGCCGCCGCCCAGGATGTCCTGCATCTGCGTGGCCCAGACGCTCTTGTAGAACAGATGCGCGTCGTCGAGGTTGTGGCCCATCTTGTGTTGGAAGTGCCACGCCAGCTCGCGGTAGAGCTCCACGTTGTTCGGGTTGTATTTCAAGCCCTCGTCCCGCAGCAATTGAATGCCCCGCTGCACCCAGAGCCAGCGATCCGCCGGTTCGCTGAACTTGACAGAGATGTTGTACGACATGTTCCACGCCTGGACGGTCCAGACGGTGGCGATGTGGGGCTGGAGCTTGGTGATCCAGTCGGCCAGTTGCACCATCTCGAAGAACTTGTCGTTCTCCTGCAACTCCATCGCCCGCACCCAGAGGAGATTCGAGATTAACCCGCGGAAACCGCCGAGGACCACCGAGGACACCGCCAGCAGCGGCGGCGCGTTTTGGAGCGGCTCCAGCCGCGTCAGCCCCAGGTCGCGCCGCAGGCCGTTGAGCCGGGATTGCGAGAAGTACGAGGCGGCCAGCAACCCGGCGATCAGGATGCCGAGCAGCAGCTTGTAGGCGCGCGGAGAGAGGGCGTTCATGGCTACGTCTTGCCCTGCTCTCCCGCCAGTTCCCGCCGCTCAAAGATCCACACCCCGAACACGGCGAACAACCCGCCCATCAGCAGCACCACCTGCGCGAGGGCGCGCGCCAATGTGCCCCAGGTGATGCTTCGGCCCAGGCTCAAGGACTCGATCGGCGAAAAATCGCGCACCTGCCGTACGGTCCAGTACAGACCCTTGAAAATCAGCACCGTGGCCTTGTCGAACCAATTCGCCTGGCCCACCCGCCCGGTCTCGTGATCCACCGCGCGAATCGTGCCCTGCTCGATCACCTGCGTCATGGTGCCGGTCGAGAACGACACCAGCAGCAACGCGAGCGAAAAGAACGCCGCGACCGGGAACGCCAGGAAACTGGCGGCAAACAAGCCCACCGCCGCCAGCAGTGCCAGCCAGCAGCAGATGATCGTTACCCCGCGGACATAGTTGAGCCCAAAGCCGCCCTCGCGGTAGAGCACCTCGATCCCCTCCTCGAGCGGAAAATACAGCACCGACTCGCTGGCGTTCACGTACTCGATGATGAGCCGGCCCTGCTCGTCCAGCAGGTTGGGATTGAGCGGAATCTCGTGAAAGGTGTTCGCCGCCTGACTCAGTTCCTGGGCCATTTGCCGCGGCGAGCCGGGAGGCCCCACCCGCCACTGCCCGAGATACGTCTTGGTGTCCTCCGGGGTGGGCGTGAAGAATTTGATCCGCAGAAACATGAACTGGTCCTTCACCCGGTCCTTGAGGGAACTCAGGTCCAACTCCCACCGCCGCATCCAGGCGGGCGGCACCGCCGACAACTCGGCGCGAACCTGGTCGCGCAGGATTCGTGCCCCCTCCCCGCGTTCCATGGCCGCCACACGCTCGTTCTTCCGCCGCTCGCGGAGGCGACGCGGCACCTCCGGCCCGTCCTCGGGCACCGGCGGCCGCAACGAACCGCGCGCGATGAACACCTCGTTCTGCAGAATGATCCGCTGGTTCTCGCTCAGGGACCTCGCCCGCCACAACAACTGCCCGTACACAATTCCGGTCGAGACGCCGAGCAACAGCAGGTTCACGAACATGATGCCCAGCCATTTGCCCGCCCAGATCTTCCAGCGCGGCACGGGCTTCACCGCCACCAACTGGATCTGGCATTCTTCGATGTCCCGCGCGAGCGTGCCGCAGGCCATCCAGAGCGTGGCCAGCCCCAGCACCGCGGTGATCAAGCCCAAGGTGTAGGTGAGCACGATCTGCGTGAGCCCCCGCGCCGAGCCGTCGTGAATGATCACCGCCGGCAGTACGGCCACGCCGCCGATCAGGAAAAGCCCCAGCAACGGCACCAGCCGGAAGCGGAAGGCGGCCTTGAACGTCAGTCGCGCGATGGCCAGCAAGGACTGCATGGTCGCCAACGGCAGGCTACGACTTGCCACCCAGCAGATCGGACAGCTTTTCGTTCGCCTGCTCCAGATCGGCCGCGACCGGTTGCGGAGCTGGGGCCGGAGCGGGCGGCTCCGCGGGCTTTTCGCCGGCGAGTTCGGAGAGGCGGGCTTCGTCCACTGCCGGCGTCGCTGTGGTGACCGTCGCTGGCGCCGCCTCGGCCGGCGCGCTCCGGGTCAATCGGTCCAGCACGCGATCCGCGCGGGCGGGCGCGGATTCCGCATCGCCCCGCAAGTACGCGGCCACCTGCGCGCCGGAGATGGCACCCGAGGTGGACTCCACCTGCTTGGCGCGCTCGACCACGCTCAAGAAATAGCTTTCGAGATTCTGGGTGGGGGTGTCCACCCGCACGCCGTCCCCGCCCGCGTCACGCCGCAGGATTTCCAGCACGCGCTCCAGCGTTTCGCGCGGCACGACCGGGGTCGTGATGCGCAGCGCATCCGGTTTGGCCAGGAGTTGGCGCAGCTCGCCCATCGCCTGCACCCGCCCGCCGTAGTAGATGACCACCCGGTCGCAAACATCCTCCACGTCGGACAGCAGGTGACTACTGAGGATGACCGTCTTGCCCCGCCGCGCCAGGGCGGTGATGAGATCCTTGACCTCCCGGCAACCGATCGGATCGAGGCCGGACGTCGGTTCGTCGAGGATGACCAGGTCGGGATCGTTGATGAGCGCCTGCGCCAGGCCGATACGCCGCTGCATGCCCTTCGAGAACTCGCCCACACTGCGCCGCCGCACCTGATTGAGCCCCACCATCTCCAACAACTGGGCCGAACGCTGCTTCCGCTCCGCCGGCGTGAGGTGAAACAGGTTGCCAAAGAAATCGAGGGTCTCGCCCGAATCGAGGTAGCGGTACAGATACGACTCTTCGGGCAGATAGCCGATCCGTGATTTCGTCGCCACGTGCCGGGGCGAATGGCCGAACACTTCGATCCGCCCGCGGGTCGGATGCAGCAGGCCCAGCAACATCTTCACCGTGGTGGACTTGCCGGACCCGTTCGGCCCCAGCAGACCAAACACCTCGCCGCGATAAACGTCGAAGTCCACGTTGTCCACCGCGCGCGCTTTCGGTCGGCCCCAAAAATCCTTGAAGACCTTGGTCAAGCCGCGCACTGCGACCACCGCCTCCCGCGGCGCGGGTACGGGGCTAGCGTCGTTGGTTGCCAGAGTTGCGTTGACCATGCCTTGAGCTTTGCCCACCGGCAGCGCGTGAAGTCACCGGCCGGAAAGCGCGCGGAACCTAGCAAACGTCCCCCGGGCGGACAACTGAGTGTTTTCCGGCACAGCGCCGGCGCGAGCGGCATGACTCCGCGACGGGATCGGCGCGACGCGCCCCGCCGCCCCGCCAGCCGGCCCGGGGCCCCAGCCCCCGCGCCGTCTGCGACCGAAAGGACCGCGCCTCGAAAATCACTTCATTCCGCCCGACCTCCGGGCCAACCTGAAGCCGATGATCTACCTCGATCACAACGCCACCACGCCCGTCGCCCCGGAAGTGCGCGAGGCGATGCTGCCGTACCTCGGCGAGGAGTGGGGCAATCCGTCCAGCAGCTACCGGTTTGGGGCCAAACTCAAGGGCGTGGTCGAGACCGCCCGTGAACAGGTGGCGGAATTACTCGGAGCCAGGCCGGGGGAAATCCTGTTCACCTCCTGCGCGACGGAGAGCAACAACACCGCCCTCCACGCCGCGCTGAAAGCCAACCCGCACAAACGGCGCATTGTCACTTCAGCCGTCGAACATTCTTCCGTGCTGAACTACTGCCGGGCGCTCGAAGGGGACGGCTTCCGCGTGACCTGCCTGCCGGTGGATCGCGACGGGCTGCTGAAGCTGGCCGACTTGGAAAACGCCATCACCGAGGAAACGGCGGTCGTCTCGCTGATGTGGGCGAACAACGAAACGGGCGTGCTGTTTCCCGTCGCGGAGATCGCCCAGATCTGCCAAGCGCGCGGGGTGTTGTTCCATTGCGATGCGGTGCAGGCGGCGGGGAAAGTGCCCGTGGACGTGAGCAAGCTGCCGGTGGATTACCTTTCGCTCACCGGACACAAGTTCCGCCCGCCCAAAGGCATCGGGGCGCTCTATGTGCGGCGCAAGGCGCCGTTCTCACCGCTGATTCACGGCGGCCACCAGGAAAGAGGCCGACGCGGCGGAACGGAGAGCGTGCCGCTCATTGTTGGGATGGGCAAGGCGGCGGAACTGGCCTGCAAGCATCTGCCGGAATATGAGCCCAAGGTCCGCCCACTGCGGGACGCGCTGGAGGCGGGTGTCCTGGGCTTTGGTAGCAGCGGACGTGAGTCCGCTCCATCTGAAGCCCCACAAGATCAGAGCCGACTCACGTCGGCTGCCACGAAACAGGAGGCGGCGGGTATTCCGAACACCGAATTGAATGGCCACCCGACGCAACGCCTCGCCAATACCACCAACATCACCTTCCACGGCATAGAATCCGAGGCGTTGCTCCTGCTGCTGGACCAGGAAGGCGTCTGCGCCTCCTCCGGCTCGGCGTGTCTGGCGGATTCCAGTGAGCCCTCGCATGTCGTGAAAGCCATGAAGCCGGAGTCAACCGCCTCGCGGCAGATGATCCGCTTTTCGCTGGGACCGGAGAACACCCCGGCCGACGTGAGCGCCGCTCTGCAAGCGACTTGCCGGGCCACGGTTGCGCTGCGAAGCTGAAGTCGCCATGAAAGCTACGCTGGCAGTGCTCAACCAAATGCGGACCGATGGAGTCATCGGCACCTACGCCATTGGCGGTGCGGTCGGCGCGACCTTCTACCTCGAACCCGTCGCCACTCTCGACCTCGATGTATTTGTCCTTCTGCAGCCGGGCGCGGGCGGCATTCTGCCCTCGCTTTCACCCATTTACGATTATCTCAAGGCACGCAACTACCAGAGCGAAGGTGAATACATCGTGGTCGAAGGCTGGCCGGTGCAGTTCCTGCCCCCTGCCGGCCCCTTGGAGGAGGAAGCCATCACGCAAGCCATCACGATGGACGTCGAGGGCGTGCCTGTCCCCGTGATGACCGCCGAGCACCTTGTGGCCATTGCCTTGAACACGGGACGAGCCAAGGATTTCAGCCGCATACTTCAGTTTATCGAGGCCGGCGTGCTCGACACCGCGCAGTTGGACGCCGTGCTCGCCCGCCACGGGTTGCTGGCGAAATGGGCGGCCTTCGGGGAGAAATTTCTGCGCGACACCCGATGAGCGACTGGATGCGGCAAGTGCTCGAAAGCAAGCGGGCGATGCGCCAGCGCCTTGGCTCCCTGCCGATTGCCGAGAAACTCGCCCTCCTCGAAAAGCTCCGCGCTCGCACCCTCGTCATCCGCGCCGCGCGCCCCGCAAAACCCGCGTTCAAAAACCCTTGAAAGCGGATTCCAGCAAGCCGCCTGCTGTGGTCAAGGCAACGAAGCCGGACTCCAGCATCTCACGGCATATGATCCGCTTCTCGCTCGGGTGGAAAAACACCGAGCTTGAGGTCGAAGCCACCTTGTCCGCCATCGCTCGCGCGGTCAGAGCGCTGCGCGGATAGACCCCGAATGAAGCTGCCAAGCGAGACGATCATCGCCCGTGTAAAGGTGACCCGTTACCTGCTCGTGCCACAGACGCGCGGCGACGAGTCCGAGTTTCTCGGGCGCGCTGGGTGACAGCATCGCCGTCATCACCGTGCCCGAATCCGCTCTCGAACCGCTCCGCGAGGACGAGGTCTGTTGCGTGCGTCCACTGGCGGCGGCGTAAGGCTCGTTGCTTTCCAGCGCAGGTCGGTCCATTCGTCCGGAGGCGGGAGCCCACCAACGACCGTTGCACATGATATCGAACCCGATCCTGCAGGAGATTTGGGACATCAAAGGCCGGCTGGCGGCCGAGGCCGGTTGCGATGTGGATCGCTTCGTTGACCAGCTTAAAGCGTGGACTGCCCAACATCCCCCTACCGGCCCGGTGGTTCGCAACGCTGAGGAATTGCGCCAACTCCTCGCAGCAAAGGAACGCCAGCGCGCCGGACAACCGACCGCTGCGCTCAACGAAGGACCGCCCAAGCGGGAAAAGCCTTGACGTGGCCATGAAAACTGAACGCTTGAGCGCCTGGTCAACATGCAGTAAATACTGACACGAGAAACGCCATGAGCACCGTGCAAGAAATTGAACAAGCCATTGAGGCGCTGCCGCTGGCCGACCGGCTGCGGGTCTATCGCGATCTGCCGCAGTTGATCGGGCGCGACGTGGAAGACCTCGACTGGCAGCGGTTGGCGCTGGAGCGATTCTTCCAGGACGATTCTCCGGACGACACGGCGTATGATGGGGTGTAGCGTTGGCGACCTTGTCGCGGTGGAGTTCCCGTTCTCTGATTTGCAGTTCCGGAAACGCCGACCCGGATTGGTCCTGGCCGCCGACTCCAACGATGTTTTGCTGGCCAGGCTGACCACCCACCCGCCACGTGACCCCAGCGACGTGGCTCTGCTGCGTTGGTCAGAAGCGGGTTTGCCGAAACCCTCCACCATCCGGCTGATCAAGTTGGCGACGGTGGACCAGCGACTAATCCATCACCGAATTGGCCGGTTGCAACCCGAGGATGCCGAGGCCGTGGCCCGTGCTGTGGAAACCTGGCTTGCCACTGTTTCCGCTGCCCTCCGCAAGTAGTTCGGCTGCTACTTTCCTCCATCCTTCCAAAACTGCCGCGCCATGCCCGTGGTTTGCAGCTTGCCGCGATGGCACAGCGCCGCTTCGGCTTTCTTGAACTTCTGGGCGATCAGGCCGCCGAGGACGTTCTTTTGGTCCGCCGGACTGAGCGTCTGCGGCGAGAAGTGGACACCGCACTCGGCCAGTTGGGCGAAGTTGGTTTCGTTCGTGCCGGTGGTCAGGAACTTGTCGGCATCCTGCGACGCCAGCCAGACGGGGAAACCCCACGACCGGCCCTGGCGCGCAAGCTGACTGAGCAAGCCGGCCTTGTGCTCCTTGGGCAACAGCAGGTGCGCCTCGTCCACGAACAGCACCATCTTGAGCGGCTGGATGTCGTTCTTCACCGCCAGTTGCTGGCCGAGCTTCTTGATGAGGAAGTTCAGAATCAACGCCGCCGCCAGCGCCTTGGTTTCGCTGTCCGTGTGGAAACTTTTGAAATCAATCACCAGCGAACGCCGCAGCCATTCCGCCGGGCTGACCAGATGGCCCGGCGCTTTCTTCAGAATCGTTACGAGGGTCACGCCAGTGCCGCCCGGATTCCGCCCATCAACATGCCGCGGCCGCTCGTGTTCCAATCCGTGATGTCCTGCTCGATGAAGAGCCACTTGGCCACCTTGAGTGCCCGTTCCAGGCGAAACGCCAGTTCGGGATCGGCAATGCCTGCGGCCTGCGCCTGGCAGACGGTGGTGACATTCTCACAGCGCCACACGGCTTCCACGGCGGCGAGGATTCGGCGTTGCCGTTTTCAAGCGCGCCGGCGATGAGTTTGAGTTCGCGATTCAAATCCTGGTGGCGGGGATTCTTGTAGCGCTTGCCGTCGTCACGCGGAATCAGCGGTTCGCAGTTCACCACAAAATCGCAGCCCTTGTTCGAAGCCGCCGGGCGGAGCAGAAAGCCCCATCAGCCATCGGAACACTTTTACGCATCGAATCGGCAGTGCCATACCTCTTCACCGCCCCCCTCTGGGACGTTCAAAAAGTAAAGAGCGTCAGCGGTTAATCGCCAACCTCTTGGGGATCGTCAGGCAAATCCATCACGTCTGGTAGTCCTTTGGGCAAAACGACAATTCCCAGCACGTCGCAGATGGAAAGTCCGCGCTCCAGCCAATTGGACCGGCACGAGGTTTTCCACGAATACAAATCGCCATTGGCTTGTCGGGCTGTGGCAGCAGCCTTCGCCACTTCCTCCAACTCGAACAGGTCAAGGTCGAGGTTGATCAGGAGAGAGATTGGCAGCCTCATTACAGGAGCGTTTCCGTTTTACTGGCCGCGACCGCTTGCTCGTATTGCTCCACCAGCGAGTCAAAAGAGAGGAATTTGACGCGACCCGCGATGTCACAGAAGGCGCTGTATTTGATCTTCGTCTCGAACTCAGGGCGGCGCTTGGTGTGGGAAACAATGAGCATTCGAGCGTGGAAATCCTGGAGGTCGTTGAACTTTAGGAGGGAGTTTTGAATGTCAGTGCAGGTTTCGATTTCGAAAAAGCTGTTGGGCATTCTCCGCTCGTTAAACCAGATGACATCCACGGTCGCGCTTCGTTTAACGAAATGCGGGTATGAATACGGTGGGAGTTCCTCCAGCATTCTTAACGAGCCAAGAGTGGAGTTAAGGCATTTCTTGTTCTTGTCCGAATTCGGCGACCAGCAATTGAAGTGTTTGAGCTTCCCAACCGTCAGCAGCAGTCCCTGGTAGTAGGTGTGGCCAAACTCCCGAACTGCGGTGGAATCCTGCTTCGACTTCGTTTCGGCAACAATGCCGCGCGCCTCAAGTCCCGCCCGCTTCGTGGTCAGCCCATAAAGGCCGGGTTTGATTTTGAAGATTTCTTTTCGGGTTTGAACGATGCGCCGAATCGTCGCCAGCGGCGTTTGGGTTTTCCATTCGCAATCCTTGACCCGAAATACCTCCTTGTAGAGTTGGGCAAGCGTAGCGATTCCGCCGAGACTTTCCAGCGTCGCAATGACGGCTTCATGTTGCTTCATATCGTCGTTCTCAACGAAAGCCTACCCGACCCGTTGGCTGCTGGCGATGTGATTGTTTCATTGCGAAGATTGCGCGCAGCTTATTCGTATCATTCTCCCTCCATTTCGATTCCGACGCAGCCGCGTTTGAGGCGGACGCAGGCAACGGCGGTCGTGCCGCCGCCGAGGAAGGGGTCGAGCACGAGGTCGCCTTCGTTGGTGGAGGCCAGCAGGCAGCGCTCGACCAGCGCCACCGGCTTTTGCGTGGGGTGTTTGCCAAAGGTCTTTTCCTCGCCGCCGGGCGCGGGCAGCGTCCAGATGGAACTGGTGGCAGCCACTTCAGTTTGAGCGGACTCACGTCCGCTGCCACCAAACTCGGCGGCGCGCCAGACGGTTTTCATCTGTTTGCCGGTGACTTTGCGCATCTCCTGATAGTTGAAGACGTACCTGGACTGCTCGGTTTTCGCCGCCCAGAGGATGGTTTCCGTGGAGTGGGTGAAGTAGCGGCAGGAAAGATTCGGCGGCGGGTTGGGTTTTTCCCACGCGATGTCGTTGAGGATTTTGAAGCGGAGTTGCTGCATGGCGAAACCGATGGAGAAAATGACGTGGTGCGTGCCAGTGACCCAGATTGTGCCGTTGGGTCTGAGCACGCGCTGGCAGCGGCGCAGCCATTCGCGGTTGAAGTTGTGGTTTTCGTCCGCGCCCAGGGATTTGTCCCAATCGCCCTTGTCCACCTTCACCATTTTGCCGGCATGACAGGTGATGCCGCCGTTGGAGAGGAAATAGGGCGGGTCGGCAAAGATGCAGTCGAAGCGGCCTTCGGGATACTTGGCGGCGATGACGTCGAGCAGTTCGAGGCAGTTGCCGTGATAGAGCCAGAGGCTGCGGGCCGGGTCGGCGAAGGTCAGCGTCGGAGCGCGCTTCTCGTCGCCGTGTTCCACCGCAATCGTGCCGTCCTCGCGGAGTTCAAAATGAGCCGGCGCAAGCGGTGTGGCTGGGGCGAGACGATTGTCGCGGAGAGAATCATCCGACGGCTTGCGTTTGATGCGGTAAAGCGGCTTTGGTTTGCGTGGCGTTCTTGACTGCGGCACGCAGGATCAATTGATCAGACCGGGGGATCGGATCAAGTACTGGTTTCCTGATGCGTCCAGGCCCCACGGGTGGGAGGGTGCGGTTGCGTGTTTCCACGCATCCGCGGACGGGAGTCCGCTCCATTCAACAACGCCGCGAACGGTATCAGGGCCGCGCGGAAGGGGAGTCAACCCACCGGCCATCGTTGGCGTCGAAGAGCCTGTTCGTGCTGCCCACCACGCGCATCCGCACTTCGAACCCCATCACCCCCAGCGTGCGCGGGTCCTCGGAGCCCGGCACGATCTCTCGCGGCACCCAGCCGCGGCTGCGCAGTTCCAGTTCCACTTCCCCCGCCTCCACCGGCGGCAGGGCGGCACCAAGCGGCCCCCGCGGGGTCAGTGGTGCGAGCCGGCGGCCGTTCAGATAGAGACCGGCGTCCTCCGCCACCGCCTGGGTGGGGGCCTCAAACTCGAGCGTGAACTCATACGCCCGGCCGGGGATCACCGGCAGCACAAACCGCGCGCCCGGACCCGACCAGCGGAAGCGTCGTTCGTCCCGCTCCGCGTCGTGCCAGCCGCGCAG
>CAYNCT010000087.1:0-14520 GCA_964396005.1 uncultured Verrucomicrobiota bacterium | reverse complement strand
GTGTCGCACCAACGCCCCACACTGTGAAAACCCTTCATGCATACGCGCTGGGGCGGGGTGAGGCGGCGGAAAGCGCCGTTGACATTGTTCCGCGGCCACGATTAGGTTCCGGGGCGTCCGCGGACGTAAAATCTTCAACGCCATGCTACTAAAAATCAGCCTGTTGGTGGCGGTCCTCGCCGGGGCGGCCGTGCTGGTCATGAGCCATCTCCAAGTGGCGCCCAAGATCACCGGTTTGCAGGAAGAACTTGCGTCCACCCAGTCCCAGCTTCAGACCTCCCAGCAGGCGGAGAGCAACGCCAAGAAGGAGGCTGCGGAAGCCCGGAAGCAGGCCTCGGAACTGGCGGCGACCCTGGACACCACCACCAATTTGCTGGCTGAAACCGTGCGGCAACTGGCGGTCCAGGAACGGCGTGCCAATCAAAACGAGGCGGACCTGAATCGGACGCGCACCGAATTGACCGAGGCGCAGCGGGATCTCGCGGCGTGGCGGGCGTTAACGATTCCGGTGGATCAAGTCCGAAGCCGGCTGGCCGAGCTGGTGGAAGTGAGAAAGGCGTCCGAAGCCCTGGAGGAGGAAAAGAAGGTTCTCATCCGCAATCTCAACCGCGTGAAGGACCGGCTCGCAATTTATGAGGGAGAGGTTCAGCCGCCGCCCGCGCTGCCGCCGGGCTTGAAGGGAACCGTGGTGGCGGTGGATCCGAAATGGGATTTTGTGGTGCTCGACATCGGCGGCAACCAGGGGCTGGTCGAACGGGGCGAAATGCTCGTCTCGCGCGACGGCAAACTGGTGGCCAAGATTCGGGTCACCAGCGTGGAACCGGCGCGGGCCGTCGCCAACATCCTCCCGGAATGGAAGCAGGCCGAAGTGATGGAAGGCGACATCGTCTTGCACTGATGAAGCGGTGGCGGCTCATCTGGAACTCGCGCGGTGGTTGGGCGGTCGCGCTCCTGGCGATCGGTGCTTGGATGCTCGCGGGCTGCGCCACAACTGACGACCCGGAGAATCTCTCCGAACGGCCGTGGAACACGCCCAAAGCCTGGGAGGGCGGGCTGCCGGCCGGGATGATGGAAGGGCGCTAACGAGGCGCCCGGCCGAGGCACACGCCAGCGGGGCGTGTGACCGACCGGGGTCACTTGGCGAACTCCACGCAGCGCTTCTCCCGCACGATCGTCACCCGGATCTGGCCGGGATAAAGCAGCTCATCTTCGATGCGCCGCGCAATCTTTCGGGCGAGTAACGTGGCGTCGTCGTCCGAGAGCACGTCCGGCTGGACCAAAACCCGGACCTCCCGCCCCGCCTGCACGGCGTAGCATTTTTCCACGCCCGTGAACGATGCCGCGATGCGTTCCAGGTTTTCGAGCCGCTTGAGATAGGTGTCCATGGACTCCGACCGGGCGCCGGGCCGCGAGGCGCTGATGGCGTCGGCGGCGCTGACCAACCGGCCGAGCACCCCGTTGTGCGGGACCTCATCGTGGTGGGAGGCCACGCCGTTGACCACCTCCTCGCACTCGCCGTAGCGGCGGGCCAGATCCGCGCCCACGGCGGCATGGGCGCCTTCCACCTCGTGATTCACGGCTTTGCCGATGTCATGCAGGAGTCCGGCGCGCCGCGCCAGCATGGGATCAAGGCCGAGTTCGCTGGCCATCATGCCGACCAAATGTGCGACTTCGACCGAGTGATCGAGGATGTTCTGGTTGTAGCTGTAACGGAAATGCAGGCGGCCCAGCAGTTTTACCAGCTCCGGATGTAGCGGCGGCAGGCCGACCCGGTACACCGCCTCGGCGCCCATGCGTTCGATGGTTTGCTCCGTTTCCTGTTTGACCTTGTTCACCACCTCCTCGATGCGGGTGGGGTGAATCCGTCCATCCGCGACCAGCAGTTCCATCGCCTGGCGCGCGATTTCGCGTTTGACGGGGTCGAATCCGGACAGCACCACGGCGCCGGGCGTGTCATCAATCAGCACGGTGACGCCGGTGGCTGACTCGAACGAGCGAATGTTGCGACCTTCGCGGCCGATGATCCGGCCCTTGATCTCGTCGCCGTGCAGGGCAACGGTCGCGGTGGTGGTTTCAAAGGTGTGCTGGCCGGCGTACCGCTGAATGGCGAGGCCAACGATTCTCCGCGCCTCCTCGCCGGCCCGCACTCGCGCCGAGTCCGTGATGCGGCGAACGATTTCCGCCGCGTCCTGCTGGCTTTCGCGTTCGATTTCAGCGAGGAAGGTTTGGCGGGCTTCCGCTGCGGACAGTCCGGTCAGGCGCGCAAGTTCCTCCCGGCGACGTTGGGCGAGGGCGGCAAGTTCTTCGCGAGCGGTTGCCAGTCGGGCGCGTTCCGATTCGAGGTCGCGCCGGTCGGCGCGCAGGGATTCTTCACGTTCGACCAGTTGCGAAAGCTGCCGGTTGACCAGTTGCTCCCGCTCGTCCAGCCGGCTGCGGAGGGCCTCGATCTCCGCCTGCCGGCGGCCGGCTTCCTCGGTCCACTCGCGGCGCAGGCGGTTCACCTCTTCGAGCCCGCGCGTCTGGGCTTCACGGAGCACGGTTTCGGCGTCGCGCCGCGCGGCTTCGAGGGCAGATTGGCGTTGCTGTTCGAGGGAAATGCCGGCCAGACGCTGGCGCCAGCGCCAGAGCAGGAACCCGGCACCCAGCCCCAACGCAAAGCACACTCCGGCCTCCAACCAGTGAATTTGCGCCAGCAGAGTCATTTTCAAGCCGCACGCGGTCCGCAGGCAATCCAACGTGTCGGCGTCGCGATGTAATCGAGCTGTTGATCCTGCGTCCCTGCGGGCACCACTGGCAGCACCTGCCAGTCGAACCCCACCCCACAGAGCGCCCCGCCCACCTGGGGCAGCAGCCGGTCATAATACCCTTTTCCCCGTCCGAGCCGCTGCCCGCCGAGGCCGAAGGCTAACCCGGGCACCAGAATCAAGTCCAGTTGCTTGTTGTCCAGAGGCGGACAATGAGGGCCGGGTTCGCGCAATCCGTAAGCCCCGATCGTCAGGTCGCCGGGCCAGTGGTGGACCCGCGCGAACTGGTAGCCGGCTTCGAACGATGTCGAGCGTGGGAGGTAAACGGCGAGTCCCGCCGCGCAAGATTCGGCCAGCAAGGGCTCCAGGTCCGGTTCGTCCGGCCGCGGCGCAAACATGGCCACCCGCCGGGCGGATCTCCACAGAGGATTGGATTGGACGATCCGCATGACGCCGGCCGAGGCGCGGGTCCGTTCCACCGGACTCAACAAGCGAAGCCGTTCGCGCATGACCTGGCGCAGCTCGGCCTTGGCGCGGGCCAACAGGGAATCCGGTCCAGAAGACTCAGTCATGCCATCACGCGCGGCGTCGCAGGTTCCACGGGTCAAGCCGACGACGCGGGTGGGGCTGAGGCCTCCAACGCCGCCCGCCAGCGCTCCACGCGCTCCTTGATCTTCTTTTCCACGCCCAGTTCGCCGGGTTGGTAGTAACGGCGGAGGGCGCCGAGATAGTCCTGCGGCACGAAGTGTTCAGGATGGTCATGCGGGTATTGGTAACCGGCGCCATGGCCCAGGCGCGCGGCGCCCTGGTAGCTGGCGTCGCGCAGGTGGTTCGGCACGGGCAGGGTGCGCCCTTGCCGCACGTCCTCCAGGGCGGCATCAATGGCCAGCAGCGCGGTGTTGCTCTTGTGGGCTCCGGCGAGGTAGATGGTCGCTTCCGCCACCGGGATTCGGGCCTCCGGCCACCCGACGAATTCGGCCGCCTGATGGGCGGCCACCGTCAGCACCAGCGCCATCGGATCGGCCAGACCGATATCCTCGGCCGCCAGAATCATCAATCGCCGCGTGATGAATCGGGGATCTTCCCCGGCATGGATCATCTTCGCCAGCCAGTAGAGCGCGGCGTCCACGTGGCTGCCGCGGACCGATTTGATGAAGGCTGAAATGGTGTCGTAATGCGCATCCCCGTCGCCGTCGTACACCACGGCTTTTTTTTGAATGCTCTGCTCGGCAACGGCGAGGGAAACGCGGATGGTTCCGTCCGGTTCCGGCGGGGTGGTCAGGACGGCGATCTCGAGCGCGTTCAAGGCCTTGCGGGCGTCGCCGTCGGCCACGCGCGCCAGGTGCCGCAGTGCGTCTTCCCGGACTTCAGTCTTGAGGAGGCCCAGGCCGCGCTCGCGGTGGGCGAGGGCGCGGGCCAGCAGAACGCACAGGTCCGCTTCGCTCAGCGGCCGGAGTTCGAAGATCTGGGAACGCGAGACCAGCGGCGAGTTAACGAAGAAAAAAGGGTTGTGGGTCGTCGCGCCTATCAGCCGGACGACCCCGCTCTCGACGTCGGGCAGGAGCACGTCCTGTTGCGCCTTGTTGAATCGGTGAATCTCGTCCACGAACAGGATGGTGGACTGGCCCGTGTTGGTCAGCCGATGGGCGGCGGCCGTCAATTCACGTCGGATGTCGGCGACATTGGACTCCACGCCGCTAAGGCGAATAAAGCGCGAGCGGGTGTGGGTCGCGATCACCTGAGCCAGAGAGGTTTTGCCGGTGCCGGGCGGCCCGTAGAAGATCAGGGACTGCAGGCGATCGGCCTCGATTGCGCGGCGCAGGAGGTGACCGGCGCCGAGGAGATGGGTCTGGCCAACATACTCGCTGAGCGTGCGCGGGCGCAGGCGAGCCGCCAGCGGCACGGTCATCCGGCCCGGGGGCGAGGTCGGGACGTCCTCGGCGGGAGACGCGGGGCGGGGCTGGCCAAAGAGATCATCAGACACGGAGCTATTTAAGCCCCGCGCCCCGGGGGCGAAAACAAAAACGGCGGGCCGTTTCCGGCCCGCCACTGCAAAAGAACCCCGCCACAATGCCGTGATAAACAGTTCCTATGAACTTCCAAGAAACAGGTGGGAACCACGCAGACGGCTTTCGACTTCCAGTCAAGGCCTGTCGGCCACCGCCGTGACAGCCGGCTCCCGCGGTACTCGATCTTACGGTTCAAGGACTTCGTTTCCTAGCACGAGCAATGGCAGGGCAAATCCGATTGGCTCTCAAAGATCGGTCCGCGTTCTTCCGTGCTGCTGACGGCGGGAGATATCGCGCCGCGGCGGCCGGAGCTCAAGCGAAAACTTGGTCAAAATGAACGGGTGAAGGACGCATTGAACGCGAAAAACGAAGTCGGATTCACAGAAGGCAACGAAGCGAACGAATGCAGGAGGGCTTCCACCGGGAGAGGACGGTCAGGAAAAGTTCCCAGAGGAGAATCCCGTTCCCGTTGCTCCTTCGTTCCCCTGGTTGTCTTCTGAAAAACGAACTTCGTGGTTCGGGTTGAAACGCCGCCGCCGGCAGGGCTTCACGCCTGAACCTGTTCGCCGGGGCGGGGATTCAGCACCCGCAGGCGGGGCCGACGTTCCTTGAGTTCACGTTCGAACCAGGCGCGCGCCGCGGGATCACCGTGTCCGAGAATGACCGCCCTGGGGTTTACCCGCTCAACCAGCTCGATCAGCTCCTCCCGGTCCGCGTGCGCGGTGAGATCGAAGTCATGGACTTCGCACGCGCGGCGGATTTGGCCGGTCTCGGCGCTGAAGAGGAACGGCTGTCCGGGCAGCGAAGCCTTCAACCGGCCTCCCGGGGTGTCGGGGTCGGCGTAGCCAACGAAGCAGATGGCGTGACGGGCGTCGGTAAAGAGGCGGAGGGCGAGGTCGTGAGCGGCGGTGTTTTCGACCATCATTCCGGAGGTCAGCACGCACAGGCGCCCCCGGTTGGGTTTCAAGTCCGCCAGCGCCGCCGGTTCCAGCACCTCGAGGGTGAGGGCTTCGTGAAGGGCCATGCGCGGGTGGTGGCGGTGCGTGCGGTGGGCCTGCAGGTCGTAGATCTCGGAGAACACCCGGCCGAGGCCGCCGATGAACACCGGCTGGCGGCGAAGCTTGCCGGCGCTCATCCAGAGTGCCAACTGAGCCAGCATTTCCTGGGTTCGCCCAAGGGCAAACGCCGGGATCAGCACGGTGCCCTTGCGCTGGAGCGTGGTGCGGATGCACGCAAGTAAACGCTCCAATTCCCGCGCCCGCGTTCCTTCCCCGGTCCCGGCACGTTGGCCTCGCGTGGTTTCCAGGATCAACACGTCGGCTGCCACCTCCCCGAACCGTGCGCCTTTGAGCAGCGTCTGATCCCGAAAGCACACGTCGCCGGAGTAGAACAAGCGCTGGCGCGCGCCCTGCACGAGGATGCCGGCGGAGCCCAGCGTGTGGCCGGAGTCGAGGAATTCCAGCGTGAGGCCTCCGCGATCACCGCGACGTGACGGAACGGCCCATTCCACGGCGCGATTGTACCGCACGCCTTCAAAAACCGGCGCAATATCTTCCACCTCATCGTGGCTGAAGAGGGGATAGTCGCGAACTCCGGCTTCGTCGCGTTGGCGGATCATGACGTTGACCGAGTTGTGCAGGACCCTTTCGACGAGGAAGTAACTCAAGTCGGTCATCCAAACCTGCGCCCGGGGATGACGGCGGAGGACGACGGGCAACGCCCCCACGTGGTCCAGGTGGCAGTGACTGATGGCGATGGCGTCGAGGTCTATCCCGTCGAGCTTGCGAAACAGCGGCAGCGAAGCGCGCCCGGTCAGTTTGGGGTGGACGCCGGCGTCGAGCAGGAGATGGCGGCCGTCGAGTTCCACCAGCCACGCGCTGGCGCCGACGTCCTCCGCGGGGTTCAAATTGGTGATTTTCATCCGTGTGAAACCCTCAGACACGGCGGTTCGGCTCATGCGCCGCCGCCGAAACGCAGTTGAACAAGTGGCTCAGAACTTGCGTCCAAGGCTCCGGTTGGTTTGGCCTCTTCCACTTTGGGGCGGAGCCCCCTGAGCCGCACGGGTGGGAGAGTTAGCCGCCGGAGTTCTGGCGGTAAAGGAGGTTGGTTTGGTTGTTTGGGTTGGGCGGGCACCGCAAGGTGCCCGCCTGTTCTTTTGGTTGGAGGGCCTTCGCGCTGCCGGCGAAACCCTGGGCCATCTCACCGACCCGAGCGTGGAATTCCGACGCACAGCAACGGCCCCTACGGCTGCGGAAGTTGTCCCGCTGCCAAAGGCTTAAAGGTGTCACCGCCGCCGCGGAGGGAGGCGGACGATGCCCCACCAGTCCAAAGCCGGCCGCGCCACCGGGGCGGGCGGTGCTCTTTTCCGAGGACACCGGCGGGTGGGTCATCGCGATTGGGCGAGGCTGGCTTCAGCGCCGGGGCCGGTTGGGCTGCGGCTCGGGAAACGGAAGCACGTCGGGAGTCACCCGCACCGGGGTGGTCAATTTCAGCGGCGCCGGGCCACCGAGATCGTACGTCAGCTCGACGAGGTAGGCGGTCCAGCCGCGGGAAGGGGGTTCCACTCGGGCTTCATAAGCGCCGGTTGGGCCGGCGGTGAGTGGCACCGAACTCCACACCGCGCCCAAGGTTTCCAGCCGGAAGTCACGGGCGCTGGGATTGGTGGCCTGCCACAACGTCACTTCCTTCGGCATCTTTGGGGATTCCACCCGGATGGTTTTGTTGTCTGGAAATTCCCAGGTGAACTGCGGCAAGGTGCGCTGATTCACGATGGCTTCGTGCCATGCGAGGAGGGTGAACCAGGCGTCGCTGCCCTTGAGCGAGTGATCCGCGTTGGGGACGTATCGGAGGTATTTGACCCCCTGGAGGTCGTCGAAATAGAACTGCGAGGAGTCGGGCAGGAAGAACTGATCGCCGCAGGCATTGATCAGCAGTTTCGGCAGGGTCAGGCGGTCGCGATACTCGTAAGGCTCCACGATTTTCAACAGCCGCTCGAACTCCGGCGCTCCCATCCAATCCATAATGCCCATGTCCACGTACTCCTGGACAGCCGGGGCGTAAAAGCCATAGGCACGGAAGTGGTGTTTGAACGAGGGCACGACGTTCAGCAGGTCAATGACGATGGGAGCGATGGCAACGACCCGCCGGTCCACCGCCGCCGTGGTCCACGTCGTCCAACCGCGTTTCGAGCCTCCGGCCACGATGAATCGTTCGACCGCCTTACCGCCGCCCTCGGGCGACGCACAATACGCGGTGACCGTGTCCATCGCCCGCACCGCCGCTTTGGTCATGGGCAGCCGCGCCAGCCAGCGGGATTCCCCGGTCCGTAGAAACTTGTCCCACGTGTAGGCGATCAGGTCGTCCTCCACCCGTGGGCGACCGTCGTTGCCGAAAATAAGCGGTTGATTGGGCACCATGCGCAACTCGGCGACGACCGAGCGGGTCTGCCGGGCGATCTGCACCAATTGCTCGCCGGGTTTGGGAGCATCGCCCTCCTTGTTGCTGCCGCCGCCGATGAAGAGCAGAGCCGTGTCGTGAGCGACTTCGTCCGGCCGCACGACCAGCAGCCAGTGCCGCCACTGCGTCCGGTTCACTTCGTTCGTGGTGAGCCAGGCCTGCGACACGAGGTCAATGGCGGTCACCGTGCAACCGTCCACCTGGCGCGAGGTGGTCACACGCCACGAGTAATTGGTGTCGGGCGCCGCAATGTAGCGGTCCAGGTCCGTTTGCACGGCGCGCAGGTTGCCGGGGGGTGGGCGGTGCGCACAGCCAGCGATCAGCGCGGCGACACCGGCGAGCGTGGCGAGGGTTCCGACAATCGGTCGCGAGGGGAGGTAGTTGATCTTCATGCGTCAGCGAGCGGCCGGAAGAAAAGGGGCGAATCGGGTGCTTGTCAACCGACGGGGACGGTCCGGGGAGGAGCCCGATGAGGGGCCACGGTCGTTCGGGGCCGGTCTGTTCGCGACGCGCCGGCTTTCGTTGGGGCTTTAATGGTGAACAAGTCGGCCGCATAAAGACTTTGACCACCCCTGGCCCTGCCCCTAAAACCCCGCGGTGCAATCAGCAGAGCAGCGCGCACAATGGGGATCCCGGTGGGGATTCATTCTCGCAGCCGCCGGTTCCGCCGTCGGCCTGGGCAACATCTGGCGGTTCCCGTACGTGACCGGCGAGAATGGCGGCGCGGCCTTCGTGGTCGTGTATCTGGCCTGTGTGTTGTTGATCGGCCTGCCGCTGCTGTGGAACGAACTGGCCATCGGCCGTGCCGGGGGGAGAGACGCCGTCAACTCGTTCTTCGCCATCCGGCCGCGCACGAGGTTCGCCATCACCGGCGTTTTCTGCCTGTTGTGCTGCTTCCTCGTGCTCAGCTACTACGGGGTCATCGCCGGCTGGACCGTGGGCTACGCTTTCACGTCCATCACCCGGCGGCACACGGAATTCGCCCAGTTCGCGGCCGATCCCCGGTGGGTGATCCCCTTGTTCGGACTGTTCATGCTCATGACGATCCTCATCGTGCATGGCGGGGTACAGAAGGGCATCGAGCGGTGGTCCAAATTGCTCATGCCGGCGCTGCTCCTCATGGCGGTCCTGGTGATTCTGCGCAGTCTGACCCTGCCCGGGGCGATGGCCGGCGTGGCGTACTACCTCAAGCCCGATTTTAGCAAAATCACCGGCGGCGTGCTGATGACCGCGCTGGGGCAGACGTTGTTTTCGCTGAGTGTCGGCTGGGGTCTGATGATCACCTACGCCTCCTATGTGAAGAAGGATCAAAACCTGATCAGCAGCGGATTCTGGGTGGTTGTCACTGACACGGTGGTCGCCATTCTCGGCGGGTTCATGGTCTTCCCGGCCGTGTTTGCGTTCGGGATGCAACCGGACGCCGGCACGGCCCTGACTTTCAAGACCCTGCCGGCGGTGTTTGAGCAGATGCCCGCGGGCAACCTGGTCGGCGGAGTGTTCTTCCTGCTGTTGATGGTCGCCGCGCTGACTTCTTCGATTTCGATGCTCGAGGTGCCCGTGGCGTGGTTGCTCGATGATCGGCGGCTGTCGCGCCATGTCGCGTCCTGGGGCGTCGGCCTGCTGGCTTTCGTCATTGGCATCCCCTCGGCGCTGTCGGCGGGTGGCAGTCGCTGGTTCACAGAGGTCAAGCTCTGGGGCAAGACCGGCTTTCTGGACATCATGGACCTGCTGGTAGGGACGCTGCTGATTGTCTTGATCGCGCTACTGTGCAGCGTGTTCACCGGGTACGTGTGGAAACCGGCCAACGCGGTGGACGAACTGGCCCGCGGCTGCCCCGGCTTCAAGAAACCGCTCGTGGGCCCCATCTCCCTGGCTCACGTCTGGACCGTGTTCGTCAAATACGTTTGCCCCCTGGTGATAGGCGTGATTCTGCTCAACCTCATCGCGGACATCGCCGGTAAGAAACTGTTCTGACCGGCGCCTCGCGCCGAATCCCCGGTCCTACCCGCGGGGCGCCCGGCCTGCGGAAGTTCCGCCGCGGCCGGCGACCGGGCTCAGAATCGTGCCTCCACCTCCCAGATCCCGGCCCGCGGAGGGAGCTCGATGGTTTGCCGCACCGGATCCACGCGGGCGCGCTGCCGGTTCACCGTGGCGGACCGGAGGGGCCGGCTCTCCGGGTCGCGCAGGCGCAACAGGATAGCCCCCGGGACGACGGTCGGTTCGAGGGCGACTCGCGCCCGTACGCGCCGTTCGGCGGCCCGCGAGACGATCTCGAGGTTGAGCCGCCCAAACCACGTGGTGGCCCGTTCGACGCGGATGGCCTGCCCGTCGGCCATCCAGGCGCGCGGCACGCCAAGCCCCAGTTCGAGCCGGTCGCCGTTTTCGAGAATCAGCATCTGGCGCAGCCACTGGATGAACCGACATTCGTCCGGAGTGTGGTCGAACGGTCCGGCGCCGTCAGGGGAGGGTGGGCCCTCGCCGGTGAAACCAATCCCGTCCGGCGAGAGGCTCGCCGCGGCTGCGTTGTAGAAACCGCGCAAGAAGTTCGCCACCCGATCCTGCCGCAAATAGATCAGCGGCAGCCCCAGCGCCAACGGGCGTGGTCCAGTGCCGCCGTGGTGGAAAAAGTCTGCGCGGGGACGCGCGTGCTCAAAGCCGCTTGATGCGCTCAGCAATTCCCGGTCTTCGAGCGTCTGCACCATCCAGTTCACAAATGGATGGCCCGGCTCAAACAGGCCGGTGTGAGCCAGGTGCAGCGCGGGATAAATCGCCTCGCGCAACCCGCCCTGCCGCTGGTCGGTCAGGGCGTAAGGGTGGGGCGGCACGCACGGCAGATAGTGGCCGTCCCGCAGGCGCACCACCGGCGTGGTGGCGACCGCCTCGGCCACGCTCGCGCGGAGATCCGCCGTGAAGGCTTTGAGTTCACGGTCCAGTCGGGTGGCTTCCCGGCTGGCGACCCGCCGGAGCGCGGGGTCGGTGTCGGGATGCAACGCGAGCGCGCCAACGGCGTTCAAAACGTGAGTCATGCCAAGTTGAAGGAAGGCAGCGGCCGCGTACCAGTACTGAGACTCGCCGACCCCCGGCAGCGGCCCGGCGGGGGGCAGCCCAAATTCCACGGGGCGGCGTCCGTCGGGCAGCGAAAAACGCGTCGCCGCCCGCTCCTGTGTTACCCAATCCGCCGCGCCAATCAGCCGGGGCACGACGCTGATCAAGTACCGGTGATCGCGGCTCCACGCGAAGTGTTCGGCCAGCGTCCACATTCCGGTGCCGTGGTCGAGAGCGGAACCCTCCGCTGAGTAGGGGTCCGGCTCGACGGGCGAGGCCGCGTGGAACACCGCCTCGCGCGACCGGTAGGTCCCCGGCAGTCCCCGGCGTCCCTGCGCCACCACGAACGGTTCGAGCAGCCGCACGGCCGCAGCGTGTTCCCCGCGCATCTCCAGCGCCCGGGCGACCATCGCGGTTTCCGCCAGAGCATTGGCAGGACCCGGTGGGGCGGTCGCGTACTGCCGCAGTCCGGTAACCGGGTCGGTGTCCGTGTTAATCAGCACCCGCCAGAAGTTCGCCTTGAAAAGGTGGTTCAACCACGGCTCCGGCACGTCCAAGGTCATGCCCCGGGTCACCCGCTGCTTCCAGAACTCGGCCACGCTGGCGCGCAGTTCCGCGAAGGAGAGCCCCTTGAGCGCGGCCAGGTCATCCGGCGTCTGGAGCTCGAGGTAGGGCGCAAAGAACTCAATCGCGTGCGTTGCTCCGGGCGCAAGCTCGACCTGATAGCGAACGGCCTCGCGCGCCGAGGGCGACCGCGCCAGCGCCGGCTGGTAACTGCCCGGAGCGGACGGGGTCAGCACCGCGACCTCGAGCCGGCCCCGGCCCCGCAGGTTGAAATGCCCGCGCACGGGCACCACCCCTTCGCGCAGACGGCGATCCGACGGCCGGGAAAGCAGCAGCGTGTTGTCCACGGAAATGCGCAGGGGCTCGAGCCGGCTGAACTCCAGCCAGAGCGCGAGGGGTTGTGGCTGGTCGGAGGCGTTGCGAAAGACGAACTGCGCGGCCAGGACCACGGGTTCGGCGCCGTCGTCGTTCTCGGCTTCGAGTGTGGCGAGATCACTCCGGAGCGGGGCGGCGAGGCAGCTCTGTTCGCAATCCACCTCACCTTCGCGCCAGGCGTGATGCACGATCGGCAGCCAGCCTTCCTCCAGGGCCCGTGCGACCTGCCGCGAGCCACCGGGGCCCATTCGCGGGCGGTCGCCGGTTTCGAAATCGTACGTCAGTTCCGGCCACGGCCGGCCCACAAAATCGGCGTCCGGTCCCGGCGCCCGCAGGGCGTCGGCGCGCAACTGCACATCCCCGTCGGGCAACAGCACGATTTCCTGGCGCTGATTCGGCGCGCCCAGCACGAGCCAGGGGCGCGGCCGGGGTGGCCGGGCAGCGCTGGCGGCCGCGAAGCTCTGCTCGGGCAGCCGGCTGACCTGCTCCGCCACCGAACCCTCCGCCCACACTTCGCCCGCGGGGCCGGACCAGCCGCGAAAGGTCAGTTGCCTCCCGGAGTCGCTCACGAACACGCCGATGTCGCGCACGTACAAGCCGCCCTCGCGCCAGACGTCGTCCACGAACACTGCGAAGCTGCGGGTCTCGCCGCTGCGAAAGATGACGTGCCCGCGGTCGGGGCTGAGGCGGTCGGGAGCGTCCGCGTAATCCACGGTGACCACGGCACTCTTCGCGCCGGTCTTGCGCACCTCGCGGATCCGTCCATTCCGGGCCTCGAACGTGGGATGCCATTCGCCGGGCACCGTCGAGTGGACATCCCACTCGAAGCGCAGTTCGGCGGTCCGTTCCACGGCGTCCGAGTGGGCCGCGAGGTGTTCGACCTCGACCGGGCGCGCGAAGCTCAACCGCAGCCGGTAGGTCACGCGTTCGGTGAGGCCGGTCCGTTGCACGCCGGGAAGTTCGCCCGGCCCGAGCGGTCCGAATTCCAGCCGCACCTCGTTGGTTTCCGCCGGGACGGAGCGGGGGAAGGCGCGGACCCAGCCGCCGCTGAACGGGTCGTCGAGCCGCTGCCCGTCAGCGATGCCATGGTCCGGCCAGGCGGAGCGCCACCATTCCACCCGAACTTCCCGGGCCTGGGGCGCAGCCCCGGCGAACCGCAGCGCCACGGCGCGGACGGGCCGGGGGTTTTGCCATTCGATCAACAGGTGCTGGTCGGGCGTCAGGCGCAACGCGACCCGGTTCGTGACGTCAGCCAGGGCGGGCGCGCGGAGCGGCGGCGTGGTGCCTTCGGCGCTCACGCGACTGAGGTAACCAAAGGCGGCAAGATTGGCGGGGGGAGCGTCGGCGGCGCGCAGGAGCGCGGCCGTCAGCCCCGCGGCCAGCAGCAGTCCGGCGAGTTTCACAGCGACCGAGAGAGGCAAGGCGGCCGGAAGCGCGCAGGCCGAGGGCGGGGGATTCGCCCGGGCGGGATTCAGGGGCTGACCGCCAGCCGTTCATCGGGCGCGTCTGTGCCCATGAGCACGCCCTGCTCCTTGTACGGCTTGAGCACGAAGTGCGTTGCCGTCGAGAGCACCCCCTGGATGGTGGCGAGCTTGGCGGACACAAAGGACGCCACCTCCCGCAGGTTGCTGCCTTCCACTTCCACCAGCAGGTCGTAACCGCCGGACATGAGGTAGCAGGCGCGAACCTCGGCGTATTTGGCAATGCGGTTGGCCACCCGGTCGAAACCGCCCTCCCGTTCCGGGGTGATCTTCACCTCGATGACCGCACGCACGCGTTCGAACCCGAGCTTCTCCTCGTCGAGCACGGTGCGGTAGCCCACGATGACGCGGTCGGCTTCGTACGCGCGAATGCGCGCGATCACCTCGGCCTCCGGGAGTTGCAGCATCGCCGCGAGTTGATCCGGGCGGTAGGCGGCGTTTTCGCGCAGGAGCTTGAGCAGCGGATCCATGGGGGAGGGTTAAAGCGTATTGGGGGCCGGTCGGAAAGGACAAAACCACATCTGCCGTCCCAGGCGGGCCCGTCGGGCCGGCTCGGGCCGCGCCGGTGGCAGCGGGGTTCAGGCGAAGCCCCGGCCGACCGAAAGGGCTACCGCCGGGACATGAAGTCCACCACGAACACATCCGCCAGCACCGGCCCGACGAGCGCGCCGAACTTCTTGTGGTCGGGATGGACCAGGTAGGCGTCGCGGTCGGCGGCGTTCTTGAACGTCAGGATGAACCCGTGGGTGAAGCCCTTGTCGAGTCCCTCCGGGCTGACGTTGGTGCCCCACTCGAAGGAGCGAATTTGAGGGATTTTGCCCGGCAGCGCGGCAAAGGCCCGCTCGA
>CAYNCT010000086.1:0-14593 GCA_964396005.1 uncultured Verrucomicrobiota bacterium | reverse complement strand
CTCGCGGCACATCAGAAATGCGCCCGTCAGATTGGTGTCCACCACCTGCCGCCACTCCGCCAGCGCGAAGTCCGTCAACGGTTTGCGGACGTTGACGCCGGCATTGTTGATCAGGATGTCCACCCGGCCGTGCCACTGCCGTACCGCGGCTGCCAGCCGTCGCACGTCGTCCTCGCTGGTCACGTCGCACGGGAATGGGTCGGCCCGGCCACCGGCCGCCCGGATTTCCTGCGCGGCCTCCGCGAGCGGCTCGATCTGTCGGCCCGCCAGCACCACCGCCGCGCCCGACGCCGCCAGCGTGCTAGCGATGGCCCTTCCCAAGCCACGCCCGGCACCGCTGACGACCGCGACCCTTCCCGCCAGTTCCGTTGCATTCGTGTTCATGCCCTCTTACGCGAAAACCTGTCGCCGCCGGTAAAACCGTCCGGCGCCCTTCCGATCGCCGCCCCGCCAGGCGCCCGCGGCCCACGGTCAGACCCGAGCTTCAACCCAAGCGTCCGACGAATCCAAACCACTCTCGTTGCGGGCAAAGTCGGAAGGCAGAGAGGTCAAGTCAAGCGGCCGAAAGCAATGCCGAGGAATCGAGGTCAAGCGCTACCAGCCCCGGAGGAGTAGTGACAACCGCGAAGCACCTCAAATGACTCACAAACAGGTCGCCCGGGTCTTCAGCGGGAATTCATCCTGCGGATGAACGGACGGTGGCCGGGACCGGTGTGTTATCCGCTCGTCTTTGGGGGTGTTTCGAGTGTTTTGTGGTTTCGCGAGTTCGGTTGACGGGCCGAGCTATAGTTAACGGCGGTGAGGTGCCATCCGCGCCGACACTTGGAGCGAGCCTGACAGCCGCCAACTCCACACGTGATGACAACACTCCGAAAGAAAACGGGCCGACGGAAATTGACCATCTGGTCGGGCGGGCAGACCGGTGCCGACATCGCTGCACTGGATTGGGCAATGAGCCTCGGCCTGCCCCACGGCGGATGGTGCCCCAAGGGCCGACGAGCTGAAAACGGCCGCATCCCGGAGAGATACCGGTTGCAGGAGTGCGAGACGGAGCGGTATGCCGAGCGGACCGAACGGAACGTCCTGGATTCCGACGCCACGGTGATCTTCACCGTACGGCCCAAGCTGATCCGCGGCTCGAAGCTGACGTATGACCTCGCGGTCAGCCACCGCAAGCCAGTGCTCCACCTTCATGCCGCCACGAGCGAACCGGCTCGGCGCCTCGCAGCCTTCCTCCGCCAACATCGGGTCAAGACTTTGAACGTAGCCGGGTCGAGGGCGTCGCAGGAACCCGCGGTTGGCAGCTTTGTCGCCCAGACGCTGGATTTGACCTTGCGAGAACTGCGGGCACGCAAGCGAACGCCGAGCGGATCCTGAACGGCTCGGACGCAGTTGCCGACAGCGGATTACCACACCTCGCGCATCCCCGCGATCGTGAGACGCGGCATGGCTTCATGCGCAACCATGCACCAAACGCCGCACCGTCTTGGTGCCGTACAGGTCGGATTGGAGCCTTAGCGAGCGCGACCTCCAGGCCTGAGGTTGAAGTGGAGCCAGTGGTCGGGGTCGAACCGACGACCTACGGTTTACGAAACCGTTGCTCTGCCGCTGAGCTACACTGGCCCGGCGTCTTCTCCGGCGATCACCCGCCATTCGCACTCACGGCCCGCCGCGCGCGGATCGCTGCGGACATTGGGCATCCGCGTGGCTTCACACTCGATCCCGTTGCGCTGTGGCGACGGAGTTCTGGGGGCGGAACCCCCGCGCTTCCGCCGGAAAAGCAGCGGGAGTAGTATGCGCGACTGCGAGGCGGTGGCAAACAGAATTGGTTCTCCAGCCCAATCGGCCCCTCCGCCACCAGAGCCGCACCCGATCCTGGCAGCAAGCATTCGACAGGCGCCGCTTTGATGCGCCCGTGAGCCGAGGGCGCTGGATCGGAAAACGTCCCGCGACCCGACGGAAGTTCGCTTTGGGGTGCGGTCCGGACAGACCCGGTTCCGCCGCCAGAGGTGGCTCATTCGGGCGTGCGTCGGTGACTGAAAACCGTTACACCTCGGCCGATGAATACGGTCACCCCTGCGTCCACGCCGATGCCCGGCCGGCTGACGTCGCTGGATGCGTATCGCGGCTTCGTCATGCTGCTCATGATGGCGGAGGTGCTGCATTTCTGCTCGGTGAAGGCGGCGCTGCCCGAAAGCGCCTTCTGGCGCCTGCTGTGCTGGCATCAGTCGCACGTGGAGTGGGTGGGGTGTTCGCTCCACGACCTGATCCAGCCGTCGTTTTCCTTCATCGTGGGGGTGGCGCTGCCGTTCTCGATCGCCGCCCGCCTGGCGCGCGGGCAGTCGCGAGCCGTGATGACGGGACACGCCTTCTGGCGCGCCGGGGTGCTAATCTTGCTGGGCGTGTTCCTACGTTCGACGTGGACGGACCGCACGAACTGGACCTTTGAAGACACGCTGACGCAGATCGGGCTGGGGTACGGGTTCCTGTTTCTGCTCGGCCTGCGGCCGGTGCGGGATCAGTGGCTGGCCTTCAGCGCGTTGCTGGTCGGGTACTGGCTGTTGTTCGCGCTCTATCCGCTCCCCGGCGCGGATTTCGACTGGGAGCAGGCGGGGGTCAGGCCGGATTGGGAACACGCGCTGACCGGCTTCGCGGCGCACTGGAACAAGAACACCAATCCGGCGTGGGCGTTCGACACCTGGTTTCTGAACTTGTTCCCCCGCTCGGCGCCGTTCACCCATAACGGCGGAGGGTACGCCACGCTCAGTTTCCTGCCGACGCTGGCCACGATGATCCTCGGCTTGATCGCCGGCGGGATCCTGCGGACCGATCGGCCCGCCGCCGGCAAGGTCCGGTGGCTGGCGAGGGCAGGCGCGCTCACGCTGCTAACCGGCTGGGCCCTGGGAGCGCTGGGTGTGTGCCCGGTGGTGAAGCGGATTTGGACGCCGAGCTGGGTCTTGTTCAGCGGCGGCTGGTGCCTCCTGCTGCTGGCCGGATTCTTTGTCGTGATGGAGATGTGGGGGCGCCGGGGTTGGGCGTTTCCGCTCGTGGTGGTGGGAATGAACTCGATCGCCGCCTACTGCATCGCGCATCTCTTTGAGGGCTTCATCGGCAAGAACCTCAAGACCCACCTCGGCGCCGGCTTTTTTAAGTGGTTCGGTGATCCCTACGAAAGGCTGTTCCACGGCGCCGCGGTCCTGGCCGTGATGTGGCTGCTTCTCTTCTGGATGTACCGCCGGAAACTCTTCCTGCGCATCTGACGCTCCACCGCCAGCCACCGGTTGCCCGCGCGGTCGTGGCACCATCTGCGGGTCCGGCCAGCCCGCCGACGGCAGCCGCACGGGTCGGGTGCCCCAGCGAGCAGTTCACTGGATGGCTGCCACACCGGAGGCGGCGCGGGGGAAAACTGTGCGAAAACCTCAGCCGAACAGATCCAACTGCGGCGAGGGCTCGACCGCGCGGAGCTTGTCGCGCTCGGCACGAGGGCGGGAGGAGTACCGGACAGTGCCCTCGGGCGTAAGTTCGGATTCCTCGAGATTGCGGAGGATGACTTTGGCCCGTTCGATCACCGGGCGGGGCACGCCGGCCAGGCGCGCCACCTGGATGCCGTAGCTTTTGTCGGTGCTGCCCGCGACAATTTTCCGCAGGAAGATGATCTGGTCGTTCCACTCGCGCACGGCAACGTTGAAGTTCTTCAGCCGCGGCAGCCTGGCGGCCAGTTCGGTCAGCTCGTGGTAATGAGTGGCAAAGAGGGTTTTGGCGCCCACCTGATGATGCAGGTGCTCGACGATGCTCCAGGCCAAACTCAGCCCGTCAAACGTGCTCGTCCCCCGCCCAATCTCGTCGAGGATCACGAGACTGCGGGCCGTGGCGTGGTTGAGGATGTTGGCCGTCTCGGCCATCTCTACCATGAACGTGGACTGGCCGCGTGACAGGTCATCGCTCGCGCCGATGCGGGTGAAGATGCGATCCACCAGATCAATGCGCGCCGATCGGGCCGGCACGTAGGCGCCCGTGTGAGCCAGCAGGACCAGCAGCGCGACCTGCCGGATGTAGGTGCTCTTGCCCGCCATGTTTGGACCGGTGATGAGGCAGATTTGCGGCAGCGGCTCCGCGGGGCCGGCCGGTTCAGAGGCCTCGGGACCGCGTCCGCGCACCGTGGCCTCGCTGGCCAGCGCGGTATCGTTCGGCACAAAGCGCTCTTCGGTCAGGCTTTGCTCGAGCACCGGATGCCGACCGTCGGCGATCAGGATCCGGCCGGCGTCCTGAAGGTCAGGGCGGCAATAATCGCGCAAGCGGGCGAGTTCCGCGAAAGCAGCGAGGACATCGAGTTCTCCGAGGGCGGCGGCGGTGTCCTGGATGGCACGCACCTGCCCGAGCGCGCTTTCCCGCACGCGCAGGAACAGCTCGTATTCGAGCTTCGTGGCACGTTCCTCAGCGCCCAGGATTCGGGATTCCATCTCCTTGAGTTCCGGGGTGATGAACCGTTCCCCGTTGGCGATGGTCTGCTTGCGCACGTAGTGCGGCGGCACCTTGTCGAGGTTGGCCCGGGTCACCTCGAGGTAGTAGCCGAACACCGAGTTGAATCCGACTTTCAGCGACTGGATGCCGGTGCGAGCGATCTCCTCGCGTTGCAGCGCGGCAATCCACTCCTTGCCGCCGCGCGTGGCGGCGCGCAACTCGTCGAGCGCGGGATCGTAGCCATCGCGAATCAGGCCGCCCTCCTTCAAGCCGAGGGGCGGGTCGTCCACGATGGCCTGCGTGATCAAGCTCACCAGGTCCGGACAGTCGGCGAGGCGGGCCTCAAGTTCGGCCAGCAAGGCCGGAGGGCCGGCGGGCGCCCGGGCGGGCTCGGCGAGGGCGGGCAGGTCGGCCGAGCGGAGATTCTCCGCCAGCCGGCTGGTGGCCAGACGCTGAACCAAGGCCCGCACCGCGGGTACCTGGCGCAATCCGTTCCGCAGCGCGATCAGATCCCGCGCGTTGCCCGTGCCGACGCTCAGGCGGCTGATGGTACGCTCCAGGTCACAGACCTCTTTCAAGGCCGCGCGGAACTCCTCCAACTCGGTCGGGGCCGCTATCCACTGGGCGACCACTTCCTGCCGGCGATGGATGGGTTCGACGGCGGCCAGCGGTTGCGACAGCCAGTCCCGCAGCCGCCGCGCGCCCATGGGAGTAACCGTCCGATTGACCGCGCCGTACAGGGAGGTCTCGCGGGGGCTGTCGCGCCGCAGCGGTTCCAGCACCTCGAGGTGACGGAGCGTCGCCGCATCCAGCACGAGGTAATCGGCCGGCTGATAGAAGGTCAGCCGCGTCAGATGCGAGAGGTCACGGCGCAGTTGATTGACCAGATAATGGACCGCAGCCCCGGCGGCACCGATCGCGGCCTCCCGCCCGCGCAGCCCGAAGCCGTCAAGCGTGGCCACCTTGAAATGGTCCCGCAGCGTGAACTGGGCGGTCTCCGGAGCGAAGGCCCAGTCATCATGCCCCGTGAGGTTCCGAACGGTCCCCGCCAGTAACTGGCGCAGCCCGGAAGCCTCTGCCGGCACGACCAGTTCGCTCGGGCGCAGGCGTTCCAGCTCGGTCAGCAGGGCGGCCTCGGTGGTCAGTTCCGTTGCCCGGAACTCGGCGGTGGTCAGATCGAGCACAACGAGGCCGAAATATCCGCCCACCCGGCAGACAGCGGCCAGGAAGTTGTTGCGACCGGCCTCAAGCATCCGCTCGTCGAAGTGGGTGCCGGGACTGAGGATTTGGGTGACTTCGCGCTTGACCAGTTTGCCCGGCCGGGCGTCTTCGAGCTGGTCGCAAATGGCCACCTTGTGTCCGGCTCGCAGCAGGCGGCTAATGTATCCGGCGGCCGCATGGTGGGGGAGGCCACACATGGGAACACCCTGCCGGGCGGTCAAGGCCAGATTGAGCACCTGGGCGCCGAGCTGGGCGTCCTCGAAAAACATCTCGTAGAAGTCGCCGAGCCGGAACAAGAGGAGCGCGCCGGTCGGGAGTCCGGCCTTGATCCGGCGATACTGCGCCATCATCGGCGTCAACTGGGCGTCAAGGGCCATCGGCCGGGCAGGCTAGCGAGGCTGCAACCCGGCGCGAGCGTGGAATTGCGGTTCGCGGGCCCGGAACCGGTCCGTGCCGACCGGGGCTGTCGGTCGCGTGTCCGGGTCGCCCTTGCCCGCTGGGAACAAGTCCGGCACAGTGGCCGCATGGCAGAGACCCGCATCATTGAGGCGCCCGTGCGCTACGAAATCGTGGGCGAACTGGCGCAGGGCGGGATGGGCATCGTGTACGAGGCCCGCCAGCACGGGGCGCGCGGCTTCTCCAAGCGGATTGCCCTCAAAGTGATTCGGGAGACGTACGCGCGCCGCGAGGACTTCCTCCAGAACTTCATCGGGGAGGCGAAGCTGGTTGCCGACCTTATCCACACGAACATCGTCCAAACCTACCAGTTGGGTGAAGCGGACGGGCTGTGTTTCATCGCCATGGAGCTGATCCGCGGCGTCAACCTCAACCAGTTCCTGCGCGAGCTGGAGGTCCAGGGGCGGGAACTGCCCGTGGAGTTGGCGGTGTTCATCGTCAGTCGCGTCGCCCGCGGCCTGGCTTACGCCCATGCCAAGACCGACGCCGAGGGTCGGTCGCTGGGCATCGTCCATCGCGACGTGAACCCCAAGAACGTCATGATCGGCTTCGAGGGCGACGTGAAACTGACGGACTTCGGCATCGCCAAGGCGCGGGGATTCCTGCGCCACGAAGAGGGCGAGGTGGCCCTCGGCAAGGCCGACTACATGAGCCCGGAACAGGCGGACTTCCAGATCACGGACGCGCGCTCCGACCTGTTCTCCGCCGGGGTCGTGCTCGCCCACCTGCTGCTGGGGCGGAACATCTTCCGTGGCGCGACCCCCGAGGAAAGTCTGGACCGGGTCCGGCACCTGCCGATTCCCCGTTTCGCGCAATTGAGCCCCCGGGTGAACAGCCGGTTGGAACGCATCCTGAACAGCGCGTTGCACCGTGATCCCGCGCAACGATACCAGCGGGCGGAGGATCTGCTGCACGACCTCGAGTACTCGATCTACCACTCCGGGTACGGTCCCACCAGCGACACCCTGGGAAAATTCGTGCGGTCGCTGTTTGCCCACGGTCGGAACACGCCCGAGCGGGACGTGCCGCATGCGACCGTGGTGTACGAACGGGTCCGCCGTCGCAGCGAGCGAGGTTAGTTTTGCGCCGGTAGCCTTCCCGGAAACAAAAAGCCCGCGTCCGTTGCCGGACGCGGGTTCGTTTACATAACCCCTACACTCCTTTACCCCACTTCCCTCCTACCCCTCTCTCCTTACCCCCACCTTTGCCTCCTCGTCCCACCAACCTCCAAGACCCCACCATCTTCAGAAAGCTTACTTCGCCGCCAGCGCCGCCTCGATCGCCCGGGTCACCTTGGGCGAATCCGGTTCGTCGCCGGAGTCGAAGCGTGCCACCACCTTGCCGTCGCGGCCAAGCAGAAACTTTCCAAAGTTCCACTTCACGTCGCCAGGGAAGGCGGCGTCCTTGCCGGTCAGCGCGGCGTACAACGGACTTTGGGTCGCGCCGCTCTTGACGCCCACCTTTTCCATCAACGGAAACGTCACGTCGAACTTCGTCTTGCAGAACTCCTTGATCTGCTCGGGGGTTCCCGGTTCCTGACCTCCAAAGTCGTTGCTCGGAACCCCGACCACCACGAAGCCCTGGTCCTTGTACTTCCGATAGGTCGCCTCCAGCGGCTTGTACTGCCGGGTGTAACCGCACTGCGAGGCCACGTTGACGATCAGAACCACCTTGCCTTGAAACTCCTTCAGCGAGGTGGCCTTTCCGTTGATGTCCTTCAAAGGAATGTCGTAGAGAGATCCTGCCATGACCGTACCGACCGCCACTGCGGTCCAAACGAGGGTTTTTGCTAACAATTTCATAATCGGCCAGGAAGGTGGCTGCGAATCGGCTCGTGTCAAATAGCCCGGCGGGAACACGCGCCGGCGACTTCGCCCCGCCCCGTTGCGGGACCAGAATGCGAAGCCTCGCCAGCCATTCGGAGGCGACTTTCCGAGGGGGGCGTGGACCTGCCCGAGGACCAGCAGTTCAGCCGGGAGTCGCGGTCGCCGCGGCTTGCGGCCCTCCGGGCTCGGCCGCAGGTGATTCCGGGACGGCGGATGACGCCGGCGCCGGGCTGGCCGCCTCGACTTGAGCCGCCGTCGCGATGCCCCCGGCCGGCTCGCCCGTTGGCGGCGACGCCGGCTCCGAGCTCGGTGGCGGGGCGACGAACGCCGTTTCCTCCGGGGGCGGAGTCAGCGCCGGCTCGATCGTCTCGATCCGGTAGCGGCTGATGTGCCCCTCGAGATCCAACTCGATTTCGTCGCCCACCTTCCGGTTGAGGAGCGCCTGCCCGATCGGGCTGAGGTAGCTGACCACGTGGCGCTCCGGGTCAAAATCCCAGGCCCCCAGCAAGGTGAGCGATTCGGTGTGTTGCTTGCCGAGCTCTGTCACGGTCACCCGGGTGCCGATGCTCACCACATCCGTGCGCGGGTTGAGCAGGTCCGAACCGCGGGCGCGGGCCAGGTCACGTTCCAGTTCGCCCTTGCGACGCATGAGCACGCCGTGCATTTCCTTGGCCGCCTTGTACTCGTGGTTCTCGCTGAGGTCGCCGTAGCTGCGGGCGATCGCGATGTCGCGCGAGTTGGCGGGAATCTTCTTCTGGACCAGCTCGTCGTACTCGCGTTTGCGCCGCTCGAGGCTTTCCCAGGAAACCACCAGCGTGTTGTCCTGGCGCGCCGACTCCCCGGAGACGAGGCTCTGGATCGCCGGGAAATGCTTGATGATCCGCGCCAGCAGCGACCGTTTGTCCATGTCGTCGAAGCTCGGCGACAACTGGAGCGCCCGCGTCAGATCCTTGATGACCTCGATGTCCGCGGACTCGATCAACTCGACGAGCAACTCGGAGTCGTCCATGATGAAGTCCCGCAGCTTCCCGGCCTTCTTCTCGTCGCGCTCGATGGCGCTGAGCATGGCGCGGAAGACCTCGGGACCGAGGATATCGGCGTACTCGTCGGACCGACTGCGGGCCAGCCAGAGCAGGAGTTCACTGCTGGCGCTGTGTTGGGCAATCGCCCGGGACAGGAAGGCCCGAAACCGGTCGCGTTGACCGGACTCGATCAGCAAATTGGCGCACTCGCCGCACAGCTTCGCGCTGACCGAGTTGAGAAATCCGAGGACCACATCCTGCCAGGTGTCGGGATGGGCCGCCTTGAAGGAGGCCAGCGCCCGCCGGTGTTTGGAAGCGGTCACCAACTCCAGCACCTTGCCGGCGGACTCGGCCTGGGACCAAACGGCCTGCTCGGTCACCTCGCCCTCGCTGGGCGGCAAGCCGGCCGCCACCCGGAGATCGTCCCGCAGGAAGATGGCCTCCAGCGCCAGCGCCGGTTGCGTGCGCTGATGGGACGCGATTTCCGGGTTGAGGTGCTCCACCATCTCGCGCACCACCGCGGCCTTGTCCGGCAGGTCGGCGAGGCTGGCCAGCGTCTCGGCGACCACCAGCAACCGGGCCTTGAGCCCGCGGGCCTTCCGGAACTCGCCCAGCAGCCGGTCCCGCAAGTTGGTCTCCTCCGCCTGATAGATGACCGGCTCCGCCTTCTTCGCCGGCACCAGAAAGTGACCGTCGCGCTTCATCTCGCGCTTGGCCGCTTCCCACCATTTCTTCCAATCCGCCGCAATCACGTCGGGGACCAGGACCTGCTGAATCTGGTCCACCGTGGCCCGCCCGTTGAAGCTCTGGAGCACCAGCTTGATCAGGTCCAGGTGGTGGAGCGCGGCCATCTGCTTGACCGCGGCCAGGTCGGTGGCCTTCCGCACCAGGATGTGATCCGGCCCCAACGGGGTGAGGGACTCAGCGGCAAAAGCCAGATCCATCGAGTGGCCGGGCTTGCCGACAAAATCAATGACGAAGCGGCCCAACGCCGTGTCCACCTCCCGAATCTGACCGAACCCCCAGCTCCGGTGGCGGCAATACCGGTTCTCGGCGAGGGTCACCAACGGACCGATGTGCCGGTTCAAAATCTTGCCGGCTGCCGCCAGTTTCTCGAACTCTTCTCTCATATCGCAAATGCGCTCGCGCGCCCCCGAATTCGCGTCAGTATGCCGCCGTGAGGCGTCAAACACCAAGAGAAATTGCCGCGCGCGTCCTGCGGCGACGCGAGACCGCCGGCCGCTTTGTCGAGGATCTGCTCGCCGATGAGCTGGCCGCGGCGCCGCTCGGCGCCAAAGACCGCGCCCTGACGCAGGAGCTGGTCTATGGCGCCGTCCGCTGGGAACGCACGCTGGACTGGCTCATCGAGCAAAAGGCCGAACGCCACCCGCCCGACCCTCCGGTCCGCGCGCTCCTGCGTCTGGGTCTCTACCAAATCTTCTGGTTGAGCCGGATTCCGGACCATGCGGCCGTCTTCGAGACCGTGGACCTGGCCCAAAACCTGGGCGGCGACGGGGTCGCGGCCTTTGTCAACGCGCTGCTGCGCGGATACCTGCGGGAGTTCGCCGCCACCCGCCAGGCACTGGAGGACCTCCAACGCCGCGATCCGGCCACCGGCTGGTCCCACCCCGCCTGGCTGGTCCGCGCCTGGACAGACCGATGGGGCACCGACGCCACGGCGCGCCTGCTCGCCTGGAACAATTCCCCGGCCCCCACGTACGCCCGCATCAACACCCTGCAAGCCCGGCCGGAGAAAGTCATCGAACGCTGGCGCCTCGAGGAAAACGTCGAGTACGACTTCGGCCGCTGGGACTGGATTCCCGAGAACACCCTCTTCGCCCTCCGGGCGCATCCGCCCCTGGAGCGACTCGAAACCTTCCGCCGCGGTCAGTTCTACGTCCAGGACCCCAGTACCCTCCTGGCGGTGACACTGCTCGACCCCCGGCCGGGCGAACGCATCCTCGACGCCTGCGCGGCGCCCGGCGGCAAGACCACCTACAACGCCCAGGTGACCGGCGACGAAGCCGAGATCGTTGCCGAGGACATTGAGGAGGATCGCCTCGCCCTGATCCGCGCCAATTGCAAGCGGCTGGCGGTGGTCGGCGTTGAAACCCGCCTGGCCACCGCCGACACCCCCACCCGCCCGGAGTTCGATCGTGCGCTCGTGGACGCCCCCTGCTCGAACACGGGCGTCCTCCGGCGTCGGCTGGACGCCCGCTGGCGCACCCGCCCGGCCGATTTGCCGCAATTGGCCGGGCAACAACTCGCGTTGCTCGCGCGCGCCGCCGCGCGACTGCGCCCGGGGGGAACGCTGGTGTACAGTACGTGCAGCCTCGAACCCGAGGAAAACACCGCCGTCATCGAGCGCTTCCTGGCGACCCACCCCGACTTCCGCCTCGTCACTCAGCGCAGCCTCCTGCCGCACGTGGACCGCGTGGATGGCGCCTTCGCGGCGCGGCTGGATCGCGCGCTCGCCCCTTCCCCGTGACCGGGGCGAGTGGCGGCGCCGCTATTCCCATCCGGGCTCCCGGCTGGGCTCGCCGGGAGCCCGCGACGATTCCCCGGCGCTCGCGGCTTCAATCAGGCGAAGCAACGCCAGCGTGTTCAGGGTTGCTTTGGGCACGAAGGAGCTGACCTCGACGTATTCCGGCAACTTCGAACCGTCCTCGCTGCGCTCCGAACAGTGGCCGTTGTCGCCCCGCGGCCCCAGGCCGTCCAGCGTCGGCACCGCGTCCCAGACGAGATTGCCGTCGCTCAGCCCGCCCCGCTCCTCCGCGGCGAGGGGCAGTCCCAGTTCTGCGCCGGTGGCCTGCCAGAGCGTGAAGAGACGGTCCGTGCCCGGATTCCTCGGCCACGGACGGCTTTCGCTGAGAATCTCCACCGCGAGCCGGCACGCGAAACCATCGGCCGGACTGCGGACGTCACCGGGACCCGCCAGGGCCAGGAGGTCCGCTTTGGCCCGCGCGTGGACGGCGGGCGAAAAAGCGCGCAGTTCGCCTTCGGCAACGGCTTCGTGGGGAACCCGATTCAGGCCGGTGCCGCCCCGAATGCGACCGACGTTAAGAGTCAGCGCCTGCGCGTAGTCGGTGAGTGCCGCCACCCGGTCGAGGGCCCGGGCCAGTTGCACGATCGCGTTGGCGCCGCGCTCGTGCAGCGCGCCGGCATGAGCGCCACGGCCGGTGGCGGTTAGTCGCCAGGTCGCCCGGCCCTTGCGCGCCACGACCAGCGCGGGCCGCCCATTGACCTGGCCCTCGGCCTCGAAGACCAGAGCCGCGAGCGTCCCCGCATCGAACCGGCGCCGGCAGACATCGCCGAAATCGGGCGAGAGCCCCTCCTCGGACGAGTTCCAAAAGAGCCTCCAGGTAACGGCCCCGAAGGCCGCCGGGGCCAGTTCGTGCAGGGCCGTCAACACCAGCCACATCATCGCAGTCCCGCCTTTGATGTCCTCGGTGCCCGGTCCGTAGATGCGGTCGCCGTGCGGCTGCCAGTGGAACTGGTGGCGGGCTTCCTCCTCGGGCGGAAACACGGTGTCGAGATGGGAGATCATCGCGATGTTGCGCGCGGAAGCACCCCTTCGCGTCAAGACGAGATGGTCGCCCCAGGCCGGGTTCCTGGAAGGCACGCGCTCGGCGGCGAAGCCCAACGGTGCAAAGGCCTCGGCCGTCAGCGCCGCGAGGCGATTCACCCCCTCCCGGTTTTCGGTCCAGCTATTGATCTCCACCATCCGCCGCAACCACTCGAGGGCGGCGGGGAGTCGCCCCGTGAGCCAGGACTTCAACTCGTCCGGCCGCAACGTCATCTGCATGAGCGGAGGCTGCCAGAGCGGCGCCGGTTTGGCGACCCGCGAGCCGCGGCAGCCAAACATTCGCCGGGCCGGGCCGGCCGTCGGCTGCGATCACGCGGCCTCCGGCTCGAGACCCAGCCGCTTTTGAATCTGCTCGAGCGGCACGCCCCGGGTCTCCGGCACCATCAGACGCACCCAGATGAGTTGCAGGACCATCATCCCGCAGAAAAACAGAAAGACGTAGCCGGGCGCAAACGCCGTGACGACCTTCGGGAAAACGCTGGTCAGCAGCGCGGCAAACACCCAGTGCGTGAAGCTGCCCAGCGCCTGCCCTTCGGCCCGCTGACGGTTGGGGAAGATCTCCGCGATGAACACCCAGATTACCGCGCCCTGGCCGACGGCATGGGCGGCGATAAACGCGAAGATGGACAAGAGCACGATGACTCCCCCCGCTCCCGCGGCGGCCGAGGCCTGCCGCAAGGTCGCTGTGGCCGCCGCTTTGATCTCCGCCGCCGGGGCCTCCGCCGGAATCTCGGGAACCGCGGTTCGAAAGCCCGGATCGTGGATGGCCTCGTTCAACGCCACGCGAGCCGCGGCGAGCCTGGTTTGCAGTTCCGGGGCAGCGGCAGCGGTTGCGCCACCGAGCTTCTCCGCCAGATCGCGAACCGCGATGGCAGCGGAAGCCACCTTGAACTGCGGCGCGCAGGCAAAGAAGGTCCAGGCGCAAACTCCCAGCGAAAGGATGTAGCCGACCGATCCGAGGTAGAGCAGGGTGCGGCGCCCGAGGCGGTCAATCAGCCACAACCCGACGAACGTGAAGACGAGGTTGGTGACGCCAATGCCGACGGACTGCAACAGGGACGCGCTGGCATCCAGCCCGGTCAGTCCGAAGATGCGCGGCGCAAAGTAGAGCACGGCGTTGATTCCGGAGAGTTGGTTGAAGAAGGCGATCAGGAAGGCGAGGAGCATGGGCACGCGCAGGCGGCGGGTCCAAAATCGGGCGGCCGAGCGCCGCTCGGACGAAGCCGCGGCGATTTCATCGGCGTGCGCCTCCAACTCGGCGGGCGTGGCCTCGGGTTCGATCATCCGCAGCACGGCCATCCCGGCGGCGCGATCGCCCCGCCGGGCCAGCAGCCAGCGCGGGCTTTCCGGCAGGACGAAGCACAGCACGGTGTAGAGCAGCGCCGGCACGGCTTCCACCCCCAACATCCACCGCCAGGCGTTTTCTCCCACCTGCCCGAGGAGCGCGTTGCTCAAAAAGGCGACGAGGATGCCAAAAACGATGTTGAACTGGAACATCCCGGCCAGCCGCCCGCGGCGCCCCGGCGGCGAGATCTCGGAGATGTAGAGCGGCGCGGCGACCGTCGAAATGCCCACCCCCAGGCCCCCGATGAACCGGGCGAGACTGAACGAATAGACGCCGGTGGCCAGGCCCGACCAAACGGCCGAAACAAAGTAAAGGATGCCGATCCACAGCAAGGTCCGCCGCCGGCCGAAGCGGTCGGTGGGCCAGCCGCCAATGAGCGAGCCCAGCACCGTGCCGTACAGCGCGGAAGCCATCGCGAACCCGTGCAGCCCCGGGCTGAGATTCCACAACGCCTGGATCGTTTGCTCCGCTCCGGAAATGACCACCGTGTCGAAGCCAAACAGGAACCCCGACAACGCCGAGGTGAGGGACCAGAAAAAGACGCGGCTCTTCATGCGCTGGAAGTGACGGGCCGAAACGCTACTCCAGGGGACTTCCCGAGTTCAACCCCGCCGACACGCCGCAGACCTTCGCCCCACCGCTGCGCGGCGGCCGTCACGTCCCCTTGAGCCACCGG
>CAYNCT010000085.1:453-14656 GCA_964396005.1 uncultured Verrucomicrobiota bacterium | reverse complement strand
TTCTAATTCAGCGATTCCTCCCACAACCCGGGGCCGCCGCGAGGCGGCCCCGGTTTTTTGTTCTCGGGTGGCTCCCCAAGAGTGCCTTGCTCGGTGCGGGACCGGGGCGTATCGTCCCGCGATGAAATCGCTTGTCCCCATCTGCCTGGTCGCGGGTGTTTTGCTTCTCCCAAAGCCGTCCGCCAGCGACGCGCCGTCCGCAAGCCCGATACGCTGCCAGTTCCCCCCGGGCCGCACCAATGCCTACCGCGTTGAGTTCGACACCACGACCGGTGACCAGGCTTCCACGCTGACGGGGGTGGTGTTGGTTCACGTCCGCAAGGTCGAAGCGGGCGTGGGCACCGTCGGCTTCAGCGGCCGCCTGACGCCGCAACCGCCTCCCGGCTCGCCGCCAAACTTCGCGATGCCCTTCCGTCCGCACCGCGGGCTTTGGCCGCCGCGGCCGATGGTGCTGCAGCCGCATCACGAACTTCGTGTCAATCCGCGCGGCCAGGTGGTGCGTCAAGCAGCCCTGGCGCCGAGCTTGCCGGCGCCGTTCGGCAGCGTTCTGGGACTGTTTTTCCAAAGCCTTCCGACAGCCACGGATAACGAGTGGCAGTCGGTGGCGGAGGTGTGGATCGAGGATGAAGCCGCGAGCGACACCGAGGCGCCGCCTCAGTTCGGTCCCTTCGGCGAGCCGCGCGCGTCGCATCTGATCGCCGCCACGCGTCGCGAAACCGCCCGCTTCAAGGAAGTCTCGGAGGGCGCCGTGACCGTTGAGTCCAGCGTCGAACTGGAAAGCTGGCTCCAAGTGGCGGGGGAACCCCGTCTGCAAGCGACTGCCAAGGGACAGCTCGTCCTGGACCGGGCAACGGGCTGGATTCGGTCTGCTGAGATCCAGGCCCGGTCTGTGATCACCTCCCCCAACTGGTCCTGGCGCCGGCCGATGGTGCTGCGCCTGCGCGCTCTGGAGGGTGACGACCTGGCGAGGGAACTGGCGGCACTTCAGGTTGTCGAACCGGCGCCGGTGAAAGTGACCCGAGCCGAGTTGCCCGGCTTGTTGCAGGATCTGGAATCACCCGACGAGGTCAGGCGAAGCCAGGCGATCAGTCGCCTTCACATGTGCGAGCTGGAGGAGGCGACCCCGGAGTTGCTGGCTGCCGCGGTCAAGCTGGCCGGCTCCTCCCAGTATCCCGAGCGCACCGCCGCCAACCACCTGCTCGGACGCCACGGGACGGCCGCGGAGGTACCGGCGATGCTGCGGTTGCTGGCATGGTCGCAGCCCGGCAACCAGCGCGAGGTGCTGGAAGCGCTGGGCCGTTTGCGGGACCCGCGCGCCATCGCCCCGCTGGCCGATATGATCGCCCGGGGAAACTTCGAGGCTGAATACGTCGTGCAGGTCTTGCAGCGTTTCGGCCCGGCGGCGGAACCGGCTGCGCTGGAGCTGTTCAAGGAGCGGCACGCCGAAACGCGCCGACTGGCGTGTTCGCTCCTCGCCGAAGTGGGGACCGAGAAAGCCGCCGAACCACTCCGGGAGGTCATGCTCGATCCCGATGAGCAGGTCGCCCAGGCCGCCGCCCAAGCGCTGCGCGCCATTCAGCAGCGCGCGGGCAATCTCCCTTCCGCCGAATAACCCACCCGGCCGCCCTACGGCGCGCTTACCCGGTAAAACCGCGCGGCGACGCCGCTCAAGGAGTTATCGGTATAGCTGCCGCCGGTGAGGCCCGTGGCCAGCGGGGTGAAGGGCCCGTTCACGCTGGCCGCGCCGCGGACGGTGTAGGTCACGCCGGTCTGCGCTGCCCAGGCGATCGTGACCGAGCCGTTGGCGTTGAGCGTCGCCGCGATACGATCAACGTTGACCGGAACTTCCGCGGGCTCCGTCCACCGTTTGCCGTCGAACTGGCGGCCCGGGCTGACCGGCAGGGCGGACACGCTGGTTTGCGGCACGAAGGGGCCGTTGATGTCGGGGTGCCGCGTCATCGAGCCGTTGGCGGAAGTCTGGCTCTGCGCGTACACCACGCGGGCGACCAGCCGGCCGGCGGCATTGCGGAGGGTGATGCGGTCGCCGTCATTGTTCAGCGCCAGGCCGGCCGAGCCTTCCTGCGAGGGCAGGGCGGGTTCCTCGAGGCCGGGCGCATAGCCGTTGAGCGGGCCGCCGTAGGCCACCACGACATTCGAGGACGACAACGGCATCGGATCGTAGAAGCGGAACCGCGGCTGCGGCGAGTTGGCGTCGTAGATCGTCCAGTTCTGGAGGTCCAGCGTTTCCCCGGAGTAATTCACGATCTCGATGTACTCGTCGTGCGAGGTGGGCGTGGGCGCCGGTTCGGCGCGCCGCAGCGGGTTGAAGTGCGCGGCGGTGTTGGTCGCGGCCGGGTTGGCCAGGTACTCGGTGATGACCACCTGCTGTTCGGCGGCGGTCGGGACATAGATGTTCCACACCGGCGCATTCGTGGCGTCCGCGTTCCACGCCAGCAGCGTCGCCTCGATCGCCCGGCCCGCGTCGCCCGCGACCGGCTGCATGACAAAGCGGCCCGTCCACTCGCTGGCGGTGGAGGAGATCACCTCCCAGCTCGCGGACGCGGGCAGACCTGCCGTCGGCGTTTGCACTTGGAACGGTTTGCCCTCCGGATCGGTGACCACGACCGCCATGGTGAGCTTTTCACCGGGGCGCAACGCGTGATCGGTGAAGGTGTTGGTCGGCGCGTCGCCGGGCCGGACCAACTGTTCGAGCACGTTGGTGAATCGGACCGTCGGAGCCTTGTTGGGGCTGACAATGTCCGCGAAGCGAGTGGGAATGATCTGGTAACCGCCGGTGCGGGGATTGGCGGTGTCGAACTGCCCCAGCACGCCGTAGATCGTCACGGCGCCCGCCGGCTTCTGCTGGTCTGGGATGTCGGTTCGCGTGTCGCAGAACATGTTCATGGTCTCGCCGAACTCGCTGGTCAGCACGACCGTTTGTCCCCGCGGAAAGGTGGGCGTGGTCAGATCCAGGTACACATCCTGCGCGACGACATAGCTGCCTTCGTAGGGTTCGATCACCGCGGGATCATTTTGCCAGCCGAAGTTCAGCGGCAGGGGCGTCGGCAGGGGATTGCCCTGGCTGAGCAACTCGACCTTGTGGGCGCTGTTGTTGCGATTGGGGACGAACTGCAGCAGGCCGTTGAAATGGCCCAGCGGCGCCGTCACGCGCACCTTGTCGCCGGCCTTCGGCACGAAGACGTTCGTGCCGCCGGTCCAGAAGGTGGCGATGCCTGCTGTATCATCCTGGAAGTAAAACAACACATTGGCACTGGGACCAGTGAGATTGACGTGCGTGGTGACAATGCCCTCCGCTGTGTAGAGCGTGGTGGTGTCCGTGGGCAGGTAATCGTTGGGATCCACCAGCGTGCGGAGGTGGGCGGTGTTGGTCAGCCCGCCGGGGGGCGGCACGTTGGTCACGGTGAGCGTCGCGACATCGCTGGTCACGGAGCCGAACAGATTACTGACGATCACGCGGTACTCACCCGCGTCCGCGAAGGTGACGGGAGTCAGGGTAAGCACGGCCCCGGTGGCCCCGGGCAGGTTGGTCTGGGCACGCTGCCATTGGTACGCGAGGGGCGAGGCGCCGACCGCCGTGACGGTAAAGGTGGCCGTGCCCCCCACGCCCACGGTGGTGCTCGCCGGCTGACCGGCGATCACCGGCTTGTCTCCCACGGCCCCGAACAACTCCGCGAAGGTGGTCGCCACGCGGAGTCCACCGCCAGTTGCCCCATGCCGGAACCCGAAGACAGCGACTGGCGCAACGCAAACGCGGTGATCACGGAAGCGGACGCGGCGTCGGTCGCGTTCACGCCCTGGTCCGTTTCCGCCGTGGGATCCACCCAGAGCGTGGCGGCGGCAGTGGCGATCTCGTACCGGATCACGACCGTGTACCACGTGCCCAGCGCAAGGTCCCGTTCCAGCACGGTTCCGGTGTTGGCGGTGCGGGAGATCCCGAGCCGAAACTGACCCGCTGGCGCGCCGGAGGTGGTGGCAAAAACCTTGGCTTTGAAGGTGGTGCTCTCGTTCTTGAAGTGGGCGAAGTAGGTGCCGGCGCCGGACGGCAAAGCGCTGAAACGCACCTTGAACGCCGCGTACAGCACCACCGAGCTGTTGGCCGCATACGGGCCGCCCGCCAGCAACGTGCTGACGTCTTCGCCCTCCGTTTCCGTGAGGTTCACCACGCCGCCCGCCACGTCCACCTGGCCGGCGGTCCCGCTGTGGTTGATCCATTTGCCGGCCGAGCCTTCAGTCAGGACGCCGTCGGGGTACGTGAAAGATTCGTCCAGCAGGATGGCGGCATGAGCCGAAAGCCAAAGGCCGCCAAGGAGGGACAGCGCGATCGAGAACGGTCGGTTTTTCATGAGCGTTGAGGGGTTGAGGCTATTCGCGGGCAGGATTCCAGATGACATCGGGGTTGAACTTCTCGCGCGCCGCGCCGGTGCCGTTGGTGATGTAGGCGCGACGGAAGAAAGCGGCGTGACCATCCACGAAGACCAGGTTGCCGCCGGTGTCATTGTGGCGGCGGGTGAAGCGCTCGGAGCGGGCGGCCGGGAAGATGCCGTTGCGGTCGGGGCTGGTTTCGCCGGCCAGGTAACGCTCGAGGGTCGGGCTGAACACGGCGTCCACCAGCAGCACCACGGCCGCGGGGTTCTGCAGCGTGGCCAGCCGCGGCATGTTCGGGTAATCGAGCCGCTCGGAGATTTGCGGGCCGATGCGCTTGAGGTCGAGGTTCATCACGTAGCTGAAGAAGCCAAACGAACCGCCCTTGAGAAACTTGTCGCCCGACGCGGCCCGGGCCGACGGGCAATGCCAGAATTTACCGATGCCACCCGGGAACGGCAGGTTGCGCTGGTAGTCGCCGGAGACGCCGTTCCAGTAATTGGAAAAGTTTCGTTCGCCCATGCCCTGGGGCAGCGTGTTGAACCAGGCGTACGGGTCATTCGGGCTGCCCGGTCCCACGGTGGCGCCAGTGTCCACGCCGTACTGACCGCCGTTGTCGGTGCCGTCGCGCGGGATGGCATCGTTATTGTCCGAGGCATAGACCTGCAAACCCAGGCCCCACTGCCGCAGGTTATTCAGGCACTGGATGGTCTTGGCCTTCGCCTTGGCCTTCGAGAGGGCCGGCAGGAGCATCCCCGCCAGAATGGCGATGATCGCGATCACCACCAGCAATTCGATCAGCGTAAACGCCGCCCCGCATGACCGCAGTTGACGGTGGTTGGAACGCTGTTGCATGGCCCTCAGATCTCGCCGCCGGTATCCCATTTGCCCCGAAGCAGCGCAATCGTAGGCTCCGCCCGGGGTAGCGACAAGTGACGGATTGGCGAATTCTCTCGCCCAGTCCGCGTTCGACAAGGCGGGCGCGGCGGCCCACACTCGGGCCGCATGAAGTCAATGACCGGCCACGGCCGTGGGGAGGCTTCCGGGCGCGGCTGCAAGGTGACCGTCGAGATCAGCTCGGTGAACCGGAAGCAAACCGAGATCGCCCTGAGCCTGGACCGCGCCCTGGATCCGCTCGAGGCGCAGATCCGCGATGCGGTCAACCGGCGCGTCGCGCGTGGCCGGCTCAATGTCCGCGTGGTGCTGCACTCGCCCCGTCACGCTGCGTCCGAACGCGCCCGACTCAACGCCAGCGTGGCCCGCGCCTATGCCCGCGAGGCCGCCGCGCTGGCCCGGTCGCTCCATCTGCCGGACAGCCTGACCCTCGATGGCCTGCTGCGGCTGCCCGGCGTGGTGGAAGCCCCGGAATCGGACGCCTCGGCCGAGAGCTGGTGGCCACCGGTCGAGGCCGCACTGACCCGCGCGCTGGACGCCCTGATCCGAATGCGCGAGCGGGAAGGCCGGCACCTGGCCCGTGACCTGCGGCACCGCGTCGCCGTCATGCGCCGGCTGGTGAACGGCATTCGCCGGCGCGCGCCGGCGGTCACCGCGCGGTATCGGGAGCAGTTGCGCGACCGCCTGCGCGCAGCGGGGCTCGAGGGCCTTCGCCCGGATGACGAGCGGCTGCTCAAGGAGGTGGCCTTCTTTGCCGAACGTTCGGACATCTCCGAGGAACTGACGCGTCTGGAGAGTCACTTCCAGCAGTTCGATCAAATGGCGGCGGCAACGGAGCCGGTCGGGCGGACCCTGGATTTTCTGGCGCAGGAGATCAATCGTGAGGTCAACACCATTGGCGCCAAGGCCAACGACGTCGGTCTGTCGCGCGCCGTGGTGACGCTCAAGGCCGAGGTCGAAAAGTTCCGCGAGCAGGTGCAAAACGTGGAATGAACCCGCCCCTCCCGCGCCCGCCCCTGCCGGTCTTGCTCGTGGTGTCCGCGCCGTCGGGAGCGGGCAAGACCACCGTGTGCCGGGGGTTGCTGGCCTCGCAGCCCGGGCTGGCCCGCGCGATCACTTGCACCACCCGCGCCCCGCGGGCCGGCGAGGTCGGCGGGCGCGATTACCACTTCCTCCAGCCCGAGGAATTCGAGCGGCGGGTGCGAGCGGGCGAATTCCTCGAGCACGCCGAAGTGTACGGGCACCGCTACGGCACGCTGCGTGCCGAGGCGCGCCAACGACTGGAGGCCGGTCAGGACGTGCTGCTCACCGTGGACGTGCAGGGTGTCGCCAACGTGCGGACGGCGGCGGAAGGCGACGCGCTGATCCGGGCCGCCCTGGTCAGCGTGTTCCTCACCACCGCCTCGCTGGCGGAACTCGAGCGGCGGCTGCGGGGGCGAGGGACGGACTCGCCAGAAACCATCCAGCGCCGGCTGGCGGTCGCGCGGGCAGAGCTGGCCCAGGCTTCGCGCTTCGATTACCTGCTGGTCAGCGGCACGGTGGCCGAGGACCGCCGCCGACTCGAGGCGATCTATGTCGCCGAAAATCTCCGGGTCGGCCGGGTGCCCCTCCCGGATCTGACCTGACCGGCACGCGCGGAATCGGTTGAAGAACGGTGCCGGCCGGCGTTAAATCACAGCGGATTGAAGCGGAAACGCCGGCGTCCACGCACGCGACAAGTCGCGGGCCGTGGGCCGCCGGCCATCGAAGACGATCCAACATTGCATGAGCGCGTCCCCAACCATTGTCCTTGGAGTCACCGGCTCGATCGCCGCGCACCGGGCGGTGGATCTGGCCAGCCTGTTGACCAGGGGCGGCGCCCGCGTGCGGGTGGTCATGACCGCGGACGCGCAACGCTTCGTCACGGCGCTGCCGTTCAAGACGCTGTCCCGCCACCCCGTGGTGACGGACCTTTACGACGAGCGGGAGGGCTGGCAGCCCGCGCACATTCAGCTCGCGGACGAGGCGGACCTGCTGTTAATCGCGCCGGCGACCGCCAACATTCTGGCCAAACTCGCCCACGGGCTGGCCAATGATGCGCTTAGTTGCCTGGCCCTCGCCCTGAACCCGGCGGCGCGCGTGCTGCTGGCGCCCGCCATGAACGGCAAGATGTGGCAGCATCCGGCCACGCAGGAAAACGTGGCCACGCTCCGCCGGCGGGGCGCGGAGTTCATCGGCCCGGAGGAAGGCTTGCTGGCGTGCGGCTATGAGGGCCTCGGCCGGCTGTGGCCGGTGGAGCAGATTGCCGCCCGGGCACTGGAGTTGCTGAAATAGGCGCCGTGCAGGCGGAGCCCCAGCCAGTTCAGCGACCGCCCTCGCTGTGGGAGGTGGCCAGGTCGTGGTTGACGCTGCCCACGATGCCCTCGTTGAACGAGACGGAGCAGCAGTGGCGCGCGCACCAGTTCGAACGCAACATCGGCCTGCCCGTCAAAGCGGCCGTGCTGCTGGTGCTCTTCTACTATTTCTTCATCGCCAAGACCGCCGCCGAGCCGGCCACCCGGCAGGACATCGCGCTGGTGGGGCTAACCTGGACCTACGCGCACCAGGTGGCGCAGTACGTGTTCATCGGCTACATGGCCATCAACATCGGCGTCGCCTTTGTCCTGGTAGGCATGCGGGCGGTCTCCCCGCTGGCCCTGCAATGGACGGTCTTCGGCCTGACGCTCATTGACGGCCTGTTCCTGGCGCTGGTGCTGGTGTTGACGGGCGGTGTGAAGAGCGTGGCCTACTGGCTTTTCCCGGTCCTCGCGCTGCGCAACAGCGTGAGCGTCTGCGCGGTGATTCCGCAGCTCGGCCTTAATTTCCTGCTCTGCGCGTTCTTCGCCGGCGCGGTCTCGGTGGAGGCCACCATCGCCCGGATGGATGAGGCCGCCGAACGCCGGGACGCGCCAACCGAGTTCGCGGGCAACTGGGTCTGGCCCTTCGATCTCGGCGCGGAATTCACCCTGCGCCTGGCGCTGCTGGCCGGGGTGTCGGTCTGGGCGTACGGCATGCAGGTGGTGCTCGACCACCAGCGGCGGAAGGTCCAGGAGCAGCACGAGCTGGCCCTGCGCCGCGAGCAAATGGAGCTCTCCAGCCGCCTGGCCGCCGAGATCGCCCATCAGCTCAAGAACCCGCTGGCGATCATCAACAACGCCTCCTACACCCTCCAGAAGACCGTCAAGGAGGGCAAAACCATCACGCAGCAGATTGCCATCATCCGCGAGGAGGTCGCCCGGTCCGACCAGTTGATCACCGAGTTGATGGGCTACGCCAAGTTGACCGACGGCAAGGTCGAGAAGCTCGACGTCCGCCAGGAACTCGAAGAGGCCCTGCTCCAGGGCCTGCCGCCGGCAGTTCATTATGATATCACCGTTCACCGACAGTACGCCGACGCGCTGCCCAGCCTGTTGGCCCTGCGAAAGCACGTGAGCGAAATCTTCGTGAACCTCATCCAGAACGCCCGCGAGGCCATGCAGGGCCGCGGCAACCTCTGGGTGACCACCGCCCACGGCCAGGACCACTCCATCCTCATCACCATCGAGGACGACGGCCCGGGCATCGCGCCCGAGCATCTCGAGCGCATCTTCGAACCGTACTTTACCACCCGCGAGAAGGGCACCGGCCTGGGGCTGGCCATCGTCAAACACAATACCGAGCTCTACGGCGGCCGGATCCGCGTGGAATCGGCGCTTGGAAAGGGCACGCGCTTCATCCTACAGTTTCCGGCCAGGACGTTGATGCGCCTGCGCCGATGAACGTGACGCTGCCGCCACTCTTATTTGTTGATGACGAACGGAACATGCGGCTCTCGCTCGAGGCCATCATGGCGGGCGAGGGCTACGAGGTCCGGACGGCGGAGTCTGCGGAGGCGGCGCTCAAGCTCCTTGATCAGCAGGAGTTCTTCATGGTCATCACGGACGCCCGGCTGGGCGGCATGAGCGGCTACGAACTGCTCGCCCGGGTGCGCGCGAAGTTCCCGGACCTCCCGGTGCTGATCATCACCGCCTACGCCACGCCCAAACTCGCCGTCGAAGCCGTGAAGGCGGGCGCCATTGACTACCTCGCCAAGCCCTTCGAACCGGAGGAACTGCTCCACGCGGTGGCCCGCTGTGCCGAGCGGTACCGGCTCATCCAGGAAAACGCCGCCCTCCGGGCCCGGGCGGGCGAAGGCTTCACCGTCGAGCAAATCATCGGCGAGGTCCTGGCGATGCGGAAACTGCGCGAGTTGATCCGCACCGTGGCGCCCACCCATGCCACCGTGCTCATCCTCGGCGAAAGCGGCACCGGCAAGGAATTGATCGCCGGCGCGCTCCATTACCTCTCCCAGCGCCGCTCCAAGCCCTACGTCCGCATCAACTGCGCCGCCATCCCTGAAACCCTCCTCGAAAGTGAACTGTTCGGTCACGAAAAAGGCTCCTTCACCGGCGCCTTGCGCCAGAAGGCCGGCCGGGTCGAGGAGGCCCACGGCGGCACCATCTTTCTCGACGAGATCGGGGATATGAGCCGCTCCCTCCAGGCCAAACTCCTGCGCTTCCTGGAGGACGGCTCCTTCACGCGGGTCGGCGGCAACCAGGAACTCAAGGTGGACGTCCGCCTGATCTCCGCCACCAACCGCGACATCATCCAAGCCATCCGCGACAACCACTTCCGCGAAGACCTCTTCCACCGGCTCAATGTGGTCCAGTTCAACCCGCCGCCCTTGCGCGAGCGGCAGGGCGATGTGCTCCTGCTCGCCGAGCATTTCCTGAAGCTCTTCAGCCTGACGATGAACAAGCCGATCAAGGGCCTCTCGCCGGCCGCCCGGCAAAAGCTGCTCTCCCATCACTGGCCGGGCAATGTCCGCGAATTGCGCAACGCCCTCGAACGCGCCGTGATTCTGGAGACCACCGGCGAAATCCAGCCCGAAAGCCTGCCTGACTTCCGGGTGGAAACCCGGCTCCGCCGGAGCGACGGTCCGCCCGTGGACCTTAGCGCGCCCCTGGACGACCAGGTCGCGGCCTTCGAGCGGGACCTGATCCTGCGCGTGCTCGCGCAAAACCAATACAACCTCACGCGCAGCGCCGATCAGCTCAAAATCTCGCGTCACCAGCTCCGCTACCGCACCCAGCGCCTCGGCATCCCCACCAGCGAAACCGCGGACGACGAAGGCGCCACCTCGAAGGAGGCCGCATGAGTACCCTTGCCTGGCTGGCCGCCAACTCGCCGGTCCGTCCCGGCGTGGTCCGCAGTTCGGGGCTCGCCACCGACCTGCTGCTCGTTCTGGGCGCGGGCCTCGCACTGTTCATCCTCCTCGTGCTGTGGGTCGCGTACTCCCGCCGCCACCGCCCTCATCGCCACCATCATCGGCGTCACCACTCCACCGACCGGCACCATCGTTCCCACGCCCCGGCTCCGTCCGCGGAGGCTGCCGACGACGCGAGCGACGCGGAGGAGGGGGCCGCCCGAGAGTCCCGGCACCACCGGCGCCGCCGCCGGCGCCGCGAGCATCGCGGCCGAAACCCGACGCTCGCTGAGACCGGGGGCCTGCCTCCGCCCCGCCCCGACGGCGCGGTGCCTCCGGCGCCGTGAGCGTCGCGGTCTCCCAAAGCGTCACCCGCAAGAGCGCCTCCAACCTCGCGCTCGCCTTTTGTCTGCTGCCGGCCGACCGCCGCCGCGCCATGTGCGCGCTCTATGCCTTTTGCCGGGCGGTGGATGACGTGGCGGACGAAGACTCGCGGCCCGCGAACGAGCGGCGACAGCAACTGGCCGAGTGGCGCGACGACCTCCGCCGTGCCTGCGCCGGCGAAACGCCAACCCACCCGATCGCCCGCGAGCTGCAGCCGTTCATCGCCCGCTTCGGTCTCCCCTTCGACGAGTTTGACGAACTCGTCCGCGGCTGCGAGATGGACCTGGACCGGTCCCGGTACGCCGACTGGCCCGAGCTGGAGCAATACTGTTACCGCGTCGCCTGCGTCGTGGGCCTCCTCAGCCTGCGCATCTTCGGTTGCGACCCGGTCCGCGGCCGCGATTACGCCATCGCCCTGGGCCACGCGCTGCAGTTGACGAACATCCTCCGGGACATCGGCAGCGATGCCCGCCGCGGACGCATCTATGTGCCGGTCGCGGAACTCGCGCAGCACGGCGTGTCGGCGGAGTCCCTCCTCGCCCACCAGCGGACGCCGGGATTCGGCGCGCTGGCGGGAGCGGTTGCCGCCCGGGCCCGGCGCCGCTTCCAGGAAGCGCGGACGGCGTTGCCCGCGGACCAGCGGCGCGCGGTGATCGCGGCGGAACTGATGGGCGCGGTGTACTGGCGGCTCCTGCGGCAGATCGAGCGGGGGGGCTACGCCGTGCTCGAAGGCCCGCCGGCCCGTGTGAGCAAACCGGTCAAGCTGGCTCTCATCGCCCGCACCTGGTGGCGCGTGAAGACCGGCTCGGCCCAACCCAACTATGGCGCTCCCTGACCGGCGGCGCCTGATCGTCAACGCGGACGACTTCGGCCTCTCGCCGGCGGTGAACGAGGCCGTCGCCCGCGCCCATCAGGAGGGGATCCTGACTTCCGCCAGTTTGATGGTGACCGCCGGCGCCTGCGCCGGGGCGATCGAGGTGGCGCGTGCGAATCCCCGGCTGGGCGTGGGGCTGCATTTGGTGCTGGTTTGCGGCCACGCCGCGCGGCCGCCGGCGGAGATCCCGGGCCTGGCGGACGCGCAGGGCGAGTTCGGGCGGCAGCCCGTGCTTGCCGGGCTGCGCTACTTCCTCCGCCCCGCACTGCGGGAACAACTTCGGCGTGAGATCGCCGCCCAGTTCGAGCGGTTTTCCGCAACCGGCCTGCCGCTGGATCACGTGAACGGCCATTTGAACCTTCACCTGCACCCGACGGTGTTCGGCCTGACCCTCGACCTCGCCGCGGTCCAGGGTTGTCAACGGTGGCGACTGACGCGCGACCGCTGGCGCGTGAACACCGCGATCGCCCGGGGCGCGTGGGTCTATCGCGCCAGCCACGCGGTGATCTTTACGCTGCTATCCGCCTGGGCGCGCCCGCGCCTGGCCCGTCGGGATTTCCGGCATCCGGCAAACGTGTTCGGGCTGCTCCAAAACGGCCGGGTGGACGAGGACTTTGTGCTGCGCCTCTTGCCGCGTCTCCCCGCAGGCGACTCGGAGCTTTACTCGCATCCATCGCTGACTGACTTTCGCCACGAATTCGAAGCGCTGGTGAGCCGCCGGGTCCGGGCCGCGGTGGCCGCGGCCGGCGTCGAACTCATCCGCTACCGGGACCTCTGACTATGGCAAAACTGCTGGCAATCCTCGTGTTTGGCCTCGTGCTGGAGGCGGTGGGGGTCGTCTTCCTCAGCCGCGGCCTCAAGCAGATCGGCGAGGTCCGCGAATTGTCCGCCGGCGCCATCGCCGGCCTCATCAAACGCGGCGCCACCAACGGCCACATCCTCTTCGGCGTGGCGCTCGAAGCCGGGTTTTTCGCCTGTCTGCTGGTGCTGATGTCGAAGGGCGACGTGAGCTTTGTGTGGCCGCTGACCGCCATGGGCTTCGTGCTCACCACGCTGGCCGCCCGTTTCATCCTGCACGAACACGTCTCGCCCCTCCGCTGGTCCGGCGTGGTCTTGATCATGATCGGCGCCGCGATCATCTCGTGGACCGAGCATCAGAAGCCGGCGGCGGCCACGCCCCCGGTCACGGCCGAATCCCGGTGACCCGCCCCAGGGCGGCGGCGAGGCTCGCGGCGGCCGCGCGGATTCGGCGGTGGAAGCGGACCAAGTCCGCGATCTTGCGCGGCGCGCGGGCCAGCGCCAGCGCGAGCCGGGCGGGGTCGAGATTCCAGTCCGCATCGGAGAGCGCGTTAAAATCCAGGGGCAGATCTTCATCTGCGCTGTCCGAGATCACGCGCAGCGTCGCCGCGGGAACCCCGTGCTCGGCGCAGACCCGCTGAATCGCGTCCGACTCCATCTCCACCGCGTCCGCGCCGGTCTGCTCCCGCAACCGCCGCTTTTCTCCGGCCGTGACGACCATTCGCTCCGAGCTTACGAAGCGCACCGGCCGGAAACCGGCAGCCGTCAACCCGGCCGGGTCCGGCCACCGCTCGCGCCACGCCGCAACGAGCGCTCCCGTCTCGAGCGCGGGATTCAGTCCGCCGGCAAAGCCGCAGGTCAGCACCCGGTCGGGCGAGCCCCGCCGCAACTCCTCGCGCATCACCGTCGCGGCGCGCCGCGCGCCGATGCCGGTCACCCGAATGCTCACGTGAGCGCAACCGGCCGCCAGCGCCTGAAACGGCCGCGCCTCCTGCGGCACGGCGAAGAGCACCAGCGTCTGGGGCGGGGCGGCCATGGATCAACGACACTGGACCAGCACGCGAAACGACCGGCCCGAATGCTGGGGATGGAGCAGGGTTAGCAGTTGGCGGCGCTCGGCCGACGACCAACCGGCCTCCCGCTCCGCCGCCGCGCCACTCTCCCGCAGCACCGCCCCGAGAAACTGCTCCTGCGAGCAGAACTCCCCGGTGCGCAAACCGGCCTGCTCGCCGGCGCGCCGAATCGCCTCGAAATCCACGTGCGCGGTCAGGTCCTGCTCGCCCGGCGCGGCCAGCGGATCCGGCGAGTGCTGGTGTTCGCGGTAGCCGCGGAAGGTGCCGTGACGCCGTGCCGGCGACCATCGCTCGGCTCCGGCGTCGCCGTAATCAATGGCCAGCAGCCAGCCGCGCTCCAGATGCGCCGCGGCCGCGCGCCACCACGCCTCGGCCGCCGGGCTGGTCTCGAGGACATAACCGTCCGGTAAGACCGCGGCCAGTTCCGCGGGGACGACGGGAGACGCGGGAGCGGCGCTGGAATCGGTGAGCGGAACCCAGATGAACCGCTCGCCTTCATGGCCCACGCCAGTGGCCTGCCACCGGCGTCGGGTGGCGTCCCACTGCCAGCGATGC
>CAYNCT010000085.1:0-443 GCA_964396005.1 uncultured Verrucomicrobiota bacterium | reverse complement strand
ATGATCATCTCGCCCCCGCCGTGGAAGGGCGGCATCGCGTCCAGCAGTTCATTGCCGAAGATGACGCCGCGCACCGGAGCCCCCAGCTCGTGCCAGTCGCCAAACCAGCGCACGCGGTCGGACCAGGCCGCCAGGGTCCGGGCCTGGCTGGCCCGCCGCCGATCGTGGGGTTCGAGGATCCAGTATTCGAGCCGGCCGCGAACCGACGGTGCCAAGCCGTCCAGGGCGGTCAGATCTACGTCCAGAATCCGATACAAGCACGCCCGCACCTTGAACGCCGGGGCATTCTTAGCGTGAGAATTCGGCTTGGGATCGGACCCCAGCGGCGGCGGTGGATTCTGTTCGTCATAGACCGGCTTGATGACCGCGTAGTGCTGCTCAATGGTGGTGTCACACTCTTGCACTTGCGCGGTGTAGAAGTCATACAAGGCCAGCGCTTGCTT
>CAYNCT010000084.1:0-14689 GCA_964396005.1 uncultured Verrucomicrobiota bacterium | reverse complement strand
ACGGTGCTGGGTATCGGGCTGGCGTCGCTGTTCAGCGATTGGTCCCATGAGATCGCCACGACGGTCATGCCGGCATTCCTTGCCACGATGGGCGTGGCGGCGTTTTGGGTGGGATTGATCGAAGGGGTTTCTGATGGGTTGTCCAGCTTCGCCAAAATGGCCAGCGGCTATTACACGGACCAATTGCGCCGTCGCAAACCGGTCGCGGTCGTCGGGTATCTGGTTACGGCCCTGGGCACGGCGTCGTTCGGACTGGCGACGGCGGCCTGGCAGGTGTTGATGGCGCGGGCTTTTGCCTGGCTGGGACGCGGCGTGCGCACGCCGGTGCGCAAGGCGCTGTTGGCGGGGGCGGTGACGCCCGAGACCTACGGGCGCGCGTTTGGGTTCGAGCGGATGATGGACACGCTGGGGGCGATTGTCGGACCGGCCACGGCGTTCTTTCTGCTCGGCGCGTTCAATCACCACTATCCATCGCTCTCTGCGGTGACGCTGATTCCGAGTCTCATCGCCGTAGGGTTGATTGCGTTTGTCGTGCGCGAAAAGGAACGCAAGCCGGTGCCGCACATTTCATTTGGCGAACGATTGCGGATGCTGCCGCCGTCGTTTCGCAAATTCCTCGTCGCCGTCGGTTTGTTCGGCGCGGGGGATTTCGCACACACGTTGCTGATTCTGCTGGCGACGCAGAAACTCACGCCGGAGTTGGGCGCGGCGAAGGCGGCGAGCATCGCCGTCGCGCTCTACGTGCTGCACAACGTGTTCTACGCGGGCTTCGCCTTCCTCGCCGGCTGGCTGGCCGACCGCTTTCCGAAAAACGGCGTGCTGGCGACCGGCTACGCCCTGGCGGCGGTGATGGCGCTGGCGATCGTCTTCCTGCCGCTGACGGTCTGGACCCTCGGCGCGATCTTCATCCTCGGCGGCGTCTATGTGGCGGTTGAGGAGACGCTGGAAGATTCCTTCTGTGCTGAACTCGTGACCGAGGAACATCACGGCATGGCGTTCGGCACATTGGCCACGGTCAACGGCGTGGGGGATTTTCTTTCGAGCCTCATCGTCGGCGCGTTGTGGACGGCGTTTGGAACGAGCGTGGCGTTCGGCTACAGCGCGGTGTTGTTTGCAGCCGGCGCGCTTCTGGTGCTCCGGCTGTCGGCGCGGCCCGATTGAGGCAGGCAAAGCCGGGGTGGCGGCCAACGATCAGGCTTGTCGAAGGACCGCGGCGTTTCGTTCACACGCCGGGTTGGTGAACGAGGGGATGCTTTCCGACGCTTGCTTGGGACCTCCCCCAGGGGCGAGTCCACGGGGGAGCCAACTCCCGACAGGTCTTCGCCGTTTTCCCGCGCGACCGCTTACCGACCCTCCGTCGGAACGGGGAAACCCCGGTCCCGCATGAGCGCGGCGATGCCGGCATCGCGGCCGCGGAACAACCGGTACGCCTCTGCGGGATCGAGGGTGTTGCCCTTCGAGAGCACGAACTCGCGGAACCTGGTCGCGATCGTCCGGTCGTAGAGTCCCCCGGCCTCGAGGAACGCTTCGGCGGCGTCGGCCGTCAGTGTATCCGCCCACAGGTAGCTGTAGTAACCGGCCGAGTAGCCCTCGTCGGCGAAGATGTGGGCGAAGTGGGGCAGACGGTGGCGCATGACGATTTCGGAGGGCAGGCCGAGCCGGGTCAGCTCCTCGCGCTCAAACGCGGCGGGGTCAATCGCCCGTTCGCCGGCGAGGTGCGCCTTCATGTCCACCAGGCCGCTGGCGAGGAATTCGGTGGTGGCGAAACCCTGGTTGAATTTGGCCGCCTGTTTGATGCGCTCGACCAGCGTGGCTGGCAGGGGCTCGCCCGTTTGGTAATGCCGCGCAAAGCGGTTCAGCACCTCGGGGGTCGCGAGCCATCGCTCGAGGATCTGCGAGGGCAGTTCCACGTAGTCCCGCGGGACGCTGGTTCCGGAGAGCGAGGGGTAATTGACGTCCGAGCACAGCCCGTGCAGGGCGTGGCCAAATTCGTGGAACAGCGTGCGGGCGTCGTCCCAGGACACGAGCACGGGCGCGCCGGGGGCGCCGGGCATGAAGTTCGAGTTGTTCGAGACCAGCGTGGTGATGGCGCGCTCGAATCGCTCCTGATTGCGATACGCGTTCATCCATGCCCCGGAGCGTTTGCCCGGTCGCGCGTAGGGATCGAAGTAGAAGGCGCCGACATGCCGGCCGGCGGCGTCTTTGACCTCCCAGACGCGGACATCGGGGTGGTTTACGGGCACGTTCGGCGCAGGGGAAAACGTGAACCCGAACAATTGCGAGGCGACCCAGAACATCGCTTCGCGCAGTGGGTCGAGTTGGAGATACGGCTTGAGCTCGTTTTCATCGAGGTCGTACTTCGCTTTGCGTACCTTCTCGGCGTAGAAGCGGTAATCCCAGGGTGGAATGGTTATCCCCGCGCCCTCGCCGTCGGCGATCTTCTGCATATCGGCGACTTCTTCCCGAACGCGGGCGACGGCGGGTTTCCAGACCGCCTCCATGAGTGCGAGGGCGCGTTCCGGCGTGCGGGCCATCTGGTTTTCGAGACGCCAGTGGGCGTGCGTGGGGTAGCCCAGCAGGCGGGCGCGCTCGGCCCGCAGCCGGAGGATCTCGGTGATGAGGGGTTTGTTGTCGCGCTCGCCGGGGTGGTCACCGCGCAGAATGAAGTTGCGCCAAACCTGTTCCCGGAGGCCGCGCCGGGTCGAGTAGGTCAGGAAGGGCTCGACGCTGGAGCGCGTGTTGGCGATCACCCACTGGCCCTTCTGGCCGCGTCGCTCCGCTTCCGCGGCGGCGGCGGCGCGGAAGGACTCCGGCAGGCCGGCCAGGTCGGCCACATCGGTAATCACGGTGGCGTAACCTTCTTCGTCGGCGAGGAGGTTCTGGCTGAAGGTGGTGTAGAGGGTGGCGAGGCGTTGGTTGATCGCCGCGACGCGAGCCTTGCCGGCGGCGTCCAGTTTGGCGCCGGCGCGAACGAAGTTGGTGTAGTGGAACCACACCAGGCGTTGTTGCTCGGGGGTCAGTTCGGAGCGGGTCGGCGACTGGTACACGGCTTCGAGGCGGCGGAAGAGCGGCTCGTTCTGATAGACTTCATCGCGCAGCGCGGCCATCCGCGGCTCCATCACCTGCTCGACCGCGCGGAATTCGGGCGAAGACATGGTCGAACCCCAGATGCCATAGACCGCCTGCACGCGGTCCAGCATCCGGCCGGATCGCTCGAGGGCGGCAATGGTGTTCTCGAAGGTCGCGGGCTCGGGGTTGTTGGCGATGGCGCGAATCTCGGCCCGATAGGCGTCCATCGCAGCGTCGAACGCCGGTTGGAAGTGGGCAACTCGTACCCGGTCCAGCGGGGGCACGCCGCCGAACGGCCCTTGCCATTCGGCGGTCAACGACCCGCCGTCGGCAGGGGCGGCGTCGGAGGGGGGAGAACCGGCCCGCAGGGCGGCGGTGGCGGCGGTGATGACCTGGCTCATGAGACGGCGAGTGAGGGCGGTTGTCCCGCTCCCGGGGTGACCATGCGAGGATTGATTCACAGTTCCAGAGTGGCGTCAGACCGTCGGCACCGGAAGCTTCCGCCCGAGGCGCGACGCACGTGCGGGCTGAGGGTATGGCGACGGCCGGGCGAGTCAAACCTTGGGCGCGCAGCGCACATTCCACGGTGGGCGGCGGAAGCCCCGGGGCCGACGTTTCCCCGGTCATACGCCGCTTCCGGCGGCCAGTCGGCGGATGACGCCGCGGTCGCCGATCGCATGGCGAACGATCGCATCCGCTCGCGCCGGGGAATCGGCGTTCGCGTACACACGGAACTCGGGCGCGTTTCCCGAGGGGCGCAGATGCGCCACATCGCCGTTGGCAAACCCGATCCGCGCGCCGTCGAGATAGTTCACCCATGCAACCGGCCCGAAGCCCGCCGTCGGTGGAAACAACTCCGCCATCACCCGGCGCCGTTCGAGGTAGGGCTGCGCCTCCGGAGCGTCGTTGTGGAGTTCGAGTCGCCCTCCGTCCGCCCGTTCCACGATGACGCGGCCGGGCGCGAACGCCACGCGGAGCGCGGCCGGGTCGGGAGCGGCCAGCCGGGCCATGATCGCGTTCGCGGCCTCGCGCGGGCAGGGGCGCAGGAGGTCGGACCGGCCGAAGCGCGGCGGCAGTTCGGCGAACCTTGTGCTGAGGGGAATCCCGCGTGCCAGCGAGCTGTACAGCGCCGCCAGGATCGGCAGAAACGCATCGCGGGTGGGAAGCGCGGCGAGTTCGCCACCGCCCGGGATGCGCAGAGGGCGCGCGGTGAGGAATCCGCCGTTGGCTTCCCATCCCACTTCCCGCAGAGCCGCGATGACGTGGGGCGAGCCGATGCGGGTCTTCGTGATGGTTACCCCGCGGGCGCCGAGGTACTGGTCCACGGCATCGTTGGTGCTGATCGGGACGGCCGCGTGCCGGGCGCCCAGAAACTCCGCCACCACCGCGCCTAGCAGGTCGCCGCTGAAGAAGCGCACGCGGCCGCCCTCCACGCCCAAGACCAGCGGCCGGTCGCTGTCGCCGTCGGTCGAGACGACGGCCTCAACGCCCGGTGCTCCGGAAGCGTCCACCAGCGCCTGCAGTTGCTCGATCATTTGCGCACTGACCGCCTCGGTGTCCACCGGGATGAACTCCTCGCTGCGCCCGGCCGCGACGACGTCGGCGCCAAGCGCGCGCAGGACTTCGACGAGCAAATCGCGGCCCACGGCAGAGTGCTGAAAGACCAGCAGCCGTCGTCCCCGCAGGCCGTTGACCGGAAAGGCGCGCAGGTAGCGGTCGCGGTATTCCATGGCCCCCTGGGGATCAGGTTCGGGCAGGGCCGGGCAAACGGCGCTCTTCAACATGCCCTCCGCGTCAAAAGCGCTGTCGGCAGCGGGAAGGTTGTACAGCTCGGCGCGGACGGTTTGGACGGCCTGGAGAATGGGCGGCTCGTCCGCTTTGAGGACTTCGCCTGCGGGCAGGTTGAACTTGATGCCGTTCCGGTCGAAGGGGATGTGGCTGCCTGTGACCATCACGCTCGCCATCCCGCGGGCCACGGCGAACGCCATCAACGCGGGCGTGGGGATGCGCCCAAGGAACTTGGTTCGCAACCCGGCGTTTTCGATCGCCCAAAACACCGCCTGCAACAGAGCACCGCGCCCGCCCTGCGCCGGGACGCGCTCCGCGGTGCTGGGGCGCAGGTCGCCCGCTACGCACACCGCGGCGCCGGGGCAGACGTCGCCCCGGCGGAGGGCGTACCGCAGGAAGCCGAGCGTGTTGATGGCGGCTTCAAGGTGGGTGATGTCCCGCACCAGGCCGCGCAGACCGCTGGTCCCGAAGGCCAGTTCCACCGGGGCGTCGTGCAAACTCTCGCGCAGTGTCACGACGCGAGTCTGGGCGCAATCCCCGGGGGCTTACAAGGCCGGGCCGGCGGGCGATTTCGCCCCTCGGAGTGCTGCGTCAGGCGACGCGGCGCCGACGAGGTTCGCCGCCGCTCATTTCACCCGCTCTTTGTCCGTCAGCGTCTTCAGGAAGGCCACCAGCGTGTCGGCTTCGGCGTCGCTCAGGCGCTTATCCAACTGATGGTAGGCCATGAGCTTCACGACCTCGGCGAGCGTCTTGTACCGCCCGTGGTGGAAGTAGGGGGCCGTCAAGGCGATATTGCGCAGCGACGGCACCTTGAACTTGCCGATGTCGTCCTCGTCTTTGGTGAATTCGAAGCGGCCCTTGTCCTCGGTCTTGTACTCGTTGATGAGTCCGACCTTCTGGAAGCTGCCGCCCCCCATGGCGGGACCGTTGTGGCAGGTGGTGCAGCCGGTGTTGATGAACAGCTCGAGGCCCTCGAGTTCCTTTGCATTCAGCGCCTGGTCGTCGCCCTTGAGGAAGTCGTTGAACCGATCGTAGGTAATCAGCGTGCGCTCGAAGGCGGCAATGGCCCGGGCGATGTTGTCGTAGGTGATCTTCTCCGTGGCGGTCGGGAAGGCCCGGGCGAAGAGGTCCTGGTACTCCTTGACCGCGCCAAGCTTCTTCACCACTTCGGCCTCGGAGGGCATGGCCATCTCGACCGGGTTGAGCACCGGGCCCTTGGCCTGCTCGACGAGGTCCTTGGCCCGGCCGTCCCAGAACTGGGCGATGTAGAAGCCGGCGTTGAGCACGGTGGGCGAGTTGCGGTTGCCGCGTTGGCCGTGTGCCCCGGCGGAGGTCGGCTCGTTGTCCACGCCGCCGCGCTTTTCGTCAACGCGGTGGCAGGTGTTGCAGGACTGGCTGTCATTGACCGACAGCCGAACGTCGAAATAGAGCTTTTTGCCCAGCTCGACCTGGGCCGGCGTGTCGTTTTCGCTGCCGGGCATCCGGCTGGGCATCACGTCAATGAGCAGCTTCGCCGTTTGGCGGAGTTCTGGGATCTTGGCCTTGATATCGGCCCCGAGCGCGGTCGTGGTCAGACCGCCGAGCGCGAGCGAGAGGGTAACAAGTGGGAGAGTTTTCATAAGTGCAGTGCGATGAATTCAACCGCGACGAAAGGTTAGGAACCGCGGCGCGTCGGCGTCAAGCGGCCAGGCTGGTTCGCAATTCGTGCTCGCGGCACTTCCCAGCCGGAACGTTGCATTCGAAGGCAGGGTGGTGCGGCGAAAACCTACGGGGCAAAGCGGCGGCTGGCGCTGGGACCCGAGCCCGTTGCACGGTTGTTGACCAAGCCCCTGCGGTCCGGCTTCCCGGCAGCGTTGCCCCGCGTTCTGGCAAACACGGTGGGGCAGGGGGAGCCGCGCCGCTTCGGGTAGCCGGTCGAGGCGGCCGACCTGATTCCGATGCGGTCGAGTTCGCGCTCACGCGGCGCGAGATGGCGGCCCGGGCGGTGGGGTGGGGTGGTTGCGGAGGCGCATGGGCGCGGCTACCGGTTGCGGGTGTTGTCATTGGATCCCACGTCGGCGTCCTCCTGGCGGGATGCCGCGCTGCTGCTGATTGCTCACGGTTCCTCGGTGAACGAGGATTCCGCGCGGGCCGCGCGCGAGCACGCGGAACGGATTCGTTCGCGGGGCTGGTTTCGCGAGGTGGCGGTGGCGTTCTGGAAACAGGAGCCGTTCGTCGTCGGCGCGTTGGAGCGTCCGGCCGCGGCGCGAGTATTCGTGGCGCCCTTGTTCATCAGCGAGGGCTATTTCACCGAGCAAGCCATCCCGGAAGCCCTCGGGCTCAAGGATCCCGCCGCTGATGACTTTGCCCGATGTCAGCGGCGAGATGGGAAGGCAGTGTGGTACTGCCGGCCCGTGGGCACGCATGAGGCCATGACCAGCGTGCTGTTGGACCGCGCCGCGGAGGTGGTGACGCGGCATCCGTTTCCGCGGGTGCCGCCGGAGCGCGAGACCGCCCTGGTGCTGGCGGGGCACGGCACCGACCGGAACGCGAACTCGCGGCGGGCGATCGAGTGGCACGCGGAGCGGATTCGCCGGCTCGAGCGGTTTGCGGAGGTACACTCGGTCTTCATCGAGGAACCGCCGCGGATTGCCGACGCCCGGGCCATTACGCGGGCGCCGAACCTGGTGGTGGTGCCGTTCTTCATCAGCGACGGCCTGCACACCGCCGAGGACATTCCGGTGTTGCTGGGGGCCACGGAGGAGACCGTGCGGGAACGCCGGGCGGCCGGGCTCTCCCCGTGGCGCAATCCGACCAGCCGGGATGGAAGGCGAATTTGGTACGCCGCCACGGCGGGCACGGATCCCTTGGTCGCGGAGGTGGTGTTGGCGCGGGTCCGGGAGGCAGAGCGTGGGGCGCCCGCCGGGCCGGCGGGGCTTTTGCCTCGGTAGGGCCGCGCTGCGGCGCGGCCGGGTGGGAGGCGCCGACGCAGCGGCGCCCTACCGTCGGAGGGCGGACTTCAGTTCGCGAGAGCCCCGGTCGGACAGGCGGGGCTCTTGCCTTGGTAGAACCGCGCTGCGGCGCGGCTGGGTGGAAGGCGCCGTCGGCAGCACGCTGGGACGCGTGCGCTCCCCGAATCGGGGCGGCGGCAGGTTGCCGCCGCGGACGGCCTGGTAGGCCGTGCCACCCGGAGATAAGCGGCCGCGAGGAGACGCACTGCACACGCTGGCGCGTGGTAGGGCCGCGCTGCGGCGCGGCCGACCGATGGCGCCGGCGCAGCGGCGCCCTACCGTCGCAGCGCGGACTTCAGTTCGCGAGAGCCCCGGTCGGACAGGCGGGGCTCTTGCCTTGGTAGGGCCGCGCAGTGTCCCCGCATTTGGTGGGGCCGGGCTGCGTCCCGGCCGAGAAGCGGCGCCGACACAGCGGCGCCCTACCAAGCGGCCGATCACGGCGCCGACAGAGCGGCGCCCTACCGGTGCGGTGCATGGCCGGGCGAGCGGCGCCTGGGCAGCGGCGCCCCGCCAAGTGGCCGATCGTGGCGCCGACTCAGCTATTTGTGGCGCAGGCGCGGCTGCGCGCGGTTGGCCCGGACACTTGCCGTGCGGAGTCCAGGGTCGGTTTGGGAGAACGTTAGGAGCGGCTACTCGGAACAGCCGTCACCCAAAGGGCGAAGCGTGCGATCCACCAGCACCACCACTTCCTGAAGCCCTTTTTCGGCCAGATGACGCTCGAGGTCCGCGCGGAACTCGGCGATGTAGGTCTGGCCGAGTTCCCGCCGCGCGCGGTCCGAAAAAGTGCCCGGTCGGGTTTCCAGCCGGTAATCCACCAGATGGCGCAGGGTCAGCAGCGTGGTCGGGAAGTCAAAGTAGCGGGGGGCGTCGCCGGGGTGGCGCAGCAAGCTGAGGACGTCCCGGGGCCGGGATTGTCGGAGGTCCAACTGCACCGCGCCCGTTTCGTAGCCCAGACAGCGGATGCGGGCGAGCGTGCGTTGGATGGCGTCGGGTTCCAGTTCGCCGAGCTCGGTGGGTAGATAGACGAAGAACCGGAGCTCGGCCGCGCGCCGCCCGGCTTGCGCGAGCAGGTGAGTGACGGCGGGCTCGAGAAAGTTGTGGACGTAGCCATACGCCAGGGCGTGCGCGAGCGAGTAGCGTTCCTCGTGCAGCTCGGCCCGGGTTTCCGCCAGGGCGCGTCGGCCCTGCTCGAACCGGCGGGCGGCCAGGCCGTATAGCCACGTAACCGCGGTGGAGATCATGCCCAACAGCGCGGCCAGGGGTTCGGGCTCGGCGCGGATGGGCAGCGGCCAGGCGCAGGCCCAGGCCAGAAATACCGCCAGCGTGGCCGCCCAGAGGAGCCCCACCAGTGCCTGATGCGAGCGGCGCAACCAGCGGTCGCGCGGCGAGGTGTCCGCCGCTCGAGGGCCGGGAGTCTCCGGGCGCGCGGGGGCCGGGGGCGCCGTCATTGCGGAGTTATTCCGCGTCGAAGACAAACACCGTCGCGCTGCACGGGGCCACGGTGAGCCGGTCCCCGGCGGTTGCGGCGAGTTCTTCGATGACCACCTTGGGCGGCTGGTCGGGATCGTTGTAAGCCTGCGGGTCGGTGCCCGCGATGCGCCACTGCCGGCCGGCGCTGCGGAGTTTCGCGCCGGTCAGCGTGAGCGGGATCTGCTGCTCTTGAAGCGAGGCATTGACCACGCCGACGGTGAGTTGCTTGCGGTCCTTGCTCCAGGCGGCCTGGGCGTCAATCAGGCCCTCAGTCCGGGTGGCCGCTGGCAGTTCGCCGAAGTGGTCGCGGTAGAGCTTGAGCACCAGGCCGGTGGTTTCGAAGGCCGCGTTGCGGCGGCTCACTTTGATCGCGCCGATCACGTTGACCGTTTGCGCGTAGAAGGCCGAGTGGATCAGGTCGCTCTGACGGGCGTACTCATGCACCCCGGCGGCGATGCCCAGTCCGTCTTTGAGGAAATAGCGCGTTCCCAACTCCCCGAACACGTGCGGCCCGTACCAGTAATTCCACTCGGTCATGGCGATGCGGATGTCCTTGCCTTTGAGGTGCGGCATCTCCGCGCGGGCCCGGCGGTGGAAGTCGGCCTTGGCGCGGATGTTGTCGGGGATCTGGCGGATGTGGGCCATGAGGCCGGGGCGCTCCTGGCAGTAAAAGTGTTCGGCGATCGCCTCCATGTGGTCGGCGCAGCTCTTCAGCAACCCGGTGCTCCACGGGCCGGCGTTGCCCGACGAGATGGTGAAGATGTTCGGGTCCACCTCGCGCATCTTGTCCACCACCCAGTTCTGCTTGAGGATGTAATGCTCGAGGGACATGTACCCGAGCTGCCAGTTGCCCCACATCTCATTGCCGATGCCCCAGTACTTCACTGCAAAGGGGCGAGGGGCGCCGTTTTTCGCGCGTCGGGCGCCCCAGAGCGTGTCGGTCGAGCCGTTGCAATACTCGAGTTGCGCGGCGGCAGAATAGGCGTCGCCAAAGCCGGTGTTGACCGTGATCCACGGCTCGGCGCCGACCAATTGGCAGAAGCGGATAAATTCGTGCATCCCGAAGTCGTTGTGCTCGACACCGGTCCAGGCGGGGTTGGTGCGCGGCGGACGGCGGTCGCGGTCGCCGATGCCATCGCGCCAGTCGTAGCCGCTGACGAAGTTGCCGCCGGGCCAGCGGTAAATGGGGGCACGCAATTCTTTGAGCAGAGCGAGGGTATCGGCGCGCAGACCCTCGACGTTGTCCGCGGGCATCAAGGACGCGGTGCCCACCAGCACGGCGCCTGAATCCACGCGCAGTTCAACCCACGCCTTGTCGGTGGTGGCCGGTGCGGTGAACTCGAACGGGTAGCGCTGGTACTCGGCCGCGATGCCTTCGACCGTCTGCGAGTCGCGCGTGCCCTGTTCGTCGCCCCAGGTCAAGGTCACGGCGGTGGGACCGGCTGCGCCGTCGGCCTTGAGCCAGACGTAGCCGGTGTACGGCTTGCCCGCCGAGACGCCCAGGTCGAGCTGCCGGATGCCCGCGCCCCGGGCGATCCGCGGCGTGTGCCGGCCGACGAAGGGCCGGTTGGTGCTCATGGTCACGCCCGCGGCGTCGCCCACGATCTGCCAGGGCGAGGCGCCCACCACCGGGTAGGCGGTGTTGCGAAGCGAGGTGTAGGGCGCGTAGTTCGCCCGGATCGGGTGATAGAATTTCCGGTCTTCCAGCATCTCGGCCCAGATGCCGCCGTAGATGCAGCGGCCCAGGTGCTCAATGAACTGGCTGTACACATTCTCGGACATCGGCTCGCCAACCTTCGCGGCGTCCACGACGATCCGCGGCGCCGGCGGCGTCACTTCGGAGAGCGCGGTGAGCGAAATGTCATCGAACCAGGCCCGGCCCGTCGCCTGGCCCCAGCCGCCGAACAGGCAGTTCAACTGCACACTGGTTTGGTCTGCCGTCTCGAAGGCGGTCGTCACCTCGGTCCAGTCCGTCGTCCCGGTGATCACCGGCGTGGCGACCCCTTGCAGGTTGTGGAGGTTCAACAGGGCGCCACGACCGCCACTCACGGGCTGAACGTTCTCGGTCTTGATCCAGCCGCTCAGGGCGTACCGGGTGAACGGCTGCACGGGCACGGTCACCGTCCAGGCGATGTCCGCGCCGCGCTCGGATGACAGCTCGACGCTGCGGTTGCCAGTGCGGCCGAGGTTGGCGTGGCGGAACGCGCCTTCGCCGGCCCACGTTTCTGTCCGCCAGGCGCGCGGGCGTTGCCCGCTGCCGGGGCCGCCGGTTTGTTCAAAGGAAGGATTAGGAACCGGATTCTGGGCCCAGCCGATCGAGCCGCCGAGCAGGCCGGCCAGCAAGGCAAGGGCAGAACGCGAAGGAGTTGTCATGGTGGGAGCATGGTCAACTGGCGGACGGCCGGCAAGCGAGGAACGGGTAAATTCAAACCCGTAGCTCTCGCTCGTGCGGCAAAACGTGAGCGATGTGGCAACTTCTCGCCGACGTCCTTTCTCCGGACCTGGAATTGCAAGCAGGGGGTCGCCGAACGACGCCCAGCCCGATGCGAGGCAAAGAGCAGGCACGGTTGCGGGCCGCTCAGCCCTCGAGAGAGTACGCTCCGGCCGTTTGGGGTTTCGGTCCGAGATCTCCGGCTGGAAAACTTGCCTGGGGCAGAAGTTTTCCGAGAGGCTTCCCGTGGCTCTAGTTAATGTTGCTTACGCGACCTAAAGAGTTGCTGAACCTCGGCGAACTGGGGATTCTCCGGGGGTGCGGATGAGTCCCCGGCCCGAGTGGAATGGACCGGTTCGATCGTCGGGGGCGAAGGTTGCCACGGTCGAGCTGGATCAACTCCAGCCGACCCCGGTGTCGGAGTCGTATCGCTGACCAACAGATAGGACCTATGAGAGCCCCAACCAGAGCTTCCCGGCAGATATCACGACCAGGGTTGACCGCATTTCTCGTCGCCCTCGCCAGTGCCCTTGTTGGCCCGCTGGCAATGGCCGCCCCGGTGGATGAAGCGTTGCCGGCAGCGCTGATCGCCGCGGGAACCCCGAGCGGTAGAGCCAGCGTAGCGCTGGCGAGGACCACGGTTGCCGGAGCCGAGCCGGTGAAACTGAACCCGGAGCTCGCGCGAGGAACTCGGTTCAAGCTCGCACTGCCCAACGGCTCGACGGTGGTCGTGGTGCGAGATCACCTGCAAGACCTCGGGCAGGGCGATTTTGTGTGGAGCGGTCGGGTGGAAGGCCATCCCTTTAGTCGGGTGACGTTCACGTCGCGGAAGGGGACCGCGCACGGCATTGTGGATTTGCCGTGGCAGGACGGCAACGAGTTCTACGAACTCGTCCCGCACGGTGCCCGAAGCTCCGTGCTTTTGCCGGGCGCGCCTCCCGAGGAACCGAGGGGCGATGACACGCGCGTGCCCCCGGTGAGCCTCCGGTCTGGCGGTCGGGCGGTCCGGTTGGCCGGCCGGGAAGCGGTCGCCCTCGCCGCCGACTCCGGGGCCGCCACGGCGATGGACCCGGCCGTCGTGGACGTCATGGTGGTGTATTCGATCGCCGCCAAGAATGCAAACGGCGGGCAGGCAGCGATCGAGAGCAAGATCCTCACCGCGATCGCCGACGCGAACAGCGCCCATGTCAACAGCGAGGTGCATGTACTGTTCAATCTGGTCCATCTCGCGGAGGTGGATGATGGGGGGACAACGGACATCAACGTCGCCCTGGACCGCCTGCAGAATTCCCTTGATGGCTGGATGGACGAGGTGATGGGAGTGCCCTGGGACAAGACGTCCGGCTGGCGCGGTCAGTACAAGGCGGACGTGGTTTCGCTCGTGGGGGAATACACCGGGGCGGGTATCGGCTACATCATGGCCACGCCCAGCATGAACTTCGAGCCATACGCGATCAGCGCCGTGAGTTCCCCCTATCTCGCCTACTACACCCTGCATCACGAGATCGGGCATAATCTGGGTTGCCAGCATGACCGCGCCAATGCCAGTTCCAACCCTTCCTACCCGTATGCCTATGGCTACAAATGGTGCGCCACGGACGGCTCCGGTTTTCGCACCATCATGTCTTACGACTGCGCGCCGGGCACCGGCACGGCTCCGCGCCTCAACTACCTTTCGAATCCCAATATTGTGGTTAACGGCCGGCCGGCGGGCATCGCGTACGAAGTGGACCCGGCGAACTCCGCAGACAATGCGCGGTGCATCAACCTGACCGCGCCCCTGGTGCAACAATTCCGTACCGGCACGGTCGCGCCCGCCGCGCCCTCGAACCTCAGCGCCACGGCCACCAGCGGCACTTCCGTCAACCTGCTCTGGACGGACAACTCCGCCAATGAAGCGGGCTTTCGGCTCGAGCGGTCCACCGATCAGGTCACTTGGTCCGTGGTAGCCACTTTGGCCGCGAATTTGACCAGCTTCCAAGATGCCGGCCTGACACCGGAAGCGACCTACTACTACCGGGTACGCGCCTACAACGGCGGCGGCTTTTCGGCTTACTCGAACACCGCCAGCGTGGTGACCACGACATCGCCGCCGGCCGCCCCGAGCGGTCTGAACGCCACCGCAGCTACGGCAGACCAGATCAATTTGACGTGGACCGACAACGCCACGACCGAGCAGGGCTTCACGATTGAGCGCTCGGTTTCCGGCGGTCCTTGGTCGCAGGTGGCGGAGGTGCCGGCCAACTCGACCACCTGGTCGGATGCCGGTCTAACCGCCGGCGTCACGTATTCGTACCGGCTGCGGGCCTATAACAACCTTGGCAATTCCGCCTGGTCGAACGAAGCCTCCGCCACCCCGCAACTCCCGCCCCCGCCGGCGGCGCCCACTGGCCTGACCGCCACCGTGGTGTCGCAGACGCAAATCAACCTGGGGTGGACCGACAACTCCAACGACGAAACCGCCTTCCACCTCGAGCGTTCGACGGATGGCGTGAACTTCACCGCGGTGGCCAGTGTGGGCGCTGGCGTCACGACCTTTGCCGACACGGGCCTGTCAGCCGCGACCCAGTACCACTACCGCGTCCGGGCCTCGAATGCGGGCGGAAGCTCACCGTGGTCCAACGTGGCCTCCGCTACGACGCTGCCCCAGCCCCCGGCAGCGCCGTCCGGCCTCACGGCGACCGTGGTGTCCCAGACGCAAATCAACCTGGGGTGGGCGGACAACGCCAACAACGAGACCGGCTTCAAGATCGAGCGGTCGCTCGATGGCGTGAACTTCGCCCCGATCGCGACTGTGGGCAGCAATGTCACCGTGTTCCAGAACACCGGTCTGACGGCAGCCACCACCTACCACTATCGGGTCCGGGCGTCCAACAGCGGTGGCGATTCCGCTCCCTCGAATGTGGCCAGCGCCACCACGCTGCCGAATCCGCCGTCGGCG
>CAYNCT010000083.1:0-14860 GCA_964396005.1 uncultured Verrucomicrobiota bacterium | reverse complement strand
GTGGCCGGGGCGTGTTCAATGCCACCCCGGCCTTCGACGGCGCCCGCCTGCTGGTGCGCTCGAATCGGGCGCTCTACGCGATTGGCCCGTGACTCCGGCGAAGCTGCCTGCCCCGCTAGCCGCGTTTTCCACGGGCGCCGCGTGAAGACCCAGCCCGGTGCAGGGGTGGATGAACGAGGCGCTGGGGGTAATGTGACCTTGCCCGAGGCAGACCTTCACCTCGGGCGCCCGAGACAGAATGTGCCATGAAGCGATCCCTGATACTGGCCGGACTGACCGCCTGCGGCGCGGTGAATGCTCTGGCGTAGCAGGCTGGCGGGATGCAGTAATGCCGCAACCGGGCCACCCCTTCCTCACGGCTTCGCGGACTCCTGCCGTCGGACACGTCGGGTAACACCGACTTTTGGCGCAACGGTCTGCTGCCGCGAACCGGCCAATCCGCCCGGCTAACGAGCTTGCCGGCGGCGCTCGCGAAGTCTCCGGGACCGCCTCCGCCGGCGAACTTCAGCCTTGCCGCGCCGGGGACCATTCCTAGTCTCGCGCCGCCTATGAATTATCGCATCTCCCGCCGCGCCGCCGCGTTGTCGCCGTCCCTCACGCTGGCCATTGACGCCAAGGCCAAGCAACTGAAAGCCAAAGGTCTGGACGTGGTGGGATTTGGCGCGGGCGAGCCGGATTTCGACACGCCGCAACACATCAAGGACGCCGCGGCGCGGGCGCTGGCCGACGGCTTCACCAAGTACACCCCCAGCAGCGGCATCGTTGAGTTGCGCCAGGCCATCGCCGAGAAGTTCCGGCGCGACAACGGCCTGACGTACAAGCCCTCTCAGGTGATCGTCTCCTGCGGCGGCAAGCATTCCTGCTACAACGTGGTGCTCGCCACCTGCCAGGAAGGCGACGAGGTCATCATTCCTGCGCCTTACTGGTTGAGCTATCCGGAGATGGTGAAACTCGCCGGCGCCACGCCGGTCATTCTCCCGACCACCGACGCCACCGAGTTCAAGGTCACCCCGGACCAACTGCGCGCAGCCATCACGGACCGGACGCGCCTGTTCATCCTCAATTCGCCCAGCAACCCCACGGGCGGGTTGTACTCGGCAGCGGAACTCAAGGCGCTGGGCGACGTCTGCGTCGCGAAGGGCGTGCTGATCATGAGCGACGAAATCTACGAGAAGCTGGTGTACGACGGCGCAGAGCACGTCAGCGTGGCCAGCTTCTCCCCGGCGCATTTCGAGCACACGATCATTGTTCACGGCTTCGCCAAGGCCTATTCGATGACCGGCTGGCGGCTGGGCTATCTCGCCGCGCCCGAGCCGATTGCCCGGGCGATTGACGCCATCCAGAGCCATAGCACCAGCAACCCCACGTCCTTTGCGCAGAAGGGCGCGGTGGCCGCGCTCACCGGGCCGCAGGATCATCTCAAGGTCTGGCTCGCCGAATACGCCAAGCGCCGCGTCTTCGCGCACCAGCGGCTCAACGCCATGCCGGGCGTCAGTTGCGTCAACGCCAAGGGTGCGTTCTACCTGTTCCCGAACATTGCGAAGACCGGCCTCAAATCCACCGAGTTCTGCGCGCGCTTGCTCGACGAGGAAAAGGTGGCCGCGGTGCCAGGGATTGCGTTCGGCGCCGACGACTACTTCCGCATCAGCTACGCGACCAGCCTGGCGAACATCGAGAAGGGCCTCGACCGGATGGAGAAGTTCGTTCGCCGGCTGGTCAATTAGCGCCCGGCGGGGTTCGTCTGTTGGCCCCGAACCCCGGGGATGCGTCGGTCGGTCCCCGGCTCAGTTCAGCGGCAGCGGTTTTTCCTCAGCCCGCGTGCTCGCGACGGGTGCGGCCGGGGCGCGGGTCGCGGAGAGGGAGATCAAATCCAGCAGGATGCGCTTGGTCTCTTCGAGCGCCACGTCCACCGGCGGCGTTTTTTCTTCCTCAGCATCGGTCTCGTCGGCATCGGGGTCCGGCGTGTCGCGCGCGGTCAGGGACTCGTCGGATTCCGGCTTGGGCTTGTTCGGGTCGAATGGCTCGGGCAGTCCTTCCTTTCCGGCGTTGGCGAGCGTGATTTCGTAGAGCGTTTCGGCGGGGGTCGAACGGGCCTGACGCTCGGCCAGCCGGGCTTTGCGGCGCGTTTCGTTCTCCTCTTTTTCACGGCGTCGCGCCGTCTCATCCAGCGACACACTGCGGTCCGCCTGGGCGCGGCGAAATTGTTCGATGTCCTCCCGGATGTAGGCGAAATCGGTGGAGGTTTCCTGGCGTTTCGCCGTGCGGCGACGGAGTTCGTCAAGCACGGGGCTGATGCGGTCCAGCTTCTCGAAGCGCGCGCTTTCGATGGTGTCCCAGGGTAGCGGGTGGTCGAGCGACGCCTCGCCCACCTCCATGTAATTGGCGACGGACGGGAGCACGATGTCCGGCTGGACCCCGCGGAGCTGGGTGGATTCACCGTTGGCGCGATAGAACTTGCGGATGGTCACCTTGAGCGCGCCGGGATTGACGTTGGTGGGAAAACGGTTCGGAACGCGGTTGAGTTCGTAAATGGTCTGGACCGTGCCTTTGCCGTGGGTGTTGGTGTCGCCCACGATCAGCGCGCGGCCGTAGTCCTGGAGGGTGGCGGCAACGATCTCCGAAGCCGAGGCGCTGAAGCGGCTGGTGAGGACGGCCAACGGGCCGTCATAGGCGACGGCGGGGTCGCGGTCGGACTCTACCGTGATGTCGCCGGAAGTGTCGCGCACCTGGACGACTGGACCTTGCTTGATGAACAGGCCCGCCACCCGGATGGCTTCCTCGAGGGAGCCGCCGCCGTTGCGGCGCAGGTCGAGCACCAGCCCGCTGATCTTTTCGGCGGTCAGTTTCTTAATCAGGCGGGTCAGGTCCGCGCTGGTGCTGCGTTGCTCCGAGTTGTCCTTGAGGTTGTTCAACTCGAAACTGGCGTAGAAGGAGGGCAGGTCAATGACGCCCAGCCGGGTGGGGTGTCCGTCGGGCCCGGGGAGTTCGATGAGCCGGGCCTTGGCCTCCTGGTCCTCGAGCTTGATCTCGTCCCGCACCAGCGTGACCAACTTGCGCTGGGCGTCGTCCGCAGCGTCGGCGGGAATGAGGGTCAGCGTGACCTCGGTGCCCTTGGGACCGCGGATCATCTCGACGATCTTCGTGAGCTTCATGTCCACGACATCCACCGGCTCCTGGTCTTTCTGGGCGACGGCGATGATGCGGTCGCCGGGCTTGATCTTGCGGCTGCGGGCGGCCGGCCCGCCGGCCATGAGGCTCTCGATCTTGCAGTAGCCGTCCTCGGCGCGGAGGAGGGCCCCGATGCCAAAGAGCGAAAGTTTCATGCTGATGGCGAAGTTCTCGAGCTGGGCTTTGCCCATGTAATCCGAGTGGGGGTCGTAGGCGTTGGCCAAAGCGCTCAGATAGAGCTGCAGGATGTCGTCGTTATCAAGATCGGCCCAGCTCCGGAGCAGCCGCTTGTAGCGGGCGCTGAGGGTCTTGACGATCTGGTCGTGCGACTTGTCGTTGAGCTTTTCCTGCAGGTACTCATACCGCAGGTGCTGCCGCCAGAGGTCATGCGCTTCGCGTTCGTTGGCCGGGCGCGTGGCGGTCTTGCGATTGGGCGTGTAGCGGTCGGTGCCCGTGAACTCGAAAGCACCCTCGCGCAACAGCCCGGCCACGTACTCGACGCGCTGATCCACGCGCTGGACGAACCGGGCGAAGATCTCGCGGGCGGCGAGGGTCTCGCCGCGAAACGCGGTGACCTGGGCCAGCCGCGGGCGGTACTTGTCGAACTGGGCGAGATCCGACTGGAAGAAGTGGATACGCACCGGATCGAGCATTTCGATGTAGCGGTCCAGAAACCGGTTGGCCATCGTGCCGTTGAGGGGCTCGCGGGAGTAATGCATCCCGGCGAGTACCTGAGCGGTCAGTCGAGTGATGTTCGGGTCATGTTCGCCGGGCAGCAGGGGCGTGACCGTCTGGTATTTGCTCGAGAAGGTGATCAGGTCGTTGATCGCCTCGGCCCCGGTGAGGTTCTGCGCCACACGCACCGGACGCGCCTCTTCGGCCGCCGCCCGGGAGGGGCGGTCGGCGGAGATGGTGGCCCATAGAGCGACCAAGACGACCCGCAGGCCGCGGCGGAGGAGGGGGAGAACTGAATTCATGACCACGCTCGATTTTCGCAACGGGCGGAACATAGAAGAATTCACCCCCGGGGCAAGCGCCTTGCCCCCGCCAGCGCCCGCGTCAACCCTCCGTTGGCCCCGAGCCCACGCAGCAGAAGTGTGCAGCTCGCCGGCGCCGGCCTCCGCTCATTGGGAGCGAACCTTGAAGAAGCTGGTCCCGGCGGGCAACGGCAGGACGAAGCGGTAGCTCGCTTCCCCGAGCTTGGCGAGCGTTGCCCGTCCCGACTTCCCGCTTGCAATTCGCCCTGCGTCGCGTCGCCATTGGCGGTGTGTTTTGGTCCGGTGTCATCCCTCAAAAGCCAACATGAAAACCGCCACTTCGATCGCCACTCTCGTCACCGCCCTGACGCTCGGCAGCGCGCTCGCCTGGGCCGCCGATAACGTCGCGCCGCCCGGCTTTCGGGCGCTGTTCAACGGCCGGGACTTCACCGGTTGGAAGGTGCCCGCGGGCGACAACGGCCATTGGAAGGTCGTGGAGGGCGTGATTGATTACGATGCGGAGAGCGAGGCCCGCGGTGACAAATCGCTCTGGAGCGAGGAAGAGCTGGGCGACTTCGTACTCTTGGTGGACTGGCGCATCAAGGCCACCCCCTACGTCAATCCCGGCGTGCCGTATATCCTGCCCGATGGCACCCACGCCCGGGACGTGACCGGCAAGGAGCACCGCCTGGCGCTCCCCGATTCCGACTCCGGGATCTACCTCCGCGGTGACGGCCGTTTCCAGGTCAACATCTGGTGCTGGCCCATCGGCTCCGGTGAAATGTACGGCGTCCGCACCGATCCCAGGACGTCCCCCGAGCTGCGCGCGGCCGTGACACCGCGTCACCAGGCCGACAAACCCGTCGGCGAGTGGAATCGGTTTGAGATCACCGTCCGCGGCCAGACCGTGACCACCAAGCTGAATGGCGTGACGGTGATTCCCGGGGCGACCATCCCCGATCTGCCGGCCCGGGGCCGGATCGCGTTGCAACACCACGGCGGCAAGGACGCCCAAGGTAACTGGAACAGCCCGCCCAGTTTGCTCCAGTTCAAGAACATCTTCGTCCGCGAGTTGAAGTAAGACCGCTCGGCGGCTGCGACCGACAGCGCAGCGCTGGCATCGAGCGCCCGGCTCTTCGCCGACTTCTCGCCCGCCGCCCGGCTTCACGCCGCGCGGCGGCCGCGTTCCTGTGGCGCTTCCGTGGGGCTATAAAGCCGGCCGGATTCTCTACTTCCCACCGGTGCCGGTGGCCGCCTACAGTCCCGTCGTTCGAAAAACCAATCTTATGAGCCAGCTCCTGCTCCAGAATGTCTCGCGGGAGATCCTTGATCGGGCCGAGGAATCGGTGGTGCCGGCGCCCCAACTGGGCCGATTGGTGGACGACTACTTCGTCGAGCGGCTCAAGCGCGAGGAGCTTGATCACACCGATGAGAATGCGCGCCTGTACGACGGGATGCGGCAGCTCCTGAAAACGGAGTTGAGTCCGCTCTATGCTGAATACCTGGCCACGATCTGGCGCATCCGGGAAAGCCAGGGCCGGCAGCGCGTCTGGCATTACGTGCTGGGAACGGTCGTGACGCTCGAGGTGCTCGGCGCCGTGGTTACCCGCGGCCGCTCGCTGGCCCCGCAGGTCTTGCTGGTGTCCGGCGTCGTCAATGCCCTGCTGGGCCTGTTGATCTTCGCCGCTACGCAGTACGTCTATGACCGGCAGCTCAACCGTGCCCGCCGCCGGCTGGAACAAGCCATCCTGCACCTCGGTCACAAGCTGCAAACCGATCTCGCTTACGACCAGCGCCGCGGGCTGTTGGACGGCGATGTGCTTCGGGCGGAAGCACTCGAACTGCTGGCTCGCTACCCCCAACCCGAGGACTTCTGGCGCGACTACCGGCGCGCCCGCGCGGCCGATCCCACCACGCCCGCCGCGTTGCGGGAGCTTAACCTGCCGGCGTTCGAATCCTTCCTCAAACCTCACACCGAGGGGGCTTTATCCTCAGTTGCGCGGCAGGATCGCTTTAACCGGCTCTTCCTCGCAGCGCACGAAACCTTTCTGGCGCGCGACCGCGAGGGCTATGTTCTGCGCCACCTCGAGCCCCGCGTTGCCGCGAACGAATCTTCCCGACCATGAAACCTTCGCTGCGATCCTTCTCCTCATCGGGTGCCGCTGGCGGCGCCTCCGCTCCGCTGCGGGCCCTCGGTGATCTGGTCCGCCGACCAGCGCCGTCGGGTCTGCCGCTCTTGCTGGTGCTCGCCGGACTGCTGGTCGTGTTTCTCTATGCGACCTGCACCCAGTACATCGAGCCCGATCAATTTGCGGTCAAGCAGGTGGATGTGCCGATTCCCCTGCTGACCGGCGCCTCGGGCATCGGCACCAATGTGTACACGACCGGCGTGCATTGGCGGACGCCCGGCTGCGAGAAATTCCTCGTCTTTCCGCGGAGTGTGCGGGCGATTACCTTGCACTCCGGCGGGCGGAACGAGGAGAGCCGCGGGCGCTATGTCCGCTACGAGGATGCCGCGCACATCCAGACCTCTGACGGCTTCTTTATCACGCTGGACGTCTCCATCTTGTACCGCGTGGTGGATCCGTATCGCGTGGTGCGGGAGTTCGGGGCGGGCAGCCTCTACGAGCAGAACGGCATCATCCTCCAGGCGGAGCCCACTCTCAAGGCCACCATGGGCACGCTGCATCCGGAGGACTTTTTTGACGCCGCCAAACGGGTGGAAAAGCAAAACGTGGCGCGCGCCAAATTCAACGAGTTCCTCGAACCGCGCGGCCTGCGCGTGGACCACGTCCTGATCCGCTATCCCAAATACCACGAGGCGGTCCAGGCGCGCATCGAGGCGCGCAACATCCAGGAACAGGCCAAGCAAAAGAATGTCGAAGAGGCCAAACTTGCCCAGGCCCAGGCCGCCCTCAACGAAGTCATCAAACAGGGCGAAGCGAGCCTCGCCATCAAGCTGATGGAGGGCACCAACCAGATCACCCGCCTCACCGCGCAGATGGAAGCTTACAAACGCAAGCGCGCCGCCGAGGGCAACCGCGTGGTGGCCCTCGCCGAGGCCGAGAAGCAGCGGCTGCTCAATGAAGCCTATCGCGGCGAGGGGGCCGACCGCCTCCTCGGCCTGGAGTGGGCCAAGGTGCTTTCCGGCCTGGACACCATCGTCCTGCCGGCGGGCGGGCCCGACGGCTTCAACCCGCTCGATCTCGAATCCCTGATGCGGCAACTCAAACTCAAATCCTCCGCGCCCTGAGCCCATGAACTCCTCCCGCATCATCTTCTGGTCCGTTCTGGGCCTCCTCGCCCTGGGGCTGCTGGGCGCGGCCTCCTACCACGCCACCGATTCCACGGAGGTTGGCGTGCGCACCGTGAAATGGCTCGGCGCCCGCGGCGTCGAGGACCGCGTGTATCAACCCGGAGCCGCCTACTTCTTCCTGCCCCTGGTCAACGACTGGGACACCTTTGACACCCGCCTGCAGGTCCTCGAGATGAAGGGCGACTCGCAGCTCACCATCAAGACCCGCGACGGCAACGATCTGTTCGTGGACATGACCTTCTCGTTCCGCATTGACCCCGCGAAGGCGCCGATCATCCGGCAGCACGTCGCCGCCAACGACACCGAGCTGCGGGAGAAAGTCGTCGCCACCGTGGCCCGGAGCCGCACCCGCGATTTCCTCGGCGCGCTGTCCACCGACGACTTAACCCACACCGAGGCCCGCAATGCCGCCGTGGAGCTGGCCCGGGCCGGGCTGCAGGAGATTTTCACCGAATACGGGGTGATCATCGAGCGGGTGGCGGTGATGGACTACCGCTTTGATCCCGACTACCTGAAAGTCATCACCGAAAAGAAGATCGCCGAGGCCCGGGCCCTCGAGGTCCGCGCGCAGATGGAGGCCCAGCGGGAGGCGAACAAGCGGTTGCTGAACGAGGCCGAAGGCCAGGTGAAGGCCATGCTCGCCACCATGCAGGGACGCTACTCGAACACGGTCTCCGCCGCGGACGCCGAGTTCGACCAGAAACAATCGCTTGCCGAGGCGATCCTCTCCGAGGGCACCAATCAGGCGCTGGCGATTGCCAAGCAGCGCGAGGCGATGGCCAGCGTGGGCAGCGAGACCCAGATTCAGCTTGCCATCGCCACCAACCTGGTTGGCAAACGGCTGATCATGATCCCCTCCGGCAACGCAGTGAATTTGCAGACGCTCGACCTCAACAAGCTCCTCGAGACCCTGATCCGGCGATGATCCCGGTGCTGCAGGCAATCGCGGCGTGGTAGGCGCTGTTTTCCGGGCAGTTAATGACTGCCGCCAAGGAATGCTAGTGCCACGCCCCGGCGTGGTCCGCCAGCCGGTGCGACACGAAATCGCCATTGGCACAAGAATCGGCACAAGAGCAAGGGTGGCAAGCGCCGTCCTATTCTCAGCCGTAAGGGCGTCCCCGATCAGTCGCGAAAAGTCGGCCGATACGCCGAACGCGAGCAGCGCGCCAGATGTCTATGGCAACCCGCGCGGTCGTGCCTTGGTGCTACTAAAGTCCGTTGAGGTTTCTTCGCGCACCGGTTGCGGAAGCCCAGCGGCGTCCCGTTGCGGCCAGGCGCCTTCCTGTCCGCGCCGTTCCGGAACCGTACCACCAACTACTCGCCCCCGCTGCTCATCGGTCACCCGCGCCAACCGGGCGGGCGCAGGGTGCGACCGGCTCGATACCAACCAAGCCGGCCTGGTGACCGCGGGCGACGCGTTGCTGCGAGCCGCGACGGCACCATTGACAAGTCCGATGGCGCCGGGCTCGTGGCTTCGATGGCCAAGGGCGAGAGCGGGTTCGTTGTGCCCTTCTCCTCTGACCCGTGTGCGTGTAACCTAACCCTGCCGAATGCAAAGGAATGCATCGGTATGAAAACTCCTATCCCCAACAGCTTGTGTCCCAAGTGCGGTGGCGCGCTTCCCGCCGAAGCGCAACAGGCGATTTGCCCCAAGTGCGCTCTGGCTGCGGTCGCCGCGCCGACCGAAGGCGACGAGACGTCAACGCACCGCGGCCCGCCGCCTGCTCTTGACGTGGTGGCGGCCGCCTTCCCGCAACTCGAGATCCTCGAACTGATCGGCCAGGGCGGCATGGGGGCGGTGTATCGGGCGCGCCAGCCCAAGCTCGACCGCCCAGTCGCCCTCAAATTGCTGGCGGTGCCGGCTGGTGGAGGTGGGACCTTTGCCGAACGGTTCCATCGGGAAGCCCGACTGCTGGCCCGGCTTAGCCACCCGGGCATTGTCACCGTCCACGATTACGGCGAGACGGGTGGTTTCTTCTACTTGCTCATGGAGTACGTGGACGGCGTGAACCTGCGCCAAGCCATGCGGGCGGGCCGCTTCACCCCTGCCCAGGCCCTCGCGCTGGTGCCGAAGATCTGTGAGGCACTCCAATATGCTCACGATGAGGGCATCCTGCACCGTGACATCAAGCCGGAGAACCTCCTGCTCGACACCCGCGGCCGGGTGAAGATCGCCGACTTCGGGATTGCCAAGCTCCTCGGGGACAAGGCCACAGATGCCACGCTCACCGCCAGCGGCCTGGCGGTCGGCACGCCGCATTACATGGCGCCGGAGCAGCTCGAGCGTCCGCAGGACGTGGATCAACGGGCGGACATCTACTCCCTCGGCGTCGTGTTCTACGAAATGCTCACCGGCGAGTTGCCGATTGGCCGGTTTGCACCGCCGTCGCAGAAGACACCGGTGGATCCGCGAGTCGATGACATCGTGCTCCGCGCGCTGGAAAAGGAGCGCGAGCGGCGACAGCCCAACGTCACCCAGGTGAAAACCGAGGTAGAGCAGATCACCGGAACACCCGCTTCCGCCCCACGGGTTCCGGCAACCAAGACTTCCCTCTGCTACGTGTCGACACCGGAGCACCTCCGCACCCTGACAGGACGCTTCCTGTACATCTATCAAGGCAATGGCCAGTTGCGGCTCGACGAGCGGAGCCTTAATTTCACTAGCGGCTGGCACAGCGTGACGATCCCGCTCGCGTCCATCCGCTCCCTGGCGCGCGGCGAATATTCCTTCGCCGCCAAGCCCCTGCCGCTACACTACATCGAGGTGACCTTCGAGGACCACGGCGCGGTCCGCACGCTGCTCTTCACGCCGACCCGCAGTGGCTTGTTGCCGGCGTGGGAAACCAACAAGGACGTGGCCGAATGGCTCGGCGCCATTCAGGCCGCGGTGGAGAAGACCACCGGTCGGGTCATGCCATTGAGCCGGGCGTCCGGCATCGGCCGAGGCTGGAGCGAGCTGTTAAAGTCCTTCGCCCTGACGGCGCTGCTGTGCATGCTGGTCTTCCTCGCCATTCCTCTTCTTGCCGAACAACGCCCGCCCAACCGCTGGACCGACTACCTCCCTGGCCCACTGGTCGCCGCGATCTCCTTCGGCCTCGGCCTCAGCCTGCGTGCGTTCATGGAACGTCGCGCCCTGACCCACAAGAACCTCGACTGCCTCACGCGTTTGCCTGGGAGTTCCGCCGCGCCAGACGCTGGTCGCCATGGCGCCGTGAGCGTGGATGGCGCTCCAGCCCAGGCCGGGAATGTGTCTGTAACGACCGCCGAGAGACACACCCGGTGCTTCTTCTCCAACCCTGAGCGTCTCCGCCGCTGTTTCCCCAGCGCCACAACGCCCCTGTTCCATTGTGCTGGAGACCTGAGACTGACGGCCGACCAGATCCTCTTCACCAGTGCCCTGCGGGCAACCGTCACCATCCCCCTGCGCCAGATCCGGGCCCTGGGTGTCGGCGTGTTCCGCATGTGGAACACCCCCTGGCTGGGCACCCGCTACGAGCGGTTGCATTACCTCGTCATCACCTCCGAGGAGGACGGGATCCTCAAGACCGTGGTCCTAACCCCCATTCCCGAACGCGCCGACTGCGCCGCCGCGATTAATCGCTGCGCCGGGGAATGGCACGATGCGGTGCTCGAGGCAATCAGGGTCCTCGGTCTGCCTGCGCCATCGCCCCCCCCCAAAGACCTCTTGCTGGCCGGTGTGCAGGAGAACTGGTGGCGAGTCATGGGCCCGTTGCTCGGCGTCTCCCTGATCGCCACCCTGGCAACCGTGCTCTTCACGGACAGTCCGAATCCGTGGCTGCTGCTCGGCTCCTTCATCCCATCGATGATCATCTGTCTGCTCAGCATCGGCTTCTTCAGGATGAACAGCGCCATTCAGCAGGGAAGGTTGGATTCCTTTACGGGCGAGGAGCCACCGGAAAGCAGTGTCTGCCCGGTGGCCCGCCGCCGATCCAGACCCGCGGCTGACAAGGGCATCTCCTGGAGCGCTATAGTCAGCGCCCTGTGCTCGTTACCAACCTGGTGGATCGTCATGGGCTTGCTGGTCAGACTACACGCTACGTTGGGACCGGATGGCCTGCCGCCGCGAGTGTTCCTGATCGGCCTGTGGGAACTGACCACCGCGTGTACGGGGGTCGTCGCCTTTTCTCTGGGTGTGCGAGCGCTGCGGAACATCCGTGTGAGCGCGGGTGAAATCCGCGGCGCAACGTGGGCGATCATCGGGCTCCTTGCACTCCCCGCCGGGTGTTTGGTCAAGCTCGGCCCCCAGCTCATGGCCTCCGCCGCCCGGGGGGTCGGCTGGCAACCCACCGCCGAGCAAGGCGCGCTTTTCGTGGGAGCAACGCTGATCGGCATTCTCATCCTGCTCGTGGGGGCGGCGTGGCGCCTGCGTCAGTGGAGCCAACCTGCAAAGTCCGGCTCGCCATGAAGCCAGCCGGCGATAGTTTCGACTTGAGGGAATGCGACCGCCCCTGGCACAGTCCCCCAGTTATGAAGAAGACTCGCACTTTGTCCACAATCGGACTGGAAGCTCTGGCCTGCGCCCTGTTGCTGGTTGTGGCCGGCGGCTGTGGCCGCGCCAAGCCCAAACCAATCTGCACGATGGAGAATCCAGAAACCAAGCAGCGGGTGGAGATGTTCCGGGAAATCTCGTTCAAAGTCCCTGCTGACTACGATGAGAAGAAGCACATTGAGTGGTGGAAAGCAGAGCAGCGCAAAAAGGGTTTCACGGTGGAAATCCGCGAGGACAATGCGACCCGCCAAGCGGCACCCGTGAAATGAGCGGCGACGCTGCCAGCGCATTTGCCCCCACCCGCTGGACGCTCGTCCTGCGGGCACGCGGTGACTCGGCGGAATCGCGCGCGGCGCTGAGCGAGCTTTGCGAAGCCTATTATGCGCCGGTGCACGCCTTCATCCGCCGCGTCGAACCGGACCCCGAGGCGGCGCGCGATCTCACCCAGGCGTTCTTTGCGGATTTGCTCGCGCAGCAGAGCGTGGGGGCCGTCGAGCCGGGACGGGGCCGCTTTCGCTCCTACCTGCTCGGCACCGTCAAGCACTTCCTGGCGGAATCCCGTCGAAAGGCCGCCGCTGCCAAGCGTGGCAGTGGACAAAGGCCCGTGTCGCTCGAAGCCAGAACGAGCACGGACACCACCAGCGAATGGCAGATTCCCGATCCGGCAGGGGCGGCACCGGACACACTGTTCGATCGCCAGTGGGCCACCGCGCTGGTGGACAGGGCCGTCACCGTGCTGGCCAATGAGAGTCAGGCGGGCGGGCGCGGCGAGCAGTTCGACGCTCTCAAGCCCTGGTTGCTCGGAAACCTGGCCGACCGCTCTCAGGCCGAGGCCGCCCACGAACTGGGGATGAGCGAGGGTGCGTTCAAGGTGGCCATTCACCGGCTGCGCCAACGCTTTCGCGAACTGGTCAAAGCTGAGATCGCCCAAACCGTTGACCACCCGAGCCAGGTGGCGGACGAACTGCGCTACCTCGTGGACGTGCTGGCGCGACCGGTCCCGTCGGCAACCCCGCGCTCAACGCGGACGGCCGGTATGTGGTCTGGGCCGCGCCGACTTCGCCCGCCAACCCGGCGCATCAGGTCTGGCGCGCGGACGTGGACAGCGGCGCCGTGACGTTGGTCAGTTTCGCCGCGGACGGCGCCAGCGAGGGCAACGGCGACTCGACGCAAGCCTCGCTCAGCGCGGACGGCCGCTACGTCGCCTTCGCCAGCCTCGCCAGCAACCTGGTCGCGAACGACACCAACAACGCCAAGGATGTGTTCCTCCGCGACCTGCAGACCGGCCAAACGCTGCTGGTGAGCCGCTCGCCATTGGGCGCTCCGGGCCGCGGATGGTCATTCCGGCCATTCTTCAGCGCCGACGGCCGCAGCCTGTTTTTCCTGAGCCAGGCGCCCGACCTGGCCGCCGGCGACCTCAACCAGTCGGCGGACCTGTTCCAGGTGGAAATTGCCGGGAACGGCCCGCTGGTGGTGATCCGACGCCAACTCGCCGCCGGCCGGGCCGAGTTGATGTGGAACGGCGCACCCGGCAAGACCTACGGCATCGAGCACACCGACCAGTTAGGGGGGCAATGGATCCGGCTGCCGGGTGACTTCTCCGGCGATACGCCGGTGGACCTGGACACCACGGCTGCTGCGCAACGCTTTTTCCGCGTAATCGAACTGCCCTGAACCGCAGCTCCGAAATCCGCAATCCCGGCGAGCCCCCCCGGGGCGCAGCGACAATCGCAATCGCGCGGCTAGCAGGGGCAAGGCGATTTATAGCAGAGTTGCGTCAGTTCCCAAGTTGGGTGGTTTCCGTGCTGCCGAGACTGCGCCCAAACACCTTCAACTCATCAACTGCCACCACGCCTTCGCCGCTGCCGGGACCGAGGTCAAGGCCCAGTCGGTTGCTGGTTTTGGTGCGTCGAGCGAGCTTGCCGGTGGCGATGAGCTCGCCGTTCACGTGCAGACGCTGGCCGCCGGGGCCCACGGTGGTGGCCACATGGTGCCATTGGCCGTCGCCATAGGCGTCGGGCGTTTCGAGGGCACTGTCCCCTTGAAGCTGGAACCGCACTTTGCCGCCTTCCAGTGAGACAATGTGGTCGCTCCAGCGGTTGTTGTAACTGGAGTAGCGTCTGGCCTCGCACAGGCGAACCGTTTGGTTGGTGGTCTTGAACCAGAAGGCCACGGTGTAGTCGGTGTCCGGCAGGCGAAGCTCTTCATCAATGGGGAACAACGCCGGCTCGAACTGTCCCTTCGCCTCCAACTCGATCGCGCGGCCTTGCTTTCCCGGTACGCGCCGGGAGTTGCCCGTGAGCCGGCCGAAAACATCGCCGCCGGTCTTGCTCCACGACAGCACGCCCTTCTTCTCCTCAAAGCCGAAGTCGGCGATGACCTTGGGGCGCTGTTCCTTCGGCGTTTCAAGCTTTCGTTTCGGGCCGGGTTCGGGATGCAGGAACTCGGGCAGGATGGCGCGCCGGTCGAGGCCCGGTGTTTCCCAGCAGAGCCGGGCTACTGCGTTCGTGGCGAAGCCGGCCTCGAGGCGCAGGTCGTAGCGTTCGCCGGCTTTGAGCGGCACTTCCGCGTAAATGCCCTGGGCTTGGGGCAGGCCAAAGGTGGTCTCGCGATAAAGCCCTGGGGCGGTGTCCAGGACGAGATTGCCGCCAATCCAGAGCTTCAACCAGCGGTGGCGACCCGGCGTGCCCCAACCTTCTCCGCGCCATGGGGCATAGGATTCCCAGACGAAACGGTAGAGCTCGGTGGTGGGCGCTTCGACCTGGCCGGTCCAGCGGCACGAGAAGCCTTGCGGGTTGATGCCCTTGGGCCAGCCCTCCTTTCCGGCGAACCAATAGAAGAACACCAGCGGATCGGTGCGCGTCAGGACCGGCTCGCCGGTGCAGTCAG
>CAYNCT010000082.1:0-15292 GCA_964396005.1 uncultured Verrucomicrobiota bacterium | reverse complement strand
GAACGCACGAGGCTGGCACCAAAGGGTGCTGGGCCTCCGTGCGCACGGCTGGGCGGCAAGTTGCCGCCCAGAACGGCCAGGTTGTCCGTTCCACCCAAAACCTGCTGCATCGCCCCGGCTCAGCGTTGGCGGAGACGGAAGAATTCCCTTTGCTGCGTGATGGGCAGGGTGAAGGTGCTGACGGTCTCCATACCGGGCACATCCTGCCAGGCGGGTGACCGCAAACTCGCCGCGCGTTGGAGGGTGGCGCCAAGGGCCGTGGCTGGCCATTCAATCTGCAATCCCGCCGGCGTCAGCGCGAACCGCGTGATAAACGGCACGGTGGGGTCGAACTCAAACGCCCCAAGGTCCACGGTGCCGTCCATCATGCGGGGATTGCCGGCCAGGTCGGTGCTTCCCCGGGCGAACGGGTTCGCTCCGGCATTGATGCAGGGGGAATCGGGCCGGAGGCGAAAATCGCCGCCGCTGGCGTTCACGAAGCGCGGATCCGCCGCGAGGTTGCCCGCGCCCTCGGGGAGGGGGAGGGTGCAGGAGTGGGTGACGGTCGCCAAATAATGATTCGCGCCCGTCACAGCCGTGTTGAAATAGACCACGCAGTTGAAAAGTTCGCCGTAGAATGCCCCGCCGCCCCAGGCGGCTGAATTGCCCGTGAGGGTGCAGTTGCGGAGCGTGCCGAAGGCTGACCCGCCTCCCCGGGCCGACGGTCCGCCGGCGGTGTTGCCGGTCAGGAGGCAATTCTCGAGGAGGGATAAGTAAGCCCCGCCGCCGCCGTCCCCCGCCGAGTTGCCGGTGAGCGTGCAATTGCGGAGCTGGCTTCGATAAGCGCCGCCGGCAATCCGTTCGGCGGAATTACCGATCAGCGAACACTGTTCGAGCCAACCGCCGGCCGCTGCCCCGCCCTGGCTTGACGAGTTGGCGACCAACACACAGTTGGACAGCGAGCTGTCAGCAGCCCCGCCGCCGGAGACGGCCGAGTTCCCGGTCACCACGCAGTCGAATAGCCGGCCGCCGTCAATCCCGCCCCCGCCGCCGGCGGAGTTGCTGGTCACCACGCAGTTCGAGAGCGTGCTGTACTGCGCCGCGCCGCCCAATTGCGCCGCCGTGTTGCTGGTCAGAATGCAGTTGAACAGAACGCCCCAGGAGACTCCGCCGCCGTTCTCCGCCGAATTCCCGACGAGGACGCAGTTGGTGATGACGGAGAGAGTGCCCGAGCAACGGGCTCCGCCGCCAGCGCGATCCTCGCGCCAATCGCCGCGGGTGCGGGTCGCGCCGCCGGTCAGCGTGAAGCCCGACAGCGTGACGCCAGGGCCCAGGAACACGCAACGGACTGCGCCATCACCGTTGCCGCCGTCGGGGGCCCTGGCCCCGTGAATGACAGTAACTGTAGGGCCATTCACGCTTAGCAGCCGCAACGGTTTCTCGACCGCCACGCGGTTGACCAGCAGGTTGGTCCCCACCGCGCGACCGCCGGTGGCGTAGATGCCATTGGTGACGAGGATCAGATCTCCTTCGCGGGCGACATCCACGGCCTCCTGGATGGTCCGAGCAGCGATGTTCCAGTCGAGAAAGGGCGGTGTGGGGGTGGGGCTGTCGGCCCAGACGTATCGGGTGTTCGCGGGCCGGGCAACGACCGCGGCCAGCCCGAGGCACGCGAGCGCCAGGAGGGGGCGCAGGAGCAAGCCGACCGGCACTCGAAGAGGATGACCTGGTTTCATGTGACCCGCGACGACGAACGGTGCCTGCGGTCATTGCCCGCTGCCCCCAGTTGGTCAAGGGGAAAGCTGGCAAGCGGCGCCGCGGGCCGGCAGCGGCACCGGCCTTGACCGGAGGAGTGGTTTTCTGCCAGCCTCCTATCATCGCCGTGGTTGATTGCTCCGCTCGCGGTGGCGCGTGGCGGCTGGCAGTCTCCGGCGGAGCAACCAGCTCATTCACCCAACCAGCACGGTTGGCCGAGGGTGATGAGCATGAGTCCAGTGACGCTGACAACGACCATGAAAACGCTGCATGTCCCGGGTCCCGGAAAGCGGGGCTTCACCTTGATTGAACTGCTGGTGGTCATCGCGATCATCGGCATCCTTGCCAGCATGCTGCTGCCGGCCCTGGCCAAGGCCAAGGCCAAGGCCCACCAGATCAAGTGCCTGAACAACACGAAAATGCTGACGTTGTCCACGTTCATGTACCTCTCGGATTTCGGCAAGCCGGTGCCGTACAATGGCGCGGCAACGGCCACGATGGACAACGCGCTGTGGGTGACCGTGCTGGCCACCAATTACGGCGGCATCAACGAGGCGCGGATTTGCCCGGCGGCACCGCCCGCACCCACCAAAGCCAAACGCCGCCATCCCGCCAGCGGCTCGGTCAACCAGACCTGGCTGTGGACCAGTTCGAAGAACATTGATTACCAGGGGAGCTATTGTTTCAACGGCTGGTTCTACGGCGACGACGATCCCTACTTCAGCACGTCGGAACACAAGCCCAAAAAATACCGGAGCGACGACGATTGCCCACGACCGGCCACCACGCCCGTGATCGCTGACAGCAACTGGATTGACACCTGGCCCCAGCCGCAGGACCCGCCGGCGCGCAACCTGTTCACCGGTGACGATTTCGCCGGTGCCATGGTGCGGCTGACGCTGCCGCGTCACGGCAACGCCAACTGGAAGAAAAACCAGTTGCACAACCCGAAAGATGACCTGCCCGGAGCCATCAACATCGGCTTCGTGGACGGACATTCGGAGATGGTGCGCCTCGAGAAGCTCTGGAGCCTGGATTGGCACAAGAACTGGGTCACGCCCGCGAAGCGCCCGGGCAAGTAGCTCATGATCGGCGCGCGGCGGCGCCACGGTTTCCGCGGTGATGAAGCTCGGAGTGCGCGTTCTGTTGGCCGGTGGTTTGGCCAGCCTGGCCGTGCTGGCCGGAGAGGCGGTGGTGTTCGAGGATTCTTTCCGCGAAGGCCTGGCAGCAGGGTGGGCCTGGATTCGCGAGGAGCCAGGCGCGTGGCGGGTGCGGGACGGAGCGCTGGAGTTGCGCGTCCTGCCCGGCAATCTGTGGGGCGCAGCCAACGACGCCCGCAATCTCCTCGTCCGCGACGCGCCGCCGGTCGAGGGCGGCGAACTCGAGATCACCGCGAAGATCGAGAACCAGCCCACCGGCCAGTATGAGCAGGTTAACCTCGCGTGGTATTACGACGACAGCCACATGGTGAAGCTGGGCCGCGAGGTCGTGGACGGTGCAGTGTGCGTGGTCATGGGGCGCGAGGAACGGGACCAGACGCGGACGCTGGCTCGTCCGCCGGTGGCGGGCGGCTGGTACCGCCTGCGGCTGGTGGTTTCTGGCCACCAGATTCGCGGCCAGTATTGGGACGAGGGGGCCAGCCGGTGGACCGATGCCGGCGTCTGCGAGCTGCCCGCGCCGCCTGGCGGCAGGCCGAAGATTTCGCTGCACGCCTACAACGGCTTCGCCGACCGCGAGCACTGGGCGCGGATCACCGAGTTCAAGGTGGTGCGCCGGACCAAGTGACCGCCGTTCGCCGGGCGGGGTTCTTCGGCTAGTATCGCGGGATGGCGAATCTGGTGCTTCACGAGTTCCACGGAGGGCACGGAGCTGTTTTCGGAGAGGTGAACGGCGCGCCCGTGGTCCGGAATTATGGCGACGCAATGGCGGAGTACGCGGCCCTGCGAGAGGCGGTCGCGGTCTTCGATCTCTCAGGGCGCGGGCGCGTTTGTCTGGTCGGTCCCGACGCGGAGCGGTTTCTCAACGGGCAGGTAACGAACGACGTGAAGGTCCTGCGGCCCGGCGAGGGGTGTTACGCCGCGCTGGTCAACGCCCGCGCGCGGATGGAGAGCGACGTCAACGTGTACCGACTGGCGGGGGAATTCCTGCTGGATTTCGAGCCAGGGTTGACGGCGGCGGTCACTCAGCGGTTCGAGCGGTTCATCATCGCGGACGACGTGCGCGTCGTGGACGTGGCGCCGCACTACGGTTTACTGAGCGTGCAAGGCCCCCGCGCGCTGGAGGCCGTGGCGGCTCTGAACCTGGACGAACCGCCGCCCGCTCGGCCGTTTGACTCGATGGCGGCGCGGCACCCGGCATTCGGCGAGGTGTACGTGATGAACCAGCCGCGGGTAAGCTTGCCGGGCTTTGATTTGTTTATGCCGGTGACGGCGCAGGGAGCCCTGGCGGCGGCGTTGGTCAAGGCGGTTACCGGTCTCGGAGGAAGGCTGGCCGGGTGGGAAGCGCTCGAACTGGCGCGGATCGAGGCGGGCCTCCCCCGGTTCGGCCAAGATATGGATTCAACCCATCTGGCGCCCGAGGCGGGCCTCGAGACCCGGGCAATCAGCTACACGAAGGGATGCTACATCGGGCAGGAAATCATCGCGCGCCTGCGGACGTATGGGCAAGTGACTCGGGCTCTGCGCGGGTTGCGGCTGGATCCGAGCCTGCCGGCGTTACCCGCGCGCGGGGACAAACTGGTCTGCGAAGGAAAGGAAGTCGGCTCTATCACGAGTGCGGCGTGGTCGGCGCGGGCAGGCGGCCCGATCGCGCTGGGGTACGCGCGGCGGGAGTGCAACACCGTCGGCACGGAACTGGTGCTGAGAAGTCACGGGGGCGAGACGCGGGCGGTCATTGTGCCCCTGCCGTTTGTGCCGATCGCCAGCGGTTGAGCGAGGCGCCCGCTGCCCCGCGTTTCCACGGCCGTTTTGGGCAAGGCGGGCCGGCCACAGTCCTTGCTTGCGCGAAGCCGGCGCCGGTCCCGACCATCGCCACGATGAATCGCATCGAGGAACGCTTCGCCCAGTTGCGGGAACGCCAGGAAAAGGGGCTGATTATCTACATCGGCGCCGGTGATCCGGATTTGCGGGCGACCCGCGAGCTGGCCCTGGCCTTCGACCGGGTGGGGGTGGATGTGTTGGAACTCGGCGTGCCGTTCAGCGACCCGCTGGCTGACGGACTGGTGAATCAGCTTGCCGCCCAACGCGGGCTGGAGTCCGGCGCTACCCCACCGCGGGTGTTGGAGACGGTCGCTGCGATCCGACGCGAGTCCCAGATCCCCATTGTACTGTACGTGTACTTCAACCTGCTTCACCGCCGCGGGGTGAAGGACTTCATCACGGACGCGGCGGGCGCCGGGGTAGATGGGCTGTTGGTGTTGGATTTGCCGCCGGAGGAGGCCGGAACCTACGAAACGCTGATGCGGGAAGCGGGATTGTGTCCCATCTGGTTGATCGCGCCCACGACGCCCGACGATCGGATCGAGCAAATCGCGCGACACGCCAGAGGCTTCCTTTACTACGTCTCGCGCGAGGGTGTAACCGGGATGCAAGCGCGGGTCAGCGACACGATCGCAACGATGACCGCCAAAATCCGGGCACACTCGACAGTGCCAATCGCCGTCGGGTTCGGGATCTCGAATCCCGAGCAGGCGCAGACTGTAGCGCGACATGCCGAGGCGATCGTGGTGGGCAGCGCCGTGGTGAATCAAATCGCGGAGCTTGGCCGGGCGAGCGACCTCGTTCCGCGGGTGGCAGCTTTCGTGGCCACGCTGGCGCAGGCCATCAAGTTGGGAGCGGGGCCTGGCGAAGGGTCAGCGGCGGGGCGGGGCCCGGCCCTCTGATTTGCAACCGGTGCGCCCGGCGCGCAGCCGGGGGTGGCGCTGCCGCAGTGGCGGGCTGGATGGGCCAATCGCGCGAGAGCTGGAGCCCTCTCGCCGCCCCGAAGGTTGGATGCCGGCGCCGCCTTGGGGTGACTTAAGCCGGTCCGTTCTGCCCTCCAAGGCGAGGTCGAATGGCCGCCAACTTCAGCGAACTAAGCCGTTGACAGTCACCGACTCCGGCCTAAACTGACTCCGGTTTTCGATAACGCCAGTCCTCAAACCAGAGCATCTATGAAGCAACTATCTCGCTTGTTGACCGCGGCCGTTTTGGTGTCCGCGGGAGTGGTCGTGACCCAGGCCGAGGCGATCAGCGCCAAGGTTCAAAAGGGTACCGCCAAAACCTCGTTGGACGGAAAGACTTGGCAACCGGTCAAGGAGGGCAGTGTTGTGCCCGAGGGAGCCACTATCCAGACGGGCGACTCGGAGCTGGATCTTTACCTGGGTGCCAACGGACCGCTGCTGCAGGTGAGCCGCAATTCGGAGGTGGTGTTCTCCGCGCTGAACCGCGCGAAGGGTGACTCCGAGACCATCGCCAACACGGAAGTCCGCGTGAAGAAGGGTTCCGTGTTGGGCTTGACCACCAAAGTGAACGCCGCTTCCAAATATCAGGTGAAGGCGGGTCGTACCACAGCTTCCGTGCATGGGGCGAAGTTCCTCGTGAGTGAAGACGGCCGCGTGGCGGTGAAAGAAGGCGTGGCTACCGTGTTTTACGCCGCGATGGCAGGGACAACCGGCACCAAGTTCAACGTCAGTGATCGCTTGGTGTTCGAACCGCAGGGCAACGCCGGCGCTGGCGGCGTCGCTGCGATGTCCAGCGAGGATGAAGCGGAGATGAGCGACCGGCTGGACTCGATGGTGGACAGTTTGCGGACGAGCTATGGCCGCTACATGCCGTCGCCGCAGTGGTTGGCCGTTCAGCGGCCCTTCGAATACCTCAATCACTCGACGCCGACCGATCCGGCGTTTATTACCCCGGGCGTGACCATCCCGACCACGCCGGGCATTCTTCCGCCGTTTTCGCCAGCGAGCCCTTCGAGCCCCGGCGGCTCGGGGGAAGGTGATTGACCCGTCCAGAGCAGACGACGAGATTTCAACGCCGATGGAACCCAGAGCGGAATTAACCGCTCTGGGTTTTCGGCTCTAAAAACCCGCTTTCATTCCGTGCGCATCGTGGTCTATCCGGGGAGCTTCGATCCCTTGACCAACGGCCACCTGGATCTGGTGCTTCGGGCGGCCCGGCTGTTCGATCGCGTGATCGTGGCGGTGGCGGGCAACGAACTCAAACAGCCCCTGTTTTCCCTCGTCGAGCGCCGGGAAATGGTGGGCCGGGCGATCGCCGAAATACCTAACACAGAAGCGGACAGCTTTTCCGGATTGCTGGTGAATTACGCCGCGGCCCGGGGGGCTTCCGCGATCATCCGGGGGTTGCGGGCGGTGTCGGATTTTGAGTTCGAGTTTCAGTTGGCACTGACCAATCGCAGCATGAATGACGCGGTGGAGACCATCTTCATGATGCCGAAGGACCAGTACACGTTTCTGAGTTCCCGCATTGTGAAGGAGGTCTGCCGCCTCGGGGGTGACGTAAGTCCTTTCGTGCCGCCTTTCGTGAAAACCCTGCTTGAAGCGCGCTTGCGCCCCGGCCCAACGTCGGGCAGCGCTCCCGGTTAACAGGTCGGCGAAGCTTCGAATGCGCCCAATCATCAATCTCCACGAACTGGAAACCGAGGGTTGTGACCTGCGAGGTGAACTCCAGCCGGAGGAGTTGGACATCGAGACCGGCGATGAGTGTCTGCAGGTCGCCGGCCCGGCCGCTTATGGGTTTCGGGTGGAGTTGGTTTCCGGCAGCCTGCTGCTCCAGGGGACCATCCGGATTCCCCTGGCCTGCGTGTGTGTGCGCTGCCTCCGAGCGGTGAACCGCGAGTTGACGCTCTCCGACTGGCAGTGCCTCGTGCCTTTGAGCGGCGAGGACGCCGCTGTCGTGCGGGATCAGTGCGTGGACTTGACGCCCTGGGTGCGCGAAGATATCGTCCTCGCGCTTCCGCAACATCCGTTGTGTGATTCCGAGTGTCGCGGGTTGCCGCTCCCGGAGCAGACCTTCTCCCGTGAAACTTCCGGCGAACCCCATCCGAGGACGGGGGTGTCGCCTTGGGAGCAGCTAAACAAACTGAAATTCTGACCACCAACTTATGGGTGTCCCAAAACGTAAGCCTTCCCACAGCCGGCAGCGCATGCGACGGGCGTACAACAGCGTCTTGAAGCTGCCCCAACCGGGCGTGTGTTCGCAATGCGGCTCCCCCGCCCTGCCACACCGGGTCTGCCCTGCCTGTGGGTACTACAAGGGACGACAGGTGGTCACCGTCAAGGCGGTGGGCTGAGCCCAACCGAAGGACGCGGCCCCGGTCGAAGGGGTGGCCGCGCGTTGGCTTTCCATGCGCATTGCGCTGGATGTGATGGGCGGCGACCACGGCGTGGGGGTGGTCGTGGCGGGAGCGCGTTTGGCACTCCGCCATTTCCGCAGCATCAACACACTTTACCTGGTGGGTTCCGAGCCGGCCATTACGGCCAACCTCGCGAGCCATGGTTCGCCGGATCCGCGGTTGCAGATCGTCCATGCCAGCGAGGTGCTGACCATGGAGGACAAACCGGTCGTGGCCCTCCGGCGGAAGAAGGACTGCTCCGTGCTGCGAGCGGTGGACCTGGTCAAAACGGGCAAGGCCGACGCTCTCATCTCACCCGGGAACACCGGGGGAGTCGTCACGGCGGCGACGGTCCGCTTGCGCCCCCTCGAGGGGGTTGAGCGTCCCGCCATTTTCGCGGTGATTCCCGCGCCCGAGCACGAATTTGTGCTCGTGGATGCCGGGGCCAATGTGGAATGCCGACCGCTGCACCTGGCCCAGTTCGCCATCATGGGCAACGTGTACTCCCGCGAGGTTCTCGGATACACCAAACCACGCGTCGGGCTGTTGAGCGTGGGAACCGAAGACGTCAAAGGGAACGATCTGACCCAGGAAGCGTTCAAGCTCTGCCAGGAGCTGGATCTCAATTTCCTGGGCAATGTCGAGGGGCACGACCTCTTTGCCAACCAGGTGGACGTGGTCGTCTGCGACGGGTTCGTCGGCAACATCGTTTTGAAGACCTGCGAAAGTCTTGCCAGCAGCCTGTTCCGTTGGTTGAAAAGCGAGTTAACCAAAAACCCCAAGCGCCAGCTCGGCGCTCTGCTGGCGAAGGGCGCCTTCCGCGCCATCAAGCAACGCACCGATCCCGAATCGCATGGCGGGGCGCCGCTGCTCGGGCTCAATGGCAATGTGGTCATCGCGCACGGGTCCTCGGGTGAACGCGCCATCATGAATGCGATCGGGCAGGCTGTGAAGGCCGTCGAACTGCGGGTCAACGAAATCATCGCCCGAGAAATCAAAGCAGCCCTGGTCCCCAAGGGGGGGGCCGCTCGCGCCGCGACCGCGTAGCCTCCATGCACACCAGCCAGCCCAGCCGTTTCACCAACCCCCGGGCCCGCCACGGCTTCCAAGGGCGCCCCTGCTCGATTGTCGCCGTAGGGGCCTACGTTCCGGAAAAGACCCTGACCAACCGCGACCTCGAACGGCTAGTAGAGACGACTGACGAATGGATCACCACGCGCACCGGCATCAGGGAGCGGCGGGTGGCTGCGCCGGAAGAAACGACGTCGGACCTGGCAGCCAAGGCGGCGCGACGCGCCCTGGAAAACGGCGGGATCAAGGCCGAGGATGTGGATCTGATCATCGTCGCCACGGTGACGCCGGACATGCCGTTCCCGTCCACTGCCTGTCTGGTTCAGCAAAAGATTGGGGCCACCCGGGCGGCGGCGTTCGACATCGAAGCGGCCTGCTCGGGCTTCCTTTACGCGTTGGAAATTGGCCAGCAGTTCATTCAGTCGCAGACCTACAATACCGTGCTGGTGGTCGGGGCCGAGAAACTAACCACGCTCGTGGATTGGACCGATCGCAACACCTGTGTGCTCTTTGGCGATGGCGCGGGCGCGGCGGTCCTGCAAAGCCGGCCGAACAGTCACGGACTGCTGGCCACGTACATGGGCGCTGACGGGTCGAAAGGGTCGGTGCTCTGCGTGCCCGCCGGCGGCAGCGCGATGCCTGCCAGCGCGGCTTCCGTGGAACAGCGCCAGCACTTTATCCGCATGGACGGCCGGGAGACCTTCAAGAACGCCGTGCAGTCCATGCACGCGGCGGCGACGGAGGTTCTCCGCCAGTGCAACCTGGACATCACCCGAATCAAGTGCGTCATCCCGCATCAGGCCAACCGCCGCATCATTGACGCCGTCGCAGAACGGCTCGGAGCCCGGCCGGACCAACTGTTTGTGAATCTGGACCGCTTCGGCAACACCTCGGCCGCTTCCGTTGCCATCGCTCTCGCCGAGGCGGTCGAGCAGGGCCGCATCGCGCGGGGCGACCTCGTGCTCTTGATGGTGTTCGGCGCCGGGTTCACCTGGGCGGCAGCCGTGGTGGAGTGGTAAAACGGGTGGGCATCATTGACGCAAATGGACGCAGTGATAGGATCCCCGCAGCCCTTATGGCGACCAGCAAACTAGACCGATCCGGCGCTTTTGATCTTTTACCCCCGCAGTCTCCGACCACCCGGCTGGCGCTGCCGGCCAGTCAAGTGGTGGTGCGCAAGAACGGCCTTGAATTCATCTCCCCCGACCCCGTGCCCACCTGGGTCGAGTTGAGCGTGGACCTCCAGTCCGCGGAAAAGGAGTCGCGGGTCTGCGGCACCGGCATTGTGGTGGACTGCGTCGGCACGCCCCACAGCGGCTACCTGGTGTCCCTGGTCTTCCTCGACCTGTCGCAGGAACCCCGACGCGGCTTGAGGCAAATGGAGTGGCCCGGGCCGACCTGAAACTGGCGCGTTTCTTTCTTCTCGAACGGCCATGGAAGTCTTTCATCGCATTCTCCAAGCCGCCGTCGAGGGTGGCGCCTCGGACGTTCACATCAAACCAGACTCTCCGGTCGTCCTGCGGATCAACCGCCAACTGGTGGCAATCCAGGCGCCGACGCCCACCCTCGACTGGGTGAACATGGTCGTGGATTCGATCGTGCCGAAACACGCCCGCCAGCGGCTGGACGAGGATCGGGAGGTGGATTTCTCCTACTTCGTGCCCGGCATCGGCCGGTTCCGGACCAATGTCTTCCAACAAAAGGGAGTCTGGTGCCTGGCGATGCGGTACGTGAAGGTTAGCGTGCCGAGTTTTGAAGAGCTGGGGTTGCTGCCGATCCTCAAACAACTGGCCGAGTCCCCGCGCGGCATCGTCCTGCTGGCCGGCTCCACTGGCTGCGGCAAGTCCACCACGCTGGCCGCGATGATCGAGCACATCAACGCCACGTCCAAGAAGCACATTGTCACCCTCGAGGACCCGATCGAGTACGTCTTCGAGGACAACCAGTGCATCATCGAGCAGCGCGAAATCGGCCTCGACTCGACCAGTTTCGCGATGGGGCTCAAGCACATCCTGCGGCAGGACCCGGACATCATCATGATCGGCGAAATGCGGGACGCCATCAGCTTCAGCGCTGCGATGAACGCGGCCGATACCGGACACCTGGTTCTCTCCACCCTGCACACGACCACCGCCAGTCAGTCCGTGACGCGCATTCTCGACTTCTTCAAACCCGACGAGCGCGACCAGATCCGCCGCCAGCTCGCCTCCACCCTCCAGGCGGTGGTGTGTCAGCGCATGGCCCAAAAAGTCGGCGGCGGCGTCACCCCGGCGCTCGAAATCATGATCAACACCGGGACCGTCAAGAAGCTCATCGAGGAGAACCGCCTCGAAAAACTGCCGGCCGCGATCGAAACCGGCGTGGACGACGGCATGCAGACCTTTAATCAGGCGTTGTTTAACCTGGTCAAGCAGGGGCGCGTGTCCGAGAAAGAAGCGCTCGCCAAGGCCACCAATGCCCAAGCCCTCGAGATGAACTTCAAGGGGATATTCCTCGACGAGGCACGCCGCATCTTGACCTGAACGCCAGTTCCCCGGAGATGCAACGGCGCGGATCTTGGTCCGCCCGGCGTTGAGGCCGGCGCGTCCGGTTCAGAAGCGCCGTGTCGGCATTTCAATCGCCACCCGCGACTTGAAAACCTTCGAGGAGGACGGCGCGGTCTCGCGTTCCACATTACCGCTGGCGGCCGATCCTCCACCGAGGCCGCTCCCCAAACCATTGCCGAACCGAGATTCGAGGCGCGCTCCGGGGCGCCCAATTTCGGGCGTCAAGCTTCCCGACGGGCGGGCGGCCGCGATTCCGGGCGCGCTGACTCCGGGCGTGACCGGATTCAGGGCTTGCCGCGTTAGGTCGGGGAACAGGTTCACCGGGTCGGCCACCCCCGGCTCGCCGCGGGTTGGACTGCCTGAGTCAGGGGACATCGAGAAATCGCGCGGCGTGAGCCGATCGCCGGATCGCAGTGTCCGGTCGGACGCGCCTGCAGCGGAAACGCTCGCCGATGCTCCGGCAAACCGCGGTCGGAGAGTGACGCGCTGCGACTGGCCCGATCCCAAAAAGCTGCCGGGGTCCGCGCCGACCCCCAGGGTCGTTGTCGGCGCATCCGATTGACGATCCAGCGATGGCACGGTGCTCTCCCCTTGACCGGAACTGACCGCGAACCCATTCCAGCCGGACCCGCGGCGAGTGGATCGCCCGGAATCGTTCGAGGTTCGGCTGCTGGCGGAGGAGTCCTCTTCCTCGTCACTTTCGGGCCGCGGCGTCTCCCGGGTAACCGGGCCGCGCTCGATGAACCGGACCATGCTGCTCGAGGTCTGCCGGCCGGAAGACCAGTTCTTTTCCAAACGGTAGGACTCGACGCCAAAAGCGTCCTCGGGAGTGGCGGCCCCGCCGCTCAGCGAATCCGGTGTCTGGAAAATCCAATTGCGCCGGCGCTCGAGTTCTTCGCGCTGCTTCTGGGTCAAAACGGGCGCGGCGATGTAGGGTGGCGGCATGTCCCTGTTCGGGGCTGCCAAGTTCCGATCCGGCGCGGACGGGCTGCCGGTCCCGCCTTCGCCGACAAGGGATCGTCGCTGTTCGGTCGCGCGTTGGCGGGATGCTGCCTCCGCGGAATCCGTGAAGCGCACCGGCTCGCCGGCGATCAGAGGCGGCACAAGCCCAAACCAGACCGCCGCGCAGGACAAGCAGCCGACCGTTTGCCGAAGATGCCGGGAAATGCCTCGCATAACTGATTGAGGTTTACTCGTCCGGCGCCACCAAGTCAAATGCGGCGCGCGGCTTCCGCCCCGTCCCCGCCTCGCTGGCATCGCCCCGGTTGATGCCACCGGGCGCGGCGGAACTGCGCTCATCCGGCCGCGTCTTGTCAATCCCGCCGGGGTCTCCTAGCTTGCCGGCATGTTCGACTCACTCAGCAGCAAACTCCAGAGCGTCTTCCGCAATCTGCGGGGTCTGGGCCGGATTTCCGAGTCCAACGTGTCCGATGCTTTGCGCGACGTGCGGCTGGCGCTGCTGGACGCTGACGTGAATTTCAAGGTCGCGCGGGACTTCATCGAGAGCGTCAAGCAAAAGGCCATCGGTCAGCAGGTGATCCAAAGCGTCCAGCCCGGGCAGCAGATCATCAAACTCATCCACGACGAGTTGGTCGAGCTGCTGGGCGCGGAAAACGCGGGGCTGGACCTTGCTGGCGATCCCGCCGCGGTTCTCCTGGTGGGACTGCATGGATCGGGCAAGACCACCTCGAGCGGCAAGCTGGCGCGGCTGCTCAAGAGGCAGGGACGCTCCCCGCTGCTGGTGGCGGCCGACGTCTATCGGCCGGCCGCCATGGATCAGCTCGAAACGCTCGGGCAAAAGCTCGAGCTCCCGGTCTTGGTCCGGCGGGGCGAGACCGACGTGTTGCGCATCGCCCGGGAGGCGCTCGAGGTGGCCCGCGCCCAACAGCACAGTGTGGTTATTTTCGACACCGCCGGCCGCTTGCAGATTGATGAACCGCTGGTGCAGGAGCTGGTGCGGTTGCGCGACCTGGTCAAACCGCGGGAAATCCTCCTGGTCCTGGACGCTGCCACCGGCCAGGAAGCCGTCAATGTGGCCACGCACTTTGACCAGGCCCTCGCCATCACCGGGGCGATCCTGACCAAACTGGACGGCGACGCCCGCGGCGGCGCGGCGTTGAGCTTCCGCGCCGTGGTGGGCAAGCCGATTAAGTTCATGGGCCTCGGCGAGAAACTTGAGGACTTCGAACCGTTCCACCCCGAGCGGATGGCACAGCGCATTCTGGGCATGGGCGATGTCGTCTCGCTGGTCGAAAAGGCCGCCGAAGCCGTGGATCTGGAGGAAGCGCAGAAACTCGAGGACAAGATGCGCAAGGGCCAGTTCACCCTTGAGGATTTCCTGTCCCAACTCCGGCAGATGAAAACGATGGGCCCACTGGAAAACCTCGTGGGCCTCCTGCCCGGCGGTGGGGAAATGCTCAAAAATGCCGACCTCAGCAAGAGCGAGAAAGAGTTCCGGCGGATGGAGGGCATCATTTGCGCCATGACGCCGCAGGAGCGCCGTCAGCCGGGGATCCTCAATGCCCGTCGCCGCTTGCGCATCGCCAACGGCAGCGGGGTGAAGGTCAGCGAGGTCAACAACCTGCTCAATCGCTTCAGCCAGATGCAGCAGATGATGAAGAAGATGGGCAAGTTCCAGAAAATGATGGGCCGCATGGGCGGCGCCGGCCTCGGCCGCCTGGGAGGCCTTGGCGGCAGGGGGGGGCTGCCCCCGGGCATGTTCCGCCGGTGATACCAGGCGGGGCGTTGTCGCCCCGCGCGAAGCTCGATGACTACCGAGGCGTCCAGGTCCGCAGAGCTCGCCGTGATCGTTCCCGTGTTCAATGAGGCGGAGAACGTGCTGCCCCTGCTGCGGGAAGTTGCGGCGGCGCTGGAGCCCGACGGGCGCGCATGGGAGCTGGTCTTCGTGGACGACGGCAGCACCGATGCCACCTGGCGGCGCATCGCGGAGGCTCGCGCTCAGGACGCCCGCGTGCGGGGCCTTCGCCACGCGCGCAATGCCGGTCAAAGCGCCGCCGTGTGGACCGGCCTGCAGCACACGCGGGCGCCGGTGCTGGCAACCCTCGACGGCGACCTCCAGAACGATCCCGCCGAGATTCCCCGCCTGCTCGAACTCCTGGACGAAGTGGATTTCGTTTGCGGCGATCGCAGCGCGAACCGCCGAGATTCGGTTCTGCGAAAGTTTTCCTCGGCCGTGGCCCGCTGGTTCCGCGCGCAGGCGCTGGGCTACGACTTCCGCGACACCGGGTGCGCACTGCGGGTCTTCAAACGCGAGTGCCTGGCGGGCCTCACCGCCTTCAACGGCCTGCACCGCTTTCTGCCGATCCTTGTCGCGGGGAGCGGTTGGAAGACGCGCGAGGTGCCGGTCGGTCATCGCCCGCGGGTGGCGGGGGTTTCCAAATACGGCGTGTGGAACCGCCTCTGGCGGGGTCTCTACGACCTGGTCGGTGTCGGGTGGTTGATGAAGCGCCGCCTCCGGTCGGTGCCCGTCGAGCGGCTCGACTGAGGCGGGTTGCCCCGCAAGAGGAGAACCGGGCGTCAGCGGCGTGAACTGGCGGAGAGGGGGAGATTCGAACTCCCGGTGAGGTATTAGCCCACTCACGCTC
>CAYNCT010000081.1:0-15293 GCA_964396005.1 uncultured Verrucomicrobiota bacterium | reverse complement strand
TGCCGCACCTGGCGGATGACGATTACGTGCGCCAGTTCGCGCAGATGGTGAAAGCACGCCTGGCGCCGACGCTCAGGGCCTATGTCGAGTATTCCAACGAGGTTTGGAACGGTCAGTTTGCCCAAAGCCGCTGGGCCGGCGAGCAAGGTGTAAAGCTGGGATTTGCGGAGAAGCCCTGGGAAGCCGGCTGGCTTTTCACCGCCTGGCGCTCGGTGCAAATCTTCAAAATCTGGGAAGAAGTCTTTGGCGGCACGGAACGACTTGTGCGCGTCCTGCCTTCCCAAGCGGCCAACCCGTACGTCTCTGAGCGCGTGGTCGAGTTTCAGGACGCCTGGAAACACGCCGACGCCCTGGCCATCGCGCCTTACGTCTCCTGCAACGTGCCCAAGGAAGGCAAGCGACTGAACGCCGCGTTGGTCGAAGGCTGGACCTTTGAGCAGGCGCTCGACTTCATGGAAACCAACGCGCTGCCCGAATCCATCAAGTGGATCCAGGGCAACAAGCGCGTCGCCGACAAGTACGGCCTGAAGCTCATTGCCTACGAAGGCGGCCAGCACATGGTGGGCGTGGGTGGCGTCGAGAACAACGACACCATCACCAAGCTGCTGCACGCGGCCAACGCCCATCCGCGCATGGGCGACCTCTACCGGCGCTACTACGAAGCGTGGGCCAGGGAAGGCGGCGACCTCTTCTGCTACTTCGCCTCCACGGGCCGGTGGAGCAAATGGGGCAGTTGGGGCATTCTCCAGCACTACGACGACGAAGCCGCGAAATCGCCGAAGTTCATGGCCACGATGCGCTGGGCCAGAGCGATGAGGCAGGCGGTGACCGTGCCGGAGTGAGCGACTAGGTGCCCGCCGATCACCTCGTCCACTTCATCCTCGACGCCGTGGACGCCCTCGACCTGCGCCAGGTCAAGGTCAACACCCGCGGCACCGGCAGCGAACAGTATCCGCCTTGGATGTTGCTGGCGCTGCTCATTTACAGCGGCGCCACCGGCAGCTTCAGCAGCCGCCGCACCTGCCTGCCGGCAGGCGGGTCGAGCAGAGCACCTATGACAGCGTGCCCGTGCGCCTTCTCACCGCCGACACCCATTGCGCCTTCCGCCGCGACAACCAGGCTCTCCTCACCGAGAGCTTCGTGAAAGTCCTGCCAGTGGCCCAGCAAGCAGAGCAGCTCGCCGACCGGGCTGGCATTCTGGCGAAACTGATGGGCGAGGACGACCGCGCTCCAGCGGGGCGGTCCGGTGCCCGCGAGGAGGCGGACGCGCAGGGGAAGTGAGGACGCGCTTTTCGGAGGCCGTGGGCAAGTGCCGCGGCGGCGGCATGCGGAAAAATGGTCACGCGGGGGGCGTTTCTCTTTCTTCTGCAGCGGCGTTCACGCCCGCCAGGGTCACGGCGTCCTGGTTGAGTCATCTCGACCTGCGATGAGGCTGGGGCAAGCCGGGGCGTTTTCACCGGCTGGCCGGTCTCTCCTGTCCCGTCGGAGTTTCCGATTCTCAGGCACCGGAGCTCACAACGTTCCTGATGCCGTGATGCACCTCGGCTGGGTGCCTCAGGGGAGACGCGGAAGAGGTTCCGCGTTGTGAATAGAGCTTGTAAGACTCCGTCGGCGTGGGATACAACCCCTTCGTGCCCGGCCACTTCGCGGTCGTGCCGGGCCCTCGGCTCTTTGCTGCTCGGCCTCGTGGATAGGGCGGTGAATAACGTGTGAGTTATTCGCGCTTTTTCGGCGAGGCTTTTTCTGTTGACCCTCTCGGGTAGAAAAAGGTAGAAAACGGTTGTCAACGGAAGAAAAGGGTGATTTCTGGCGGCATGACGGGTGAGCAGCCAAGCGCTTTGCCGAGACTGAGTGGTTCCAAAACCCACTCGGTGGACGCCAGCCACCGCTTCATGCTGCCGATCGAGTGGCGCCCCACGGACCCTTCGATGGTCTTCACCCTGATTCCGTGGGCACCGTGGGCGAAGGACCGGATCCTCGCGCTCACGCCGAGCCGGTGGGATCAGCTCATCGAGAAGGTCCGCACGTTTTTGCTCTCGGACGAGGAGGCGGTGGAACTGGAGCGGGCAACGCTCGGGGTGGCCCAAGCGGTGCGCATGGACAAGGTGGGGCGCATTTGCCTGGGGGAAGACCTCCGCCGGTCACTGAACATCGGGGACGAAGTTCGGCTGATTGGTTTGGGAGACCGGTTCGAGATTTGGGATTTGAAACGTTGGGAAGAAAAGTGCCGGCAGCCGTCCCGTCTGGGGCCGGAGACCGGCATCAAGCTTGGCCTATGAACCTGCTCAAACTGATGTCGGCCGCGAACGTTATCGGGACCGTTCGCGAGAAGCCGACGGTGTTCGTAACCGAAGACCTGCCGTCTTTCGGCTGGCCGCGCGCGAGCGAAGGGCGGTCCGGGAGCCAGCCCGCCCGGTTCGGGCGGGGTTTCTGGCAGAGCCTCTGGCCGTTCCAGCGAGAGCGTCCGTCGGCCCCCGCAGCCCCGGTCGCGCGGGAGTCCGGCGGTGCCGGGTGGCTGCGGCTGAGACGGCGCACGGATCCTGCCCAGCGCGAACTGGCGTTCGAGCGGCTGAAGCCGGTGCGCAACGACCTCCGCGACGAGGATTACGAAGTGACCACCCGTCGGGTGGTCGCGGCGAAGGGCGGGGGTGTCATGGCGGGCCAACACGTCGCGGCGACGAGCAGCCGGCAGGAACTGTTCGCTTTTGAAAACCCGGCCCGGTGAGGCATGAACCGTGATTCCGTACGCCCACCAGTCGGTGATGATCAGCGAGGTGGTGGCGGCGTTGCAGCCGCGGGCGGGCGGCGCCTACCTCGACTGCACGGCCGGTGGCGGTGGGCACTCCGAGGCGATCCTGGAGGCCAGTTCGCCGACGGGCCGGCTTTTTGCCTGCGACCGCGACGCTTCGGCGGTGAAGGCGACGCGGGAACGACTCGCGCGCTTTTCCGGTCGCTTTGAAATCCGCCAGGGCAGCTTCGCGGATGTGGACCAGTGGGTTCCGCCGGCCAGTTGCGATGGCGCGGTCGCCGATTTCGGCGCGTCCAGCGCGCAACTGGACGACCCGGAGCGCGGTTTCGCGTTCACCAGTCCTGCCACGTTGGATATGCGGTTCGACGTGCGTCAGCCTCTGACCGCGGCGCACGTGGTGAACGAGGCGGGGGAGGAGGAGCTGGCGAAGATCTTCTGGGAACTGGGTGACGAGCGGCACGCTCGCCGGCTGGCCCGCGAGGTTGTGCGCGCCCGTCAGCCCCGGCCGTTCACGTCCGCTCGGCAACTTGCGGAGTTCATCGCGCAGGTGCTGCCGGGGGGCGGCGGTCGGATTCATCCGGCGACGCGGGCGTTTCAGGCGCTGCGTTGCTATGTCAACTCGGAGCTGGACGAGTTGGACCGCGGCCTGCCGGCCATCTGGCGAACCCTCAAACTCCACGGCCGTCTGGCCACGCTCGCGTTTCACTCGGGTGAGGACCGGCGCGTGAAGCGTTTTGGCAGCCAACTGGCCCGTGCTTACGAGTTTGCCGGCGAGGTGGATGTGCCGGAATTGCGCCGGCCACGCCCCCCGAAACTGCGGTGGGTTTCGCGGAAGGCCATTCTCCCCACGGCGGAGGAGGTGGCCGGCAACCCGCGGGCCCGGAGCGCGCGGTTGCGCGTGATGGAAAAACTCGGCGACTGACCCCATGCGCGCGCGCCCACGACCCATCTGGCCGGTCAATCCGCTGATGCTCTTCATCACGGTGGCGGTATGCGGCTTTCTGGTGGTGCTGTCGGTCCTGTACACGCTGCACCGCAACCGCAACGGGCGGTTGCAGGATGCGATCGTCCGGGTGGAGCGCGAGCTGCGTGAAGTCACTCTGACCAACCAGTTGCTCGACGCGCGGATCAAGACCTTGCGCTCGCAGGCGGCCATCGAGCGGCAGGTCCACCGGCTGCAACTGCCCCTTAAACCGACGCGGCACGAACAGGTTCTGCTGCTGGCCGACCCCCTGGAGGCAGCGCCGGTCGCACCGATGGCGTGGTCGTCGGTGGAGCTGGCCGGCCGTCCCGCCGGCCCCTGATTTATGGATTCCGGCACCATTAATTGTCGCGTGCTCCGATGGGGCGCCGGCGGGCGTCGGCAGGTGAAGCCCTTCGCGGACGGGCGGGGAGGTTTGCGATGAGCCAGACCCACCCCTACCGCTGGGCGCTGGCGTTTGGCTGGCTGGTCGGACTGGCGTTTGTCGCGCTGGCGCTGTGGCTGTATCGCCTGCAGGTCATCAAGCACGACCACTACCGCGAGATCGTGAAGCGGATGCACGAGGAACGCACGGTTCGGGCGGCGCGGCGGGGAGACATTTTGGACCGGCGGGGCGTGGTGCTGGCCACCAGCCTTCCGGTGCGCACCATTTGCGCGGACCCCGCTCTCATCTTCACGCAGCGCGTGGCGGTGGCCAGGACGATCGCTCCGTTGCTCGGCTTGGAAGCCACCGACGTGCTGGCCAAGTTGACCCCGGTTTTGCGCACGAACGCGGCCGGAGATGTGGTGACCAATCGGTTTGCCGTCTTGAAACGCGGCGTTCCCCTCGAGGTTTGGGAGCAGGTTCGTTCCGCCATGGCGAATTTCGATCTCGGCCTGACGGCCCCCAAAAAATCCGGGCTGGACTACGCGATCACAGCGCTGAAGCGGCGCGCCATCTACGCGCAGGAGGGGTACGTGCGGCAGTACCCCGAAGGCACGCTCGCGTCGCACGTCATCGGCTACACGAGCTCCGGCGAAATCATTACCGACTTCGGCACCGTTTTCGCGGAGCACGGGGAGACCGGCGTTGAAGCGGTGCTCGAGGAACTGCTGGCGGGCGCTTTGGGGTGGAAGGGCAATGGCGGAGACCTGCCGCCACGGCCCGGCTTGAACGTGGTCCTCACCCTCGATGCCCGGGTGCAGCGCATCGTCGAGGAGCACCTCGCTCGAGGGCGCGAGCAATTCGATGCCGCCAGCGTCTTTGCGGTGATCGTGCGACCGGCCACGGGCGAGATCCTGGCGATGGCCAACGCGCCCGCGCTCGACCCGGCGGCGCCCGGGCGGGTGCCGGACGCGCACGTCAATCACCTGGTCGGTTCGTTGTTCGAGCCGGGCAGCACGTTCAAGATTGTCACGCTGGCCGCGGCGCTGGAGGCCGGCCTGCTGCGGTTGGACGAGCGGGTCAACTGTCACAACGGCCGGTGGTTTTACGGCGGCCGTTACCTGCACGATCACAAAGGCTACGGCCTGTTGACCTTCGAGGAGGTGCTCGTGAAGTCCTCGAACATCGGCACCGCCCAGGCCGCCTTGCGGCTCGGGCCCGAGCGCCTGTACCACGCCATCACGAACTTCGGCTTCGGTCGCCGCACGCAGATCATGCTGCCGGGCGAACGGGCCGGCGTGATCAGTCATCCCCGCGAATGGTCCGGCCTTTCCATCACCCGCATTCCGATCGGTCACGAGGTCATGGCCACGCCGCTGCAGATGGCGATGGCGCTGGCGGCTTTCGGCAACGGCGGCATGCTCATGCGTCCGATGCTCGTGGACCGGCTGGAGGACCACGCCGGGCGGCTCCTGGTGCGGTACAGTCCGGTGGCGGAGCGCCGCGTGTTGAATGAGGCCACCGCGGCCGCCATGCTCCGGGCGCTGCGCGGCGTCGCCTCCGAGGAGGGCACCGCGCGCAAGGCCGAACTGGAACGCCACTCTCTCGCCAGCAAGACCGGCACGACCGAAAAATTCCACGCCGGCACTTACAAGTCCGGAAAATATTACGCCTCGTTTTACGCGCTCGTTCCCGCTGAAAAGCCGGAGTTGTGCTTCCTCGTGGGCGTGAACGAGCCCAAGCGCATCAGCCACATGGGCGGGGCGACAGCGGGCGTGATCATCAAGGACATCGCCGAGGAAGTGCTGCGCTGCCTGCAAATTCCGCCGGATCTTCCGGGCGAACTGACGCCCGCTTCCCGGCATCCGGCCTCCCCCGAAACCCCGGCAACGGCGGCGCCCCGGAAAACCTACGCCGGTCACGAAGGCGTCGCGGTGCCGACCCTGGCGAGCCGATGAACACTCCCTGCACCCTCCGCGAACTGGTCCGCCACATGCCCGTGGCGATGGTCGAAGGTCCGCTCTCGCGTCCAGTGGCGGGGCTCGCCTACGACTGCCGCCGGGTCGGCCCGGATGCCGCTTATTTTTCGCTGCCCGGGGAGGCGGGCGAACTCGCGGAGCCCCTGCCGGTAGCCGTCGAGCGCGGGGCAGCGGCAGTGATCTGCGAGCGCAACGGATTTGTTCCCCGGCGTGCCACGAAGGTGCGCGTGCGCGACGCCCGGCTGGCGCTGGCGGGCGCCGCGGCGGCCTTTCACGGGCATCCGAGCCGCGCGCTCAAGGTCGTGGGCATCACCGGTACCCACGGGCGGGTATGCACGACCTTTTTGCTGCGTTCGATTCTCGCCGCGGCCGGGCTACGGAGCGGACTGGTCAGCTCGATTCACCACGAAGTCGGCGAGCGCCGGCTTCCCGCGGGCCGCGGGGAACCGGAAGCGCTGGAGCTGCAGGAGATGCTCGCGCAGATGGCGCGGGCGCGACTCGACGCATGCGTGATGGAGGTCAGCGCGCTGGCGCTCGAACAGCAGCGCGTCGCTGCGGTCGAGTTTGACCTCGCGGTGTTCACCCATTTCGCGGCGGAGCAGTTCTCCGAGCCGGGGCGCGCGGAACAGGTCTTCGCCGCGAAGAAACGGCTGTTCAGCGCGGTGGCGGCAGGAGCCAAACGCGGGAGCGCGGTGATCAACATTGACGATCCCTACGGCGAGCGGCTGGCGCGCGAAAGCTATGTGGAGGTGCAGGTCACGTATGGTCTTGCCGAGTCGGCCCGGCTCCGCGCCAGCCACGTGGAACTGGGCCGCGACGGGACTCGCATGATGGTCGAAGGCCGGGGACTGAAGTTTCCCTGTCGGCTGGCGCTGCCCGGTCGGCAGCGCGTGTACAGCGCGCTGGCCGCGATTGGCGCGGCGCTCCAACTGCGAGTGCCGGTGCCCGCCATTCGGGCCGGCCTGGTGGCCGTGCGCACCGTGCCGGGGCAACTGGAACCGGTGCGGGCGGGGCAGCCGTTTGCCGTGTTTGTGGATCAGGCGCGCACTCCCGGTCAGTTGCGGCATCTCTTGCGCGTGGCCCGCGAAATCACGCCCGGCCGGCTCCTCGTGGCGCTGGGGTCGCCAGGTGGGGTCAGCGCCAGCGAGCGGGCAGCCATCGGCCGCACGGTGGCCGAAGCGGCGGACGACATCGCGCTGACCAGCGACAACCCGCGCGACGAAGCGCCGGAGGTAATCGCCGCTCAGTTGGCTGCCGGGTGTCGCGCCGCGCGTCCGGATGGCTTTTGGTGCGAACCCGACCGGCGGCGGGCGGTGGCGCGCCTGGTGGCTGCAGCGCGGGCGGGCGACACCGTGCTGCTCACCGGCAAGGGGCATGAGACGTGGCAGGAACTGGGCAGCACGATCGTGCCTTCGGATGACCGCGCGTTGGCGGCGTCGGCGCTGGCGGAGTTGGGTTTTGCTGTGCCCGGACCGAACTAAACCCGACGCGCATGGAACCGCTCACGCTCCATGAAATCGCCGCCAGTTGCGGGGGCCACCTCGTGCCGGACGCGCCGGAGTTGGCGGTGCGGCGGGTGGTGATTGATTCGCGGCAGGTGCAGCCGGGCGATCTGTTCGTCGCGATTGCGGGGGAACGCTTTGATGGCCACGACTTCGCGGCCGAGGCGGTGCGGTGCGGCGCGGCGGCGCTGCTCGGCGAGCGCGACAAATGGCGGGGCCTGGCCGGCGGCTGTCCGGTCATTCTCGTGGCGGACAGCCGGCGGGCGCTGGCGGAAGTGGCCGCCTACCATCGCCTGCGCTTTCGGATTCCGATCGTGGCGGTGGGCGGATCGAACGGGAAGACGACCACCAAGGAGTTGATCGCCGCCGCGCTGCGGGCGCGGTGGAACGTGCTGGCGAGCGAGGCCAGCTTCAACAACGCCATCGGCGTCCCGCTGACTCTGGTCAAGCTGGGGCGCGAGCACCGGGCCGCGGTGTTGGAGGCGGGCACCAATCACCCGGGCGAACTGGCCCCGTTGGTGCGACTGATCGCGCCACGGTTGGGTGTCCTCACCAGTGTGGGCCGCGAGCATCTCGAATTCTTCGGCGACCTGGAGGGAGTTTGCGCGGAAGAGGGCGCGCTGGCGGAAGGCTTGCCGGCGGACGGCACGCTGTTCACCGGGGTTTCGGCGGCGGTCGCGGCGCGGCTGGCGCAACGCACCCGGGCTCGAATCGTCCGCGTCGGCTGGGATGAGGGCTGTGCGTGGCGCGCGGTGCAGTGTCGGCTGACGGACACGGGCACGGTGTTCACGGTCGCGGCGCCCACGCGCCACCATGCCGGCGAATACCGTTTGCGCCTGCTGGGGCGGCACCAGGTCGGCAATGCGCTGCTGGCCCTGGCGGTGGCGGCGGAACTGGGCCTCAGCGCGGACGAAGCGCGCGCCGGCCTGGCTGCCTGTCTGCCGCCGCCGCACCGTTTGCAACTGTGGACCGCGGGCGGCGTTCGCGTGCTGGATGACTGCTACAATGCCAATGCCGATTCGATGCTGGCAGCGCTGGAGACGCTTCAGGCCCTGCCCGGAACCGGCCGCCGGTGGGCGGTGTTGGGCGACATGGCCGAGCTTGGCATTCATGCCGAGGCGATGCACCGCGAAGTGGGGGCCGGCGCGGCGCGCGCGGGGCTGGCGGGCTTGTTCGTCCTGGGAGCGCATGCCGGCACGCTCGCGGCAGCGGCCACGGCGGCGGGCCTGGAACCGGTGGTTCCGTGTGAGACGGTGGAAGCGGTCGTGGAGCGGCTCCTGGCGGTGGTCGCGGCGGGGGACATCGTGCTGGTCAAAGCGTCGCGGTCCGCACGCCTCGAACGGGTGGTGGAGGCGCTGCGGGAACGGTTGACCGCGCAAGCGCCGGCGACGCCCAACGGGCGAGAAGGGAGCACGGCGTGCTGTACTATCTGAGCCAGCAGCTCCTCGATTGGTCCGCCGGCACGGCGTGGGAGGACCCGCTGTCCGGGTTGCGGGTGTTCCGCTACGTCACCTTCCGGACGGCCGGGGCGGCGGTGACGGCGCTGGGCCTCAGTTTGCTGTTGGGCCCGGCGTTCATTCGGTGGCTGCGGCGGGTGAAGTTTGGCCAGCATTACGACGACGCCGCGGCGCAGTCCGGGGGCCGCACGGAGCGGGAGCGCAAGCGCGGCACGCCGACGATGGGCGGGCTGTTGATGGTGGTCGCGATTGACCTGACGGCGCTGCTGTGGACGCAGTGGAATTCGCTGGTGGTGCTCACGCTGGTGTCGCTGGTGGGCCTGGCCGCGCTGGGTTTTTACGACGACTACGCCAAGATCGCCTTTCAAAACCCGAAGGGCGTTCACGCGCGGGTCAAGTTGATCGTGCAGTTTGTTCTGGCCGGGTTCGTCGCCCTGTATCTGTGGTGGCAACCGGAGACGCGCCGATTGGTGACCGACATCAACGTGCCGTTCCTGAAGGAGCCGGTGTGGCGCGGCGCCGCGGTGGCGGGCATCCTCCTCACGGTGCTGGTGATTGTCGGCAGCTCGAACGCGGTGAACCTGACCGACGGCATGGACGGGCTGGCGATCGGCTGCACGTTGATCGTCACGGCGGCGTTTCTGGTGTTCACCTACGCGGCGGGGCACGCGGTGATTGCGAACTACCTGATGATTCCGCATGTGCCGGGCGCCAGTGAGCTGACGGTGATCTGCGCGGCGGTGTTTGGCGCGGCGTTGGGGTTCCTCTGGTTCAACTGCCATCCGGCGGACGTGTTCATGGGCGACACCGGGAGCCTCGCCATTGGGGGCGTGTTGGGAATCATGGCCGTGCTCATCCATCAGCCCCTGCTGCTGTTCATCGCCGGCGGGGTCTTTGTGGCCGAGGCGGGCTCGGTCCTGCTGCAGGTGGGTTATTTCCGCTACCACAAGCGGTTTCACGGCGTGGACAAACGGTTGTTTCGCATGACGCCGCTGCATCACCATTTCGAGCTGCTCCAGTGGCCGGAAACCAAAATCGTGACGCGCTTCTACATCGTTTGCGTGGTGTGCGTGGTGGTGGCGCTCGCTTCGTTGAAACTGCGTTGACCATGAACGCCGACTTCCAGGGCCAGCGCATCGTGGTGATCGGACTGTGTCCGACCGCCCGGGCGGCGGCGCGCCTGCTCCGGCAGCGGGGTGCCCAGGTGGCGGTGCTCGAGTCCGGGGACTCGCCTCGGCTGCGGGAGTTGGCAAGCGAGGTGCGCGGTGCGGGGATCCCGGTCCGGCTGGGCGCGGCCAAGCCTTCGCCGGCCCGGTGTGACCTGGTGGTGACCGGTTCGGAGCCCGGCCCCAATGCCGAGTTGGCGCGGGCGTTTGCCCAGCGCGGGACACTTTTGGTCAGCGAACTCGAGGTGGCGGCGGGGTTGGCGCGCTGCCTGTACGTGGCGATCACCGGGACCAACGGCCGCAGCACCACGGCCGCGCTCCTCGATGCGATGCTGCGGGCCGACCAACGCCGCGCCGCGGTCTGCGGCGGCGAGTTCCGGCCGTTGAGCGCGATCATCGAAGAGACGCGGGAACTGGATTTCGTGACGATTGCAGCGGACCCGTGGCAACTGGAGTTCACCCATGAGTTCCGCCCCACGGTGGCCGTGCTCCTGAACGCCTCGCCCAGTTGGCGCGGCGTCTATCCCCGGTCCGAGGACTACCTCCGCGTGCTGGGACGGGTCTTCGCACGGCAGCAGCCGTTCGACTGGGCGATCGTGCAGAGCGAGGCGCTCGCGCAGCTTCGCTCGGAGGGCCTGCCCGTGCCGGGCAAGGTGGTGACGTTCAGCTCGGCCACCCGGCGGGCGGACCTGTATCTCGACCGCACCCTGCTGGTGAGCCAGCTTCCGGACTGGGCGGGCCCGTTGCTGGACCTGGGGACGACCCGGCTGGCGGCGCCGCATTTCGCGGAGGACCTGCTGGCAGCCCTGATGGCGGGCCACGCGCTGAAGGTGCCGTTGGAGACCATGGTCGAGGCGGCCCGGCGCTTCGAGCCGCTGCCCGGAAGATGTCGCTGGGTGGCGGCCCGCCACGGACTGAGTTTCTACGACGATCACCGTGCGGAAACGCCGGAGGCCACCCGGCAGGCGATCCTCGCCATGCCGGCCGCTCCCGCGGGGGAACCCAACGTGATTCTGATCGCCGGCGGGCGGGACGACGGGGCCGATTATTACGCGCTGGGACCGCTGCTGGCGCGGCGGGTCAAGCACGTGTTCTTGCTGGGCGAAAGCCGGGAGCGCCTGCGCGCGGCGTGGAGCCTCTTTGCGCCTTGCAGCGACGCCGGCACGTTGTTAGAAGCGGTGTCGTTGGCCGTGCAGGGCGCCGTGGCGGGCGACGTGGTGTTGTGGTCGCCCGCCTGCTTCAGTCGAGATCATTTTCCCGACCATCAGCGTGCAGGTGAGGTGTATCAAAACGCCATTCTCGCCTTGCCGGGGCCCGGTAATGGTGGTCCCTTGGAACCGGACCCCACCGGTGGTGCCGGTGCCGGCGCGGGCGCGTCGCCCCGAAGGCACGCCAACGCGCCGACCCCAGATTTGCCCCGGGCGATGGCCGACGGAACTCCCGGAGCGACGACACAAAACGCGGTGGTTGATAGCAGCAACGTCTAACTAGTATTCACCCATGAACAATCCCCATCCCATCAATCCCCTGACGCCGCTGGCGCCCGGGAACAAGGGCAACCGAAACGTGCGCATCGCGGTGATCAGCATCGTGGCGCTCCACGGCGTCTTCTTCGCCGGACTCCTGTTTCAAGGCTGCGGGCCGCGGACCGGAGAGACGGCGCGGAAGGAGCCCGACAACTCGTTCCTTACCCTCACGAATCAGAGCTACGCCTCGGCCACGACGCTGTCCAACACGCCGTACGCCGACCTCACCAACTGGCCCGGCTACGCCACTCAGTACGGCGCCGCCGACCCACGCGCGGTCCCCGGCGCCACGAGCACGGACCTGGCTGCCACCGGCGCGGGCAACGTTGGCTCGGGAAGCCTCGGGACCAGCACCGCAGGGACCGGGACCGCCGCCGGCGGAACCACCGGCAATGTCGGCGCGGCCGTGGGTGGCGGCGGGGTGACGGGCACCGAAGCCCTGCGCAGCACCGAGACCGTCACGGATCTCGGCGAGCCGGCCGGCGCGTTGACCACGTACAAGATCAAGCGCGGAGATACGCTGGCCAAGATCGCCGCCGCCCATGGAATCACCACCAAGGCGCTAATGGACGCCAATCCGGGGGTGGAGCCGAAGCGCTTACAGGTGGACAAGGAATTGAAGCTGCCGAGCGCGAAGAAGACGGCCTCGGCCGGGGCGGCCACCGAGGACGGTTTCACCCTCTATACGGTCCAGAAAGGCGACACGCTCTCGGCCATCGCCCGGAAGTTCGGCGTCACCGCGACCGAGATTCGCAAGGCCAACAACCTGAAGTCGGACACCATCATGGTGGACAAGAAACTCAAGATCCCGGTTCCGGCCAGGGCCGGCGGCCAGGGTTGACCAACCTTTGGTCGCGGGGCGCGCTTCGTGCCCGCCCCGCGGCCCTCGCACTCGCACATGGCCACTTCCGTTCCCCGCAGCCCCCTGTTCAGCGCCACGCTCCTCGCGTCGCTCATCGTGGTGTGTGTGCTGGCGCTGGCGGCAACCGGAGTGGCCATGCTTTTTAGCATTGGGCCGACGGACGATCCCACCCGGTTTGTCGGCCGGCAGGTGCTGGCGCTGATCTTGGGCGGCGCGGGCGCCGTGCTGATCGCGCGCCTGCCGACGGACACGCTCCGCAAGTGGTCGCCGTATCTACTGGGCCTTGCGCTGGTGTTGCTCGTGCTGGTGCTGATTCCCGGGGTGGGGACGAAGGTCAACGGCGCCCGGCGTTGGCTCCGGGTGCCGGGGCTGCAGTTTCAGCCGTCGGACTTCGCCAAGATCGTCGCCGTCCTGGCGCTCGCCCACTATGGGTCTTACTACCAGCGGGTAATGCGCTCGTTCGGGACGGGTGTCCTCCTGCCCGGCATTCTGCTGCTGCTGGTGTGCGGCCTGATTTTTCTGGAGCCCGACTGGGGCACCGCCATTTTGATCGGCGCGGTCGGGGCCGCGCTGCTCATCACCTCTGGCGCGCGCTGGTTCTACTTCGCCGTGCCCTTGGTCGTGGTGGGCGTCACCCTGGGGACGCTGCTCGTGAATGATCCGGTCCGCTGGAAACGGATCGAAGCCTACCTGAATCCCGCGAAGTACCGGCAAGGGGCAGGATTCCAGGTGTACATGTCGTGGCTGGCACTGGGATCCGGCGGGCTGGAGGGCAAGGGTTTTGACCGGAGCACGCAGAAGCCGTTTGTGCCCGAGCACCAGACCGACTTCATCTTCGCAATTTACGGGGAGGAATTCGGGTTCCGGGGAGCGCTGCTCCTCTTGAGTGCCTATCTCCTGATCCTCGTGTGCGGGTTGGGTGTGGCCTGGCGCGCGTCTGACCGCTTCGGAATGCTGCTGGCCACGGGCATCACCCTGCTCATCGTCCTGCAGGCGCTCATCAACATTGGCGTGGTTTCCGGGGCGATTCCCAACAAGGGCATCGCGCTTCCGTTCGTGAGCTACGGCGGCTCGAGCTTGATGATGATGCTCTGGAGTGTGGGCCTGCTTCTGAACGTGGCACGGTCGGCCGCAGAGGCGACCAGCTCGGAACTGGCCGCCCTGGGCGCGGCGGCGGAGGGCAGTCCGGCATGAGTGGTAGCCAGGCCAATCGTTGCTTGGTCGCGATCGCCTGCGGCGGGACCGGCGGCCACTTCTTCCCGGGCACGGCCGTCGGTGAGGAACTGCTCGCCCGAGGGTGCGAGGTCCGGTTGTTGATTTCGCGCAAGGAGGTGGATCAGCGGAACGCGAGTGCCGCTGCTGGCATGACCGTGGAAACGTTGCCTGCCGTGGCGTGGGGGCGAAACCCCCTGCGGTTCTGGGTTGGGCTGCGGGAATCGTATCGTGCGGCCCGCCGCCTGTTTGCCGCGCACCCGCCGGCAGCGGTCCTCTCCATGGGAGGTTTCACCGGTGTCGCACCGGCGCTGGCGGCCCGGCGCGCCGGCGTGCCCGTGTTTCTGCACGAGGCGAACTCTATTCCCGGCCGCGCGAATCGGTGGCTGGCCCACGTGGCGGAGGGGGCGTTTGTGTATTTCCCGGACGCGGCCGGCCGCATTTCGCATCAACAGGTGCGGGTGACAGGTATGCCGGTGCGCTCCCAGTTCGAGCCGGCGGCCGCGGAGGCGTGCCGCGCGGCGTTGCGGCTGGATCCACGCCGGGATGTGGTGCTGGTCATGGGCGGCAGTCAGGGGGCCGAGCCCATCAACCGGGCGCTGCTGGCCGCGCTGCCCGAGTTGGCAGAACAGGAACCCGATTTACAGTTTGTCCACCTGACCGGCGCCGCCGGCGCGGAGACGGTCGCGGCCGCCTATCGCGGCGTGGGGCGACGCGCGTTTGTGGCGCCGTTCCTGACGGAGATGGAGCTGGCCCTTGGGGCGGCGACGCTCGCGGTTACCCGGGCAGGCGCGTCGTCGCTGGCGGAGCAGGCGGCGATGCGGGTGCCGGCCATTCTGATTCCCTACCCGCAGGCGGCGGACAATCACCAGTACTTCAACGCGCGGGCTTTCGCGGACACCGGGGCGGCCCGGTTGCTGCCACAGAGCGAGGCTTCGCCCGAGCGATTGCTGTCCGCGATTCGCTCGTTGCTGGCGGATGAGCCGCGGCGCCTGGGCATGCAAGTGGCGTTGCGCTCGTGGCATTGCGCCGAGGCCGCGCGAGCCATGGCCGGGATCATCCTGCGGCGGGTCCGGCCCCACGGTGATCTCTCCGCCGCGCCAGTGCCCCGGCCGGTCGGACTGGGCCGGTTGGCCGCGCAACCCCGACCCGAGCCATGAGCCCCGTCGAGGCCATCCTCGAACCGCAAGCCGCCGCCGCGAGCCGGCCGACGCCGGTTGGGGGCGAGATCTCCGCGCTGGCGGCGTGGCTGCGCGCCGAACTTTCGCCGGAGACCGTCCTGCGGGAGCAGGAGCCGCTGGCCCCGAAGACCACCCTGCGCGTGGGCGGGCCGGCGGACCTCTACGTTGAGCCGGCCTCGGAGTCGGACCTGAGTTTGGTGCGGCGGGAGTGTCGCGCTCGGGAAGTGCCCTTTCTGGTGCTTGGGCGCGGCTCGAACCTTCTGGTGCGCGATGGCGGGATTCGCGGTGTGGTCGTCCGCCTGTCTCATCCGAC
>CAYNCT010000080.1:0-15365 GCA_964396005.1 uncultured Verrucomicrobiota bacterium | reverse complement strand
GCAGCGGCGAGGGGTACAAGAACACGTACAGCCCGCGCACCAGGCCCAGGAGCAGCCCCACCGTGAGGCCGAAACTGTGGAAGGTGGGCAATGCGTTGAACACCCGGTCGTGGTCGGTCACGTCAATCACCGCCAGCATCTGACGGATGTTGGCCAGGAGATTGCCGTGCGTGAGCTCGACCCCCTTGGGCACGCCCTCCGAACCGCTGGTGAAAAGGATGACCGCCGGCCGCTGAGCGACATCCGGGCCCCGGGACGCAGATGCCGGATCGCGACCACCAGACTCTCGCCCCTCGCCCCTCGCCCCTCGACTCTCGACTCCCCCCCTTACATGGCGCAGCAACGACCCGGGCGCAAACCGCGCCCGCAACGCGGCGGCGAGCTTGTCCCGGCCGCGGACCGCGGCCCGCACGTCCTCAAGGTAAATCAACTCCAGCCCTGCTTCGGCAAACGGCTCCGGCTTGAGCCGCGCCCGCTCGAGGAAGGCGCGCGAGGTGACGATTTGCCGCAGGCCCGCCAGTTGCGCACAGGCCAGCATGGTGGGCGTGCCGGTCGTGAAATTGAGAATGGCCGGCACCTTGCCGCGCGCCCACAGCCCGAGCAGCGTGACCGGCAGGGCGTTGATGTTGGGCAGGAGCACCCCCACCCGCGCAGCCGGGCCGAGCCGCGCGGCCAAGCACCCGCCGAGCGCTTCGGCGCCGATCCACAGCCGCCGGTAGCTCAAGGGCTGGAGCGTGGCATCCTCGAGCACGGCGAAGTCCGGCCGCTCGCGCGCCGCCGCCAGGATGGCCTCGGGCACGGTGGCCGGACCGCAGGCCATCTCGGTGGCGAATTGCTGCTCGACCATGCGGTCGCGCAGCCAGGTGGTGAGCGTGGTGCGCGCCTGCGCGGTGCTCACGTGCTCCAGCCGCGGCGGGGTAAGCACGGGGCTGAAATGCGCGCTCACCGCGGGCCACCAGCGCCGCCAGCCCGGCTGGCGCGACCACCGCAGCCGATTGGCCCCGCGCAGGTAGCAGGTGATCACCCGCGCGCGCGTCTTGTGCAGCAAAAAACCGGTGCCGTCGAAAAGCTTCATCAGCGTACCGGTCCGGCTGAGCTGGCCCTCAGCGAACAGCACCAGCCGGCCGCCCGCTTGGAGATACTCGGCCATCCGCTTCACGGCGTAGGGCGAGGCTGGGTCAATGGGGAAGGTGCGCCGGTTCAGCATAATCTGCCGGTGCACCCACGAGTATTGCGCGGCGGCGCGCGAGACGACGAATTTCCAGTCCAGGTCCAGCACGACCCAGAGGAAAAGGAAGTCCAGCCACGAGATGTGATTGGGCACCAGCAGCACCGGGCCGGGCGTCTGGAGAACGGCCGTGTCGAACGCGCGGGAGCGGAAGCACACGCGCAGGAGAAGGTGGAAGAGATGGCGGAGCATGGCGGAAGCAATGGGAGGCGGGCAATCAGCGCGGGTCGGGCGTCGGTCGGTGGCGGGCGCGGCGCTGGTCCACGCCGAGCCGGATCACAATGACAACCGTGGAGAGAACCGCCAGCGGTCCGAGCCAACGGTCCGAGGGCACCGCGGGCGTGGCGTTTGGCAAACTTCGCAAGGTGCCATAGACGACCTGCCCCTGGCCGGGAAAGGGAAGTTGCGCCTCCACGCGGCCATGATGATCCACCAGTTGCGAGATTCCCGAACTTGCCACCCGAAAAACCGGCACACGGTATTCCGCGGCGCGGACGGGAGTCATCCGCGCGTTGAGCCAATGCTGGTGGGCGCCCCAGGCCATGGTGTCCATCGCCGGCACGAGCAGCGCGCGGGCCCCCTGACGAACGAGCCGGTCCACCACGCGGGTATAGCTCAGATCGTAGCAAATGCAGATGCCAAGCTTGCCCCAGGGCGAATCCCAGACGCGCTGGTCGGGCGCGGGCTTGCCGTCGTTGAAGAACTGGATGGGCACCGCCTTGGCCTGGGAGAAAACCACCTCGCCGTTGGTGCTGACGACGAAAGCGGTGTTGTAGAACGCTCCGCCTGCGAGCGGTTCCTTGCCGCCGGCGACCAGCCAGCGTTGCTTTTCCCGACACCAAGCGCGGATTTCCTCCGGCACCGGGCCAGCGAAGCTGTATTCGCTGAGGAGGTAAAGCTGCGGCTTCTCATCCTTCGCTGCGGGCTCGGCGTCGTACGCTCGATTCAAGCCCGCCACGACTTCCGCCTCGCGCGGAAATTGCAACTGTACCCCGGCGACCGGCAGGGGAGAGGGCGTCGGTTTGGCCCACGTCACCCCCAGCGACCCAAGCCAAAGGAGCACGACCACCGCTGCGCCAACCTGCACCGGGCGCGAACGAAACCACTGACGGGCAGAGTCGGGCACCTCAACGGTTCGCGCGAGAGCCGCCGCCGCCACCATGAACCAAGCCCCGAGGCCGTAAACGCCCAGCGTGGCCAACCCCCAAGGCCACGCCGCCGGCGTCAGGAAACTCCCCGCCGTGAGCCACGAAAACCGCAGGTAGTACAGCTCGCTACGGAAGAACTCGATCCCCAGCCACAGCACCGGTGCCAGCGCCAGCGCCCAGGGAGTGCCCCAGTAGCGGTCCACGCCGTGGAGCAGCAGGACGAACAACGCGAGCCAGAACCCCAGCACCAACCACAGCGCCAGCGCCGCCGGGCCGAAGATGGTCCAGAAGAAATACAGTTGCGGGCCGTAGCTACCGAGGCCGATCGCCAGGCCCGTGTAGAACGCCCAGCGCCCGCAGGAGGTTCGTCTCAGCACAAACAAGCAGCCCAGCCACACCAGCACCAGCCACCACAACGGCGCGTAAAGAAACCCGAGATGGAAAGCCGCGACGGCCGCCAGCGCGAGCAGCACCACGGCCCGCGGCTTCAGCGTCCCAACCGGGCACGCGCCGGCTACCGGTGTTGGTGCGGCTTCCGTCATGGGTTACGTCTCGGGCTGCACGCGATTCGCGGCGGCCCCGGGTTGCCGGTCGAACCGTAGCAGGAACGCCAGCAGGCCGACCGCAGCTGCCAAAGCCACGAAGACCGCGTTGGGGTCCAGATCGAACCGGGTCAGCATCCCCAGAAACGCCGCCCCCACCAACATCGCCACGTAGTCCACAAAGTTCTGGATGGCGATGGTCTTGCCCAGGTGGGTTTGGTCGGACTCCGCCTGCAGGGCGGCATTGAGGGGCACGATCATCAAACCCGCGCAGACGCCCGCGGCCACCAGCACGCCGATCACTAGGGCCAATCCGAACGCGCCGCCCAGCAGTCCCAGTCCCAGCACGCAGCCGCCCAACAACCAGCCGTAGCGGCGAACCCAGGTCAGGTCCCCCACGCGATGCAACTGCCCCGCCAACAGACTGCCGGCGACGATACCCGCCACCAGTCCGACCTTGAGCAAGGCCAGGTTCTCGTTGGTGATGTGTTCCTCGGCCACCCCGGCCGCCGCGAGCACCTTCGCGCCCCACGCCTGGAGGTTGTTGCGCATGGCAGCGCCGGAAAACCAGAAGACCCCGCAGCCGAGCAGAATTCGGCCGAGGCGGGCGTGCGACACCAGGCGCCAGAGGTCGCTGGCAAATTCCCGCAGGCTGCGCCGGAGACGGGCGTCGGGATTGTGCGGCGTGCGGCTCATGCAGGAGTTGAACGTCAGCGCCAGGACGTACCACCCCAGCGACGCCGCGTAACAGGGCACCAGCGATCGCGTGTGGTCATAGAGGACGGCCCCCGCGCCCAGCCCCGAGATGATCGCCACCAGCGTCAGCATTTCGACCGTGCCGTTGGCTTTGACCAGCCGCTGGCGCGCCACGATCTCCGGCAGCACGCCATATTTGGCGGGCGAGTAAGCGCACGCCCCCATGCCGACGATGGTGTAGCCGACGACCTGCCACGGCAGGTTGGCGGCCGCATCCGTGGGATGCAGAAGAATGCCCGCCAGCCCCACCGTCGCGCCGAGCAACTTGATCAGGTTGCCGCCGGCCAACCAGCGGGTCTTCGGAAAGCGGTCGTTCACGAAACCTGCCAGCGGTGCGAGCAGGATGAACGGCAGAAAGAACACCGCGCTGAACAGGGCGTTCTGGCCGTTGACGAACTGCTCGGTAATCCGACCCTCCCGCAGCGCGAAGGTGAGCGGGCCGAGGATGGCCGCGAGCAGGAAGTTGTCGCCGAAGGCGCCCAGAAACTGGCTGGCGAGCAGGAGCGGGTAGTTGCGGCGGGCGGTCATACGCGAAGGGGAGGGGGCGGGCGGGTCAGTTGCAAAGCGTGTTCCCGGACGCGCCGCAGGTCGGCCGTGAGGAGCCGGGCGCGCGCGCAGGGGATGTGGGCCAGCGCGGCCTCGATCTGCTCGAAATAGGACGGCAGCACGGCGCGCAGCAACCGCCGGCCGCCGGGCGTCAACACGACCCGCCAGGACCGGCGATCGCCCGGCGCCGCGTGGCGGCGGACCAGGCCGCGCGTCTCGAGCTCGTCCACCAGGCCGGTGAGGTTGGAGCGGTGCATGACGAGCGTGTGGCTCAGTTCCGTCTGACTGAGCCCGCGCGGCTGGTCGCGCAGGACGTTGAGGACGTTGAACTGGCTGGGGTGCAGGTCCCAGCGGGCGAAGAAGGCGCGGCTGGCGTTCCACACGGTGTCGGCCGCGCGGAGCAGTTCCAGCAGCGCGAGGTAGCGGGGGCTGACGGCAACCTGCGAAGACACGCCCGAATGTTTGGCGCCGGATTGTTGACTTGTCAACAATTGGAATGGCCGCCGCACCCGGCGGCCGCGGGCGGCTCATTTTGGCGTGGCCGGCCGCCGCGACTCCGCGCACGCTGGCGGCGTGCGAACGCTCGTCGAGGATTTCCTGCAGCATCTGCGCCATGAGCGGGGACAGGCGGAACTGACCCAGCGCACCTATCAGGCGCAGTTGCTGCGGTTTGTCGCGTGGGCCGAGGCGCGGGGACTGAAGGACTGGCGGGCGGTCGAGTTGCGGCACTTGATGGCCTTCCTGAGCGACGAACGCACCCGCCCGCTGGCCGGGGAGCCGGAGGCCTCGCCCCGCCGGCTCAGCGCGGAGAGCCTGTACCTCACGATCGCGGGGCTGCGGGCGTTTTATCGTTACTGCGAGCGGGAGGGGCTCTTGCCGGCGAACGTGGCGGAGCAACTCTCCCTGCCCCGGCGGTGGCAGCGGCTGCCCAAGGCGCTGAGCCACGCCGAGATCACCCTATTGCTGAAGCCGCCCGCCGGCGAAGATCCGTCCGACCTGTGCGATCAGGCCGTGTTGGAGCTGGCTTACGCCTCCGGGCTGCGGCTGGCGGAGCTGCGCGGGCTCCGGCTGGAGCAGCTCCACCTCGAGGCGGGTTTCGTCACGGTCGTCGGCAAGGGCAACAAAGAGCGCGTGGTGCCGGTGGGCCGGGCGGCGGTGGCGGCGCTGCGGCGCTATCTCGCGGCGGGGCGCCCGAAACTGGTTACGCCGCGTTCGCCGGCGGCCGTGTTTCTCACCCGGCGCGGCACCCCGTTCGCGCCGGTGACCCTTTGGGGCCGCATCAAGCGGCGGGTCCGGCGGGCGGGCGTCGAGCGCCGGGTGACGCCGCACATGTTGCGCCACAGCTTCGCCACGCACTTGCTCGAACACGGCGCCGACCTGCGCGTGATCCAGGAACTGCTCGGCCACGCCACCATCGCCACCACGGAGGTGTACACGCACGTGGCCGGTCCCCGCCTGCGGGAGATTCACCGGAAGTTTCATCCCCGCGGGTGAGGCCCGCCGCCCCCGCCGGCGCCGCGGTTCAGGTTGTCTTGAGCGACGCCAGGTCAATCACGAAGCGGTACTTCACGTCCTGCTTCAAAAGCCGTTCCCAGGCTTCGTTGATTTGCTGGATGGGAATCAATTCGATGTCGGCGGCGATCTGGTGACGGGCGCAGAAGTCCAGCATTTCCTGGGTCTCGCGAATGCCGCCGATCGCCGAGCCGGCAAAGTTTCTCCGGGGCAGCAACAGGTTGAACGCGGCCACCGGCAGCGGCTGCTCGGGCGCGCCCACCAGAGTGAGGGTGCCGTCCAGTTTCAACAGGCCCAGGTACGTGTTGACGTCGTGTGCCGCGGAAACGGCGTCGAGGATGAAATCAAAGCTGGCCCGGTGTTTGTGCAGCGCCGCTGCGTCCCGCGAGAGGACGACCTCGTGCGCGCCGAGACGGTAGCCATCCGGCACCTTGCCCGGTGACGACGTGAAGAGCACCACGTGGGCGCCGAACGCCCGGGCGAATTTCACGGCCATGTGACCGAGGCCGCCCAGGCCGACGATGCCCACTTTCGTGTTTGGCCCCACCCGCCAGTGCCGGAGCGGCGAGTAGGTGGTGATGCCGGCACACAACAGCGGCGCCGTGGCCGCAAGATCCAGGCCCGCCGGCACCCGCAGGACGAACGCCTCGTCCACCACGATGCTCGTGGAATAGCCGCCGAAGGTGTGGCCGCCGAGAAAGTTATCCGGGCCATTGTAAGTGAGCGTGGGAAAGGCCAGGCAGTATTGCTCCAGGCCGGCCTGGCAGTTGGGGCAGGTCCGGCAAGAGTCCACCATGCAACCCACGGCGCTCAGGTCGCCCGGCTTGAACCCGCGCACGCTGCTGCCCACGCGCGTCAAGCGGCCCACGATCTCGTGGCCGGGTACGCAGGGATACAGTGTCCCGGGCCATTCGCCGCGGGCGGTGTGAAGATCCGAGTGGCAGACGCCGCACTAGAGGATCTCGATTTCGACGTCGGTCGGTCCGGGTTCGCGGCGGTCAATGGTTAACGGCACGAGGGGCGTGGTGGCGCTGTGAGCGGCGTAGGAGCGGGCCTTGGTCGTCGTCATGGCACGAATAGCATAGCCGCTCGGCGCCGGGCGTCACGCGCGAAACCCGCACGAAGAGCCCGAGCCCGGACCGGACGGGGCACGGTTCCGACTCCCCACGATCGCGGACCTCAGATACGCTGGCGGCAGTGACTGACTGGGTCTCCGAACTGCGCCGGGAATTGGCGGCCATCCGCGCCGCGGGGCTGCATCGCGAGTTGCGCAAAATCGAGGCGCAGGCGGACGGCCGCCTCCGCTGGGGCGGACGCGAGCTGTACAATTTCGCGTCGAACGACTACCTCGGCCTGGCCCACCACCCGGCGGTGATCGAGGCGGCCGCGCGGGCCGCGCGCGAGTGGGGCGGTGGAGCCGGTGCGTCGCGCCTGATTTGCGGCTCGCTCGCGGTTCATCACGAGCTGGAGGAGGCCCTGGCCGCGTTCAAGGGCGTCGAGGCGGCGCTGGCGTTTTCCAGCGGCCACGCGGCCGCGGTGGGCGGCATTCCGGCCCTGGTCGGTCCGGGCGACGTGGTGATTCTCGACAAGCTCGCCCACGCCTGTCTCGTGGATGGCGCGCGGCTGAGCGGCGCCCGACTGCGCGTCTTCGCCCACAACGACCTCGATGAACTGCGCGACCTCCTGCGCTGGGCCGCGCAACGGCGGAGCGCTGACGCCTCGCCCTCCGACCGGCCGCCCCGCACGTTGATCGTGACCGAGAGCGTCTTTTCGATGGATGGCGACCAGGCGCCGTTGCGGGAACTGGTGGAATTGAAGGATCAGTTCGGGGCGTGGTTGTGGTTGGACGAAGCTCACGCGGTGGGTCTGTACGGCGAGCGGCGACGCGGCGTGGCGGAGGCGCAGGGGTTGGCCGAACGGATCGAGGTTCAAATGGGCACCCTGGGCAAGGCCCTGGGCAGCGCGGGCGGTTACCTGGGCGGGGCGCGCGAACTGGTGGACTTGCTCGTGAATCGGGCGCGCTCGTTCATCTTTTCCACCGCGCCGCCCCCGGCCGCGGCTGCCGCCGCTCGTGCCGGGCTGCGCGTCGTGGAGTCCTCCACTGGAGCGGAGCTCGCCGGCCAGCTTTGGCGCCGCGTGGCCAACGTCCGCGACCTTGCCGCCGCAGCCGGCTGGCGACTGCCGCAGCCGGCCGGGGCGATTCTGCCGTTGACCGTGGGCGACGAACGCCAGTGCGTCGAATGCGCAGAGCGACTACGCGCGGCGGGTGTTTTTGTCCCCGCAATCCGCTTCCCGGCAGTGCCGCGCGGCGCAGCCCGTCTCCGTCTCACCGTGACGGCGGCCTCGCGGGACGACGATGTGGAGGCGCTGCGGCACGCCCTGGCCACGCTGCCTGCTCGCGGGGACCGGCCGACGCCGCCTTGAACGCCGCCCCTTGCCCCCCGGCCCACCCGATCGGTCCCAGGCCCGGAAGCCCGAGCGTCCGCTCCCGCAGCCTTTCGCCGGGACGCCGCGAGTTGATGCTGCGGCGGAACTGTCCGTTTTGCCCGACCGCGGGCGTTTAGTCCGTAAATCCCGCAATCCCACGGACGACCGCGCCCGTGCTTGACCTGCCGCCTGAGGCTCGGCCGGCAGGCCGGCGGGGGGGCGGCGCGGGCAGGCGACCCGTCAGCTTGCGTCCCGCCGAGAACGGGAGCCCGCGATCGTCTGCCCTGCGCCGGGAAGATCGTTGCGGCAATGGCTGCTTGACGCTGACTCCTGCTTTCGATAGCAACTGCGCGCGGCGGGAAAGATCAACCATCATGGGTGGGGGCCCGTCGTCTTCGGGGACGGTTTCCCGATGACCGATTCAACCAATAACACAACGATCAAAACAGTATGACGAAGAACTTCAAGACGCTCGCGATCGGCGCCAGTGTGGCGTCCTTTGCCGTTTGCAGCGGCCTGGCACAGGGCGGGGGCCTTGCTGCCTGGGGCATGGAAAAAGGCGATTGGGAATTCACCCTCGGTGGTGGCGGACAAAGCAGCAAGGATTTCGACGCCAACGCGGGCAGCTTCAACGCCTCAGTGGGTTACTTCCTGTCGAATCACTTCGAGGTCGGCCTGCGGCAGGATTTGTCCTTTGCGGCGGGCGATGACGGGGGCAGCACCGTCGCCGCGACCCGGGCGTTTTTGGATTTCCACTTCAAGCTCGGCCAGAAATGGCGCCCGTACATCGGCGCCGCGATCGGTGGCGTATATGGTGACGACGTGAACGAATCGTTCACTGGCGGCTTCGAAGCCGGTCTCAAGTACTACGTGCTGCCGAAGACGTTCCTCTTCGGGCACTTTGAGTACCAGTGGAGCTTTGACGACGGCGACGACATTGACGACACCTTCGACGACGGCTCGTTCCTGTACAAGGTCGGCGTGGGTTTCAACTTCTGAGTCACGGTTCCTCCTCCTGACTCGGTTTGGGTACGATGGGGCCGGCGCAAGCCGGCCCCTCATTTTTTTTGGAGGCCGCGGCCAGCGATCGTCGCGCCCCGGGGGATGACTTCGGGAGGGCTGTAAGCCGAATTCTGTCTGCGCCCGCGAACGGGCGGAGAGGCTCATTTCTCTGAGCGGTCTTACCCGGAGCCGGGTGCCACCTGCGTGGCACGGGCGCGGGCAACGCCGGCGGCCCCCTATTTGACCTTGCTCCCGATGGGGTTTTCCGTGCCTCCACGCTTGCGCGCGAAGCGGTGGGCTCTTACCCCGCCTTTTCACCCTTGCCGGACAGGTTGCCCCGCCCGGCGGTTTGTTTTCTGTGGCACTGTCCGTTGACGCCGGCTTTCGCCGCCGCCCCCCGCGTGTACCCGCGCCCGGAGGCGCGGTTACGCGGCATCGTGCCCTGTGGAGTTCGGACTTTCCTCCCGCGGCTTGCGCCACGAGCGAACCTCCGCCCTCCCGAAGTCAAGGCCACCGTACTGAAAGGACGGCGGCGGAGCAAGGCACGGCAAGCCGGCAGTGACGCGCAGATTCCCCCCGGGTTCCCGCTGCCGCCAGCGATTTCCGACTCGCAAGGTCCGCAGCGCCCAGGGCAATCCCGGCCGCGCGCCCGGCCACCACGCCCGCCCCCGCCGGCTCCGCTCGGCCCGCGGTCGCCCGGCGGGGCTCGAACCTCACACGCGGCCGCGGGTGCGCGGGGCAGATTTGAATTTCATTCGATGGCCAACCGCGTAGGCTTCCCTGCCGGTCGCTCGTTGGAGCGGCCACTTTGACAAACAATCTGACAACTTATGCCACTGACCCACACCTGCGACCTGTTCGCCAAGGCCCTCAAGGGCAAGTACGCCCTCGGCGCCTTCAACGTGAACAACATGGAATTGATCCAGGCCATCGTCGAGGCCTGCGAGGAGGAGAAGGCTCCCCTGATCCTCCAGATCTCGAAGGGCGCGCGCCAGTACGCGCACCCCGTGTACCTCAAGAAGCTGATCGAAGCGGCCGTCAGCCTGAGCAACATCCCCATCGCCGTCCACCTGGACCACGGCGACTCCTTCGAGCTGTGCAAGCAGTGCATTGATGAGGGCTTCACGAGTGTGATGATTGACGCCAGCCACCTGGATTTCGCCAAAAACGTCGAAATCACCCGGAAAGTTGTGGACTACGCCCACAAGCACGATTGCGTGGTCGAGGCCGAGTTGGGCCACCTGGTCGGCGCGCAGTTCGACGAGGGCGAAGAGGGGGGCGCCCACTCGGTCAGCGGCCACTACACCGTTCCCGCCGAGGCGGTCGAGTTTGTGAAACAATCCGGCTGCGACTCGCTGGCCGTGGCCATCGGCAACAGCCACGGCGCTTACAAGTTCAAGGGCGAACAGCACCTGGATCTCGAACGCCTCAAGCTCATCAAGAAAGCCCTCATGGACGCCGGCATGGGCGACTACCCGCTGGTGTTGCACGGTGCCTCGAGCGTGCCGCAGCACCTCGTGGACGAGGTCAACCGGTACGGCGGCAAGATGCCTGATGCCAAGGGCGTGCCCGAGGCGGACATCGAGGTCGCCCGTCGCACCGGCTGCACCAAGGTCAACATTGACACCGACCTGCGCATCGCCATGACCGCCGGCATCCGCAAGGTGTTCGCCGAGAAACCCGGCGAATTCGATCCGCGCAAGTATCTCGGCCCCGCCCGACAGGCTGTGAAAGATCTGGTCCGGCACAAGGTCAAGAACGTCCTGTGCTGCGCGGGCCACGCCTTCGATTAAACGACCGCTCCCCCTCCGGTTCACGTCGCCCCGCCGTGGCCCCGCAAGCCCGGCGGGGCGGCTGTGTCCCCCCCGGCCACCAACCTTCCATTCGAGCCGATGGGTCCCGCAACACGGCGAAGTTGCCGAGGAGGTGCCGCTCGTTGTTTGCCCGCGGCCTCGCACCACAACTCGCCGCTCCACCCGGTCACTGAATTGCAGTCCGTCGGCCCTGCGCTACTGTCCCGGCCGCGAGGAAGCCCTACCACCGATGAGCATCGTCACCAAGACCGGCGACGCCGGGACCACCGGCCTCATGTACAACCGCCGGGTCACCAAGCACCACCCGCGGGTCGAAGCCTATGGTTGCGTGGATGAACTCAACTCCGCCCTCGGTCTGGCGCGCTCCCTTGTGACCGAAAGCCGCCTCCAGGAACAGTTGATCACCACGCAGAAGGAACTGGTCATCCTGATGGGCGAACTCGCCACGGCCACCGAGGACCTTCCCCGCTACTCGCGCGACGGTTTCCCCCTGGTAACGGCCGCCCTGACAGCGCGGTTGGACGAGATCGCCGCGGAACTCGAGGCGCGCCAGCCGAGCTTCCACGGCTGGGCCACGCCGGGGCAGAATCAGCAGGCGGCGGCGCTGGATGTGGCGCGCGCCGTGTGCCGGCGGGCCGAGCGCCGCGTTTGCGCCCTTCACGACGCCGGCGAACTGCACAACCCGGAAATCATCGTCTATCTCAACCGCCTGGCGGACGTCCTCTGGCTCATGGCCCGCTGGGCGGAAACCCATCCGACCGCCGCCACCGCGTTGCCCGCGACCTGAGACCGGTTCCGGAGCGTTCACCGCCCCAACTGCCCGAGGTCCAGCAGGGCCACGGTCTCCCGGGTCCGGCCGGAGTGGAACTGGACGTACCGTCCCCGCCGGTCGAAGGACGGGTGGGGATGCACGCGCACGGTGTCGCGCAGGCCGGTGGCCAGCAAGCGCACGGACCCGGTGGCGGTTTCCGCCAGCCAGAGCCGGCCTTCAACATCGTCGAGCACGATCTGCCGGCCGTCGTGGCTCGCGGCGCCGTGCCAGTAACGCCCTTCGCGCACCATGCGGGCTTCGCCGGCGGTGTTCACGAGCATGACCCCCAGCTTGTCGTTGATCATGGTCATCTCGCCGGTGTCGGCGACCCACGCCTCGTGGGTCACCCACTCCTTCAGCGGGGTGAACCACTCGGCCGGGGCGGTGCGGGCGTAGAAGGGCCGGTTGCCGGTGCCGTCGGCGTTCACCAGCCAGGTGCGTTGCGGCGCGTAGCCACCCGTTTCCCACACGTAAAAGATCAGCGGGGCGGCGGGACTGTGCTGGACATGACCGATGCGGAAGCCCTGGCGCAGCACCACCTGGTAGTCACCGGTTCCGGTGTGCAGCCGGCCGATCTCCCAATTCGCGGCGTCGCACTGGTGGCTGGTCGCCAACCACTGACCGTCGCCGCTCAGGGTCAATCCCTGCACCCCGCCCACGACCGGCCCGGGAATCTCGCCCACGCGGCGCGTCGCGCCGTCGGTCACACTCAGGGCCAGCACCTCCTGCCCGCGGAGGATATAGACCCGGTCGGCCGCGGTGGGGTCCGGGCAGGCCGTTCGTGCGGGGATCCGGGGATCGTCCGTGAGTTGAACGACGCGGCCGGTTTCGACCTCCGAGCGAAAGAGCTGCGTCGAGCCGGTCCGATCGGACACGAACAGCACGTAACGGTTGTCCGCGGTGAAGTTCGAGAAGTGGAAATAGAGGTTGTCGGCGGCGTTGGTGCCGGTGGTGAGTTCGGTCACGATCAGGCTGGTCACCGGGTCGCGATAGGTCGAGCGCTCAACGCCCCAGTCCCGGCCCGCCTGGGCGACGGCGGACCAGGCAAAGACCAGGGCAACCAGCTTTAGCACCTTTGAGCCCGCGCCGCGACCCGGGCCGGCACCCGAAAGCCGGCGCTTCCGCTCGTCCGGCGAGATCATGCGGTCCTCACTGCTGCACCCCGAACCGAAACGCGGTGGTCTGCGCGAACACTTCGCCCGGCCGCAGCACGACGCTCGGGAAGTGCGGCTTGTTCGGTGAATCCGGGGCGTGCTGGGTTTCGAGGCAGAAGCCGGCGTGGCGCGGATACTTCACGCCGCCGGTGCCCACGATGGAGCCGTCCATGAAGTTCGCGGTGAAGAGTTGCACGCCGGGCTGCGTGGTCAGCAGTTCGAGCGTTCGTCCGGTCTGCGGCTCGACGACCCGCGCCGCCAGCGCGAGCCGGCCATCGCTGCGCAAGACGAAGTTGTGATCGTACCCGGCGGGCTTGAGCCCGGTCTGCTGCGCCCGGGCGCCGATGGCCGTCGGCGTGGTGAAGTCCAGCGGCGTACCTTTGACGCTGCGGATCTCGCCGGTGGGAATCAGTGCGTCGTCGGCCGGCGTGTAGTACTCCGCCGCCAGCCACAATTCGTGGCCCAGCACGTCCCCCGCGCCCGCAAGGTTGAAGTAACTGTGGTTGGTCAGGTTCACGACGGTGGCCTGGTCGGTGGTCGCCCGGTAGGTTAGCCGCAATTCGTTGTCCGCCGTCAGGGTGTAGCGCACGGTGACCAGCAGGTTCCCCGGGTAGCCTTCCTCACCGTCCGGGCTGAGGTAGGTGAATTCGACCGCGGCGGTGTCCGCCGTCACCGGCAGCGGCCAGGCGCGCCAGACGCGCTTGTCGAAGCCGCCGGGGCCGCCATGGATGTGATTCGGGCCGTTGTTCTTCGCCAGCCGGTATTCGCGGCCGTCCAGCGTGAACCGCGCGCCCGCGATCCGGTTGGCGAACCGCCCGATCACGCACCCGAACGCCGGATGGCCCTGGAGGTAGCGTTCGAGCGTCTCGAAGCCCAGGACCACGTTGCCCGGCTGGCCCGCGCGGTCCGGCACGTGCAGCTCGGTGATAATCAATCCGTAGTCCATGACCTTGACCGTCATGCCCTGCCCGTTGCGGAGAACGTGCAGGCGGACGGGCGTGCCGTCGGCTGTCTGACCAAAGGGAAGCGATTCGAGTTTCATGGGAGAGGTCGCGTCCGCCGCCAGCACGGCACCCACCGCCGCCAGGACTGCCCCGAGGAACGCGCAGGAGTTCATGCGCTGGTGATAGCGCAAAGCGCGGGCCAAGGGAAGGGTGGATCGCGGCGGGCGGAGCGGCTTCCGCATTGCCGGGCGGGGCCAATTCTGGCGGAATCGTACGGCTATGACGTCAACCGCCGGCAGTCGCCTGCCGTTTAATCCCGCGCTCGCCAATCTGCCCGTGTATCAGCCCGGGCGTCCCATCGAGGAGGTGGCGCGCGAGCTCGGTTTGCCGGCGGCGGACATCATCAAGCTGGCCTCGAACGAAAATCCCCTCGGACCATCGCCGAAAGCGCTCGCGGCCATGCGCGAGGCCGTGGCGCAGGTTCATCTGTACCCCGACGGCAATGCGTTTCACCTCAAACGCCGCCTGGCGGTCAAACTGGGAGTCGCGCCGGAAAACCTGATCCTGGGCAACGGCTCGAACGAGATCCTCGAGTTTGTGGGCCACGCCTTGATCCGCCCGGGCGCGGAGGTCGTGATTTCACAGTACTGCTTCGCCGTGTACCCGATCGTCACGCACCTGTGCGGCGGGCATCTGGTCACGGTTACCGCGCGCGACTTCGGCCACGACCTGGACGCGATGGCCCGCGCGATCACCGACCGCACGCGCGTGGTGTTCGTGGCGAACCCGAACAACCCCACCGGCACCCTCGCGCCTGCCGACGCAGTGCGCCGCCTGCTGGACACAGTGCCGCCGGACGTTCTGCTGGTCATGGACGAGGCCTACCTGGAGTTCCTCGATGAGCCGCTGGACCTGCTGCCGGAGATCCGCTCGGGCGCGCGCCCCAACCTCCTGTTGGCCCGCACGTTCTCGAAGATCTACGGGCTGGCCGGATTGCGGCTGGGCTACGGCGTCGGCCGCGCCGACCTGATTGCCGCTCTCGAGAAGATTCGGCAGCCCTTCAACATCAACTCCGTGGCGCAGGCGGCCGCCCTCGCCGCGCTCGACGACGAGGACCACACCCGCCGGACCAAGGAGAACAACCGCCTGGGGCTGCGCGAGCTGGAAACGGGGCTGCAGCGACTCGGCCTGCCCACCGTCCCGTCAGCCGCCAACTTCATTCTGGCGCGCGTGGGCGAGGGTGGCGCGGTCTTTCAGGAGCTTCAGAAACGCGGCGTAATCGTGCGGCCGCTGGCAGGCTACCAACTGCCCGAGTGGATCCGGATTTCCGTTGGAACTCCGGGCGAGAACGCCCGGTGTCTGAAGGCGCTCGGCGAGTTGTTGGGCAAGTGAGCCCGGCCGATCGGCGCCGGGGTCCGCGGCACCCGCCCGGCGCGGTTACGCCAGGATGCCCTTGACCACTTCGCCGTGGACGTCCGTGA
>CAYNCT010000079.1:0-15486 GCA_964396005.1 uncultured Verrucomicrobiota bacterium | reverse complement strand
GGAATGGGACCAGTGGGGCTGGCATCGCGTCACGTTTTACGGCGACCTCAAGGAACCGATTGTCGCGCTGGCGGACGCGCTCGGCTGGCGGGTGGTCGAGGAGGCTTAGCCGGGTCGGGGCACTCGATCGGTTGAGGCTTGGCGGCCGTGGCCGCCAGTCGCCACGGCCAGTGGCAGCAGTCGGGTTGCTTTCGCCGTTGCCCACCCGGTTGGCCGCCCGTAGCGTCCAGCGCATGGATGTTGCTCCCGCGGCCGTTTCAGCCGCCCCGTCATCACCCGGCCGGACGGACGGGCGTCGGCCCGACCAACTGCGCCCGGTCAAGTTCACCAATCACTTCGCACCGCACGCGACCGGCTCGACCTTGATCGAGTGGGGCGGCACGCGGGTCATTTGCGGCGTCACCGCGGAAGAAGCGGTTCCTCGTTGGATGAAAGAGCAGGGCAAGGCGGGAGGGTGGGTGACCGCTGAGTATTCGATGCTGCCGTACTCCACGACTCCGCGCAAACCGCGCGAGATTGCCAAGGGCAAACTCGATGGCCGCTCGCAGGAGATCCAGCGCTTGATCGGGCGCGCCATGCGGGCGGCGGTGAACCTCGAGAAACTCGGCAGCCGCACCTTGTGGGTGGACTGCGATGTCTTGCAGGCGGACGGCGGCACCCGCACCGCGGCGATCACCGGCAGTTACGTGGCCCTCGCGCTGGCGGTCGCCAGGCTGCGGGAAGGCGGGGCCCTCGCCGAAGACCCTCTACTCGCGCCGGTCGCCGCCGTCAGCGTGGGCCTGGTTGGGAGTCAGCCGGTGCTGGATTTGAACTACGCCGAGGACTTCGCGGCGGAAGTGGACATGAACGTGGTCATGACGGGGGCAGGGGAGTTCATCGAGGTTCAGGGGACCGGCGAAAAGGGGACTTTCAGCGACGCTCACCTGGCGGCGCTGCTGGAACTGGCCCGGACGGGCATTCGCCAACTGATCGCCGCGCAACAGGCGGCGTTGGGACGATAAACGCGAAGCGATGAGCCTGGCCCACACGCGATTGATCCTCGCTCGTCACGGCGAGGTGGAGCCGCGGTACCAGCGCGTCTTTGGCGGGCGGATTGACATGGGCCTGTCGGAGCTCGGCCAGGAACAGGCTGCGCGGCTGGCAGACTGGTTGGCGCCTCTCGAGCTGGCCGGCGTTTACGTCAGCCCCATGAAGCGCGCCCGCTTGACCGCCGCGCCGTTCCTGGCCCGCAACGGCCACCGGGCGGAGTTCGTCGGGGACCTGCGCGAAGTGGATTTCGGCGCCTGGACCGGTTTGACCTGGGACGAGGTGCGGGAGAGACACCAGATTAGCGCCTTCGACTGGCTGCATGCGCTGGAACGCGGCGGCCTGCCCGAAGCCGAGTCCGGCAGCGCGTTTCAGCGACGGGTGGCGACGGCGGTGGACGCTATCATCGCGCGTCACCCGGGCGCGACCTCTTTGGTGCTGTGCCACGGCGGGGTGATCCGGGCGGCACTGGCGCACCTCATCAAACTGCCGTTGTCCAAGACCGCCCGCTTCGAAATTGATTACGCCAGCGCCTCGATCGTCGAAATCGCGCCTCACCGGGCCAAAATCACCCTGCTGAATTACACCCCGTGGCGGTCCCTTCCCTAAACGAACGCCTCGTTCAGGTATCGGTGCGAGTTCCCGTCGAGGAGGAGGACGCGGTAGCCGACCTGTTCGCCGGCATTTTCCGTCAGCCACCCGCGCTGGCGACCGATGAGGAGACCCTGATCACGGAGGTCAGCGCCTACTGCGAAGCGGGCAGGTCCTGGACCGCCAGCCGCCGGGCGCGGCTGACCGCGGCACTCGCGCGATTGCACGCGGCGGGCGGGCTGACCCGACGGCCGCGCCTGCGCGAGCGGATCATCCGGACCCGCGACTGGGCCAATTCGTGGAAGCGCCATTTCAAACCGCTCGACATCGCCGGACGGCTGCTGGTCCGTCCAAGCTGGAGCTGTCGGCGGGCCCGGCCCGGCCAGGTCGAAGTGGTGCTGGACCCGGGGTTGAGCTTCGGCACCGGGCAGCATCCCACCACGGCGTTTTGTCTGGAACAGGTGGTGCGACAACGGCCGCGCGGCGGGCCCCGGGCGTTCCTTGATGCTGGGACCGGCTCCGGGATCCTGGCCATCGCTGCTGCCAAACTCGGTTATGCCCCGATTCTCGCGTTCGACCTCGATCCGGTCGCGGTGCGTGCGGCGGCCGAGAACCTGGCCCGCAATGGCGTGGCGTCGCAGGTGCAACTGCGCTGCCGCGATCTGACGCGCGAGCCGCGCGCACCCAGGGCGGCGTTTGACGTCGTCTGCGCGAATCTGCTGGCCGATCTGTTGCTGCGCGAACAGCAGCGGCTCGCGACCCGGGTGCGGCCGGGCGGTGTGTTGGTGCTGGCAGGCATTTTGACGCGGGAGTTTTCGTCGGTCTGCGCCGCCTACGAGCGGCTGGGCTTCAAGCTGTTTTCCCGCCGCCGCGTCAACGAATGGCAGTCCGGCGCGTTCCGGGCGCCTCTGAACGGTTCGACCTCACTTCGCGATGACTGACATTCCCAAGCTCGCAGGCGCCGATCTGCGCCGTCTGAAACGCGCCGCGCAGCTCCTCAAACCCACCTTGAAGATCGGCCGGGCCGGCCTGACGCCGGATTTCCTGACGGCGCTGGACGCGGCTTTGAAGGACCACGAATTGGTCAAAGTGAAGTTCGAGGCGCTCAAAGAGCAGAAGCGCGCCCTGGTGCCGGAGCTTGTCCGCCAGAGTGCCAGCGCACTGATTCTGCGGGTCGGCAACGTGGTGGTGTTGCACCGTCCTCCGGCGGCTCCGACCGGGCTGCGCGGGCCGGGGGACGGCCCCGGTTGACGGCGGAGTACCGGCGGGGGCCGGGCTTTCATTGAGATTGAACCCGCTCCACCTCCGCGGGTAGAACCCGCGCATGGGCGCACAGTGGAAACAAGCCGGTCGCGAGGCGGCCGCGCAGAAGAAGGGCCAACTGACGAGCAAGCTGGTTCGCGAAATCGTCGTCGCCGCCAAGCTGGGCGGCGGCGACCCGGACCTCAACGCTCGCCTTGCGGCGGCAGTCGAGAAGGCCCGCAAGGCTTCCGTCACCCGCGAGACGATCGAGCGGGCGATCAAGAAAGGGTGCGGCCAGACGGATGAGCCGGTGGCCATCGAAACCGTGGTGTACGAAGGCTTCGCGCCGCACAAGGTGCCCGTGATCGTCGAGTGCCTGACCGACAACCGAAACCGCACGGCGCCGGAGATCCGCAATCTGTTCAAAGCTGGCTCGCTCGGCCAGCCGGGGAGCATGGCGTTTTTCTTCGACCGCTGGGGTGTCGTCGAGGCTACGCACGCGGACGCGGCCCGGGACGCCGAGGCGGATGCCATCGAGGCGGGCGCGCAGAACGTCGAGCCGCTCGAGGCGGAGGAGATTCCCGAGGGGAATACCGGCACGCGGTTTCTGACGGACACCAAGGACCTGGCCGCCGTCAGCGGCTGGTTGAGAAATGCCGGTTGGAAGATCGTGGCCAGTGAAATGCGTTACCTCGCCAAGAATCCCGTCGAGCTGGCCGGCCCGGCGCGGCAGGAAGTGGCTGCCTTCCTGAACGCCCTCGACGACCACGACGACGTACATCGGGTCTATGCGGCCTTGAAGTAGGGCCGGGCGGCGCCGTTTTGAATTCCTGCTTGCGCGACCGGCCCCGCATGGCCCGCGTTGAATTCCCACCGACCGTTGAGCAGCGGTTCATGCGGCTGGCCCTGCGGCTGGCCCGACGGGCGCGGGGTTACACCTCGCCCAATCCGCTGGTCGGCGCCGTGCTGGTGAAGGGCAGCGTGCTGATTGGCCAGGGCTGGCATCATCGGGCCGGTGAACCGCACGCAGAAATCGAGGCGCTCAATGATGCCCGTCGCCGCGGCCACTCGCCGCGCGGGGCGACGCTGTTCGTCACGCTCGAACCCTGTTCCACGCACGGCCGGACTCCGCCCTGCACCGAGGCGTTGATCGAGGCGGGCCTCCGGCGGGTGGTGGTGGCGGCAGCGGATCCGAACCCGGCCCACGCCGGGCGCGGCTTCGACCTGCTGCGCGCCGCGGGCGTGCGGGTAGAGGTCGGGTTGTTGTGCGCGGAGGCGGAGCGGCTGAACGAGCCGTTCAATCACTGGATCGTGCAGCGGTCACCGTGGGTCACGCTCAAGGCGGCGATTACCCTTGATGGTTGCCTCGCTACCGCCACGGGGGAGTCGCAGTGGATCACCGGGGTGCCGGCTCGGGCGGCGGCGATGCAGCTCCGGCGCGAAGCCGACGCCGTGTTGGTGGGCGTCAATACCGTCCTGGCGGATGACCCGGCGTTGACGGTGCGCGGCGCAGCGCGCGATCGCGCCAAGAACTGGCGGCGCGTGATCCTGGACTCGCGCGCCCGCACGCCGCTCACGGCGCGGGTGGTGACGGATGAGCACGCCGGGCAGACGACCATTTTCGTCGGCGAGCGGGCGCCACGCGCGCGTCGCGAGGCGTTGGCGGCCCGCGTGAATGTGGTGGTGGCGCCCGCGGCAGCGGGCGACCCGGCACGGGCTGGTCGTCTGGATTTGCGATGGATTCTCGACCAACTGGGAGCGTCCCGCATTACGCACCTTCTGGTCGAGGGAGGGGGCATCGTCCATGGGGCCTTCCTCGACCAGCGGCTGGTCCATCGGGTGGCTTTCTTCTACGCGCCCAAGATCCTCGGGGACCGCGCCGCGCTCCGGGCGGTGGCTGGCCGCGGCGCCCGCCGGTGGCGTGAAATTCACCGGCTGACCGACCTGGCGTGGCGGCGCCTGGGGGAGGACCTGCTGCTCACGGCTCGGGTGGCGGCCCCGGGCACCGACGCGCCGCACTGACGGGGCCGTCGGCGGTCACGATGGGGGCCGCGGCGATCGCCCGCGTCACGGGGACGGGGCGCGAGTTTCGGAAGACCGTTGGTTCCCAGGAATCTGGAGGAGGGTTTCCGTTGGCGGGGCATCGCCCACGCGGACGAGCTCGTAGAGGCGCGCAACGGGCTTGCGTGTCTTCGCAATCTCGCGCTCGAGCTCGGCCACGAGCGGGTCGTTGAACGGCTGAACCTCGGCGTTTGCCCCGCCGGTCGTACGCGCTTCGCCGCCCGATCCCCAACGCCGAACGAAGAGGGCGTTCTTTTTCACGATCAACTGCCGCAGGTTTTCGGACTGGCTCCACGAGGGGCCGTCGGTAACGAGCTGGTAGCGGCCCCAATCGTAGTCAGCGGCGCGTTGCACTTCCCGACCGTCCACGCGCAGCGCGTACATCCCGGGCGCCAGGCCGCGACCCTGGATGTAACAGTGCGGGCGGGTGCTCTCCGTCCGATCCACGAAGCCCTCGGGGTTCGGGGTGGGCAGCAACTCTTCCTGGTGCCGGACGCGCACGGATTGGTCGGTCCGGCTACGGTCCAGAATCCGCGTGCCGAAGCCGCCTTCGCGCAATGAGCCGTCGCGCATGTAGCCGAAGCGCCAGTTGCTCGACCGCCAACGCAAGCTGCGCTCCAGGGCCAGCGTTGCCCGGTAATAGCCGAAGGCCGAGAGGTGCCCCTGCTCATCGAACAGGTTGGGGAAGCGATTGGTTCCGTCCCCCGCGACCCGCCGCAGGAAGTCCTCGGTCGAGCGCACCCAGGCGAACAGATTGACGAACTCGGCGTTGCGGTCCGTGGCCAGGCGCTCCACCGCCGCTGTGAACTTCTCGCGGAACTGCTCGTCTTTCTGGCCGGCAGAGTCTCCGTCGGCAGGCTTTAATCGGCCCACCGGGCTGAACAGGATCAGCCGCGGCCGGTTGCTGGCCGGGACTTCGCCCAATCCATCCAGCAGGCGCGCCAGATTGGTTTGGAAGGACTCGACCGCCGGGGTATCGCGCTCCACCAGATCGTTGCCGAAAGCGATGCCAATCACCGTGGGCTTGAGTGGCGCGAGTTCCTTTTGAATGGCCGCGACCCAGTCCGGATCGCTGGCCGCCATCCCCGCCAACGGATGGTTGGTCAACCAGGTGAGCGGGCGAACCTGGAAATCACGATCCGGGTTCTGGATGACCAGTCGGGTTTCGAGGTAGCCCAGTTCGCTCTCGCGGCGCAACACGCTGTCGCCCAGGAGCACGACCCGGTCACCGGACGTCCACTGAAATGCCGGACGCGGACGCGGCCTTTCGAACGTGATCGAACCTGTTTCGGGCGGGCGGAGCGGCACCCGCTGCGACTGGGTCGTCGGGTCAGGCGCCAGCGGATTCAACAAATCGGCGCGCAACATGCCCGCGGCCGCCCCAACGACCGCCGTGCCGCGAGCCAGCAAAGTCAGGATGCTCATAGGACCCGCGGATATACGCGGAACCATTGCCCGGGCGCAAGAGCGGGCACGGCCCTTGATAGTCCGGCCCGATCAACCGCTCGCTCGACTGGAGTGCTCGGCTGTCGAGCAGACGGAAAGGGAGGCGACTACCTGCCCAATTCGCGGAACACGGACTGGGTGTGTTCGGCGGACTTGACGATCACCCGCGAGCGAGTTTCCGCGGCGTGATTGCAGACGGCCCCGACGGCCGACGGCCGGGCGCAGGTAGCCGGTTCCTCCGCGAAGCGGGAGTGGACGGGTGGCTGCCGCTTCAAGGCTTCATGCCGCTGTCGCATTGCCGGCATCGGCCTCTCTTGATGGGAGGGTTGAAGTTGAAGTGGGCGGGCGGCCGGCTGGGATTGTCTTGCCGGTTATCCGGTGGTGCGCATGATGGGGCGCGGCGGGCGAATGCCGGAGGCGGTTCCGCCCGCAGAGGTTGGGGAGCGCGGGCCCGGGTACTTCAAACCCACGGGCCCCCAGCGCGGCAGACCGCAGCCATTCGCGTGCTCCGCAACGCGGCCGGCGATTGCCCCGTCGCAACTGTTCAGGGCGCTTGGCGCAGTGGCTAGCGCGTCTCGTTTACACCGAGTAGGTCGGGGGTTCGAATCCCTCAGCGCCCACCAGTTTACGCGGCGTCTGTCAGAGTCCGGCCGGCCGGGGAGACGTTCCCGCCGGCCGCCGGGTCAGGCGAGCTGCGAGCCCTCCAGAAACGGTCGCCCCTCGACCAGGGCGCGCAGGTTGGCCACGGTGGTGCGGGCGATGTCAGCGAGCGCTTCGTGGGTCAGAAAGGCCTGATGGGCCGTGATGAGGACGTTGGGGAACGTGAGCAGGCGGGCCAGTTCGTCGTCTTGCAGCACCTGACCGGACAAGTCTTCGTGGAAGATGCCTTCCTCCTCCTCGTACACATCGAGGGCCACGCCGCCGAGGCGGCCGCTCTTGAGGGCTTCGATGAGGGCGCGGGTTTCGATCAGCGCGCCGCGGCTCACGTTGATTAGAATGACGCCGGGCTTCATCCGCTCGAGGGTCTCCCGCCGAATGAGATGCCTGGTCTCGGGGGTGAGCGGGACATGCAGGGAAATCACGTCGCTCAGACCCACAACGGACGCAGCGTCGGAGTACGCGACCCCATGTTGCGCGGCCCAAGCGCGGTCGGGGCCGGGGTCGTGGGCCAAAATGGACATGCCGAATCCGCGGAGGATCTGGGCGACAAGGCGGCCGATTTTGCCCGTTCCGACAATGCCGGCGGTCTTGCCGTGAAGATCGAAGCCCTCCAGGCCATGCAGGGCGAAGTTCAGTTCGCGAACGCGGTTGAAAGCGCGGTGAATCTTGCGGTTGAGTGCGAGCAACAGGGCGACCGCGTGTTCGGCCACCGCGTGGGGCGAATAGACCGGCACGCGGGTGACCGGGAGTCGCAGGGCTTTCGCCGCCACCAGGTCCACGTTGTTGAAGCCGGTGCAGCGCAGCGCGATGAGTTTCACGCCTTGAGCGGCCACGGCTTCCAAACAGGGGCGGTCCAACTGGTCGTTGACGAACACACAGACCGCATCGGCGCCCCGGGCGAGGGCGGCGGTTTCACGGGTCAGCCGGAAGTCGAGGAAGCGCCATTCGATCGGGGCGTCACCGCTCGCGCGGAGCAGGGCTTCGCGGTCGTAGGCGCGTGTGTCAAAGACGGCGGTGATCAGCATGGGAAGCAGGTCGGCCGGTGGCCGTTGAGGCAAAGGCTCGGGCCGGCGCGGCAGAAAGTGCGAACCAGTGCGGGGGCCGAGAGACGGGCCCGGAGTCAGGCGCCCGCCGGCGCGTCGTCCTCCTTGGCGGGCGGAGCGGACTCCTCGAGCAGCCGCCGACGGGCCATCATCCAGTGCTCCAGGTCGCGACCCTCGGGGCGCCCTTCCTGTTCCCAGATTTCATAGGCGACCCGGGCGATGTCAGCCTCGCTCAACTCGGGAGCCCGGGACGCTGCCTTCTCGGGTCCTCGCGGGGCTGCGGTGTTTTTCTTTGTGGCTTTCATGGCCTTCGCAGCAAGCATAGGCGCCCCCCGCATCCGTCGCAAATCATCGGCGGTGCTCTTGAGCGGCATGGCGGTCCGGCTTGTCAGGGGCGTGCGGATGGCGGACGCTGCGGCCATGAGCGAGCTTGCGCAGTTCATTGATCACACGTTGTTGCGGGCCGACGCCACGGCCGCCGACATCGAGCGGCTCTGCGCGGAGGCGCGCGAGCACCGGTTCTGCGCGGTCTGCGTGAACGGCACGTGGGTCGCTCGCGCGTACAACGCGTTGGAAGGGTCCGGGATCAAAGTGGTGGCGGTGGTGGGATTCCCGCTGGGCGCCAACGAGGCCGACGTGAAACGCTACGAGACCGAAGCGGCCGTGGACGCGGGCGCCCACGAGATTGATGTGGTGCTGAATCTGGGGCGGTTCAAAAGCGGCGAAGATGCCGCGGTCGTGCGGGAGTTGCGCGATGTGGTCGAGGCGGCTGACGACCGGGTGGTAAAGGTGATCCTCGAGACGGGGTTACTGAACCAGGCCGAAAAACGGCGCGCTTGCGAGCTGGCGATGAAGGCGGAAGCACGCTTCGTGAAGACCTCCACGGGCTTCCAGGCCGGGGGCGCGACCGTTGAGGACGTGCGACTGCTGCGCGAGGTGGTCGGCCCCGCCTACGGCGTGAAGGCCGCCGGCGGGATTCGGGATGCGGCCACGGCCCGGGCGATGATCGCCGCCGGGGCAACGCGCCTGGGGACTTCCGCCAGCGTGGCGATTGTGCGCGGCGACGGACCGGACCTGGTGGCGCCGCCCTCCGCGTATTAACGGGCGGCCAAGTGCGGGGCACCCGCCGGGTTGCGGCAGCCGACGGCCGTCCTTGGATTGCGCCGGGGCGCCGGCTGTTTCAAGCTCGCGGTCATGCTGCCTCGTGCTCCGCAACCGCCGCGAAGCCGGTTCCCGTTGATCGCGGGTGTCCTGCTGGTTTGCCTGTCGGGCGGGGCCGCGGCGCTCGAGTGGCAAAGCACGGCTTTCGGCCGCCGGGCGGTCCTCCAGCCGGGGCCGGCAGGCAAGGCAGGTTTTACCGCGCTGGCCGCGTCGCAAACGGGGGTGCAGTTCACGAACACGCTGCCGGAATCGCGCCACCTCACCAACCAGATCCTCCTCAACGGCGCCGGCGTGGCGTTGGGCGACGTGGATGGAGACGGCTGGACGGATATCTATCTCGCCTGCTCCGACGGGGCCAACGCCCTCTACCGAAATCTGGGCAACTGGCGCTTCACCAACATCACCGCCGCCGCGGGCGTGGCGTGCGCCGGGCTGACGTCCAGCGGCGTGGCGTTCGCCGATCTGGACGGTGATGGCGACCCGGACTTGATCGTGAACACCGTGGGCAACGGCACGCGGGTGTTCGGGAATGACGGTCGGGGCCGGTTCGCGCCCCTGGGCGCGCCGCTCAACCCGGGCAAGGGCGGCATGACGGCAACGCTGGCGGACTACGATGGCGACGGCTTCCTCGACCTGTATATCTGCAACTACCGGACCTCGGCACTGATGGACATGCCCAATGCGCGGGCCACGTTCAAAACGGTGAACGGGCGCCAGGTGATCGAGACGGTGAACGGGCGGCCGGTCACGGACGCGGATCTGACCAATCGTTTCACGGTCAGCCCGCGGGGAGTGGTCGAGGAGAACGGCGAAGCGGATGTCTTGTATCGGAATGTCGGCGGCACGCGCCTCGAGCCGGTGCCCTTCACCGAGGGAGCCTTTCTGGACGAGGACGGCCACGCTCTGGCGAGCCCCCCGTTCGAGTGGGGGCTCACGGCGACGTTTCGCGATATCAACGCCGACGGCCTGCCCGATCTCTATGTGTGCAATGATTTTCAGACTCTCGACCGGGTCTGGTTGAATCAGGGTGGCGGGCGCTTCCGGCTGATTCCGCGCCTGGCGATCCGCAAGAACGCCATGTTCTCGATGTCCGTGGATTTCGCCGACTTCAACCGCGACGGCTGGCTCGATTTCTTCGCGATGGACATGCTGAGCCGCGAGCACAGTCAGCGGATGCGTTACCTCGGCGACCGGAATCCCATCCTGGCCGCGCCCGGAGTTTATGATGACCGGCCGCAGTACGGCTTGAACGTGCTCTTCCTGAACCGCGGCGACGGCACCTACGCCGAGATCGCCCAACTGGCGGGCGTCGAGGCGACCGAGTGGGCGTGGTCCTGCGTGTTTCTCGATGTGGATCTGGACGGCTGGGAGGATTTGCTGGCCGTCAACGGGATGGAGCGCGCCGCGCGCGATATGGATGTCGTCGAGTATCTCAAGCGCCTGCGGGCAACGCGCCGCCTGACGGACGCGGAGATTTTTCGCGAGCGACGCGCCTTTCCGCGGCTGGCGACCGGAAATCTCGCGTTCCGCAATCGGCGCGATCTGACCTTCGAGGAGATCAGCGCCGCGTGGGGGTTCGATTGGCGGGGCGTTTCCCCGGCGATGGCGCTGGCAGACCTCGACAACGACGGCGACCTGGACGTGGTGGTCAACAACCTCAATGCGCCGCCGCTGCTGCTCCGCAACAACACGACTGCCCCGCGGGTGGCAATCCGTCTGCGGGGCGTCCCGCCCAACACCCGCGGGATTGGCGCGCAAATCCGCGTGGCGGTGCCGGGGTTGCCCGAACAGACCCAGGAGGTGATCGCCGGGGGCCGCTACCTGAGCGGGGACGACACGCTCCGCGTATTCGCGGCAGGCGCGGAGACCAACCGCCTGCGGATCGAAGTTGGTTGGCCCCAGGGCGGTTGGTCCGTGCTCGACCATGCGGAAGCGAACGGCGTGTACGAGTTCGACGAAGCCGCGGCGTCCCCGGGACCGAGGCCGACGGCTCCGCCTCCGGAGCGCGAGGAGTTGCCGTGGTTCGAAGACGTGTCGGGCCGTCTCGGGCACCAGCACCATGAGGAAACCTTCGACGATTTCGAGCGGCAACCGCTGCTGCCCAACCGCCTCAGCCAATTGGGCCCCGGCGTGACCTGGTTCGATGTGAACCGGGATGGGCGCGAGGATCTGATTGTGGCCTCCGGGAAGGGCGGCTGGACAGGCGTGCTGACCAATGACGGCGCGGGTGGTTTCCGGCCGTGGCCGATTGCCGCGGGCACGCCGCAGGCGGATCGGGATCAAACCACCGCGATTGGGTGGGGCGATGCCCACACGCTGGGCGGGGGACTGGTCATCGGCAGTTCCTATTACGAAGACGGCCTGACAAACGGCGCCGCCGTGCTTGTCGTGCGACCAGGACAGGCCCCGACGAACTGGCTGCCCACAACGCTGTCGAGCGTCGGCCCGCTGGCCGCAGCGGACTTTGACGGGGATGGCGATCTGGACCTGTTGGTCGGCGGGCGGGTGATTCCCGGGCGCTATCCGGAGGCCGCGTCCTCGCGGTTGTTCATCAACCACCCGGCGCATCGCCAGTTCTCAGAGGCGAGCGGGCAGACGGCGGCGGAGTTGCACGCCGTCGGACTCGTGAGCGGGGCGGTATTCACGGACCTCACCGGGGACGGTTTTCCGGAATTGGCGCTGGCCACGGAGTGGGGGCCAATCCGCCTTTTTCGCAACGAGCGCGGGCGCTTGACCCGCTGGGATCCCCCCCTGGTTTGGCCCGGACGCGAATCCGCGGTCCCGCCGGCCGGGACCCTGTCGCAACTGACTGGCTGGTGGAACAGCGTGGCCGCGGGCGACTTTGATGGCGACGGCCGCCTCGACCTGGTGGCGGGCAACTGGGGACGCAACACCAAGTACCAGGCGCACCGCTCCCGGCCGCTGCGACTCTACTACGGCGATCTGGGGGGCGACGGGAAAGTGGATGTGGTCGAGGCGCACTTCGATGCGGGCCTCAAGAAGTACGTGCCCGGGCGGCAACTGGACGCGCTGGCGGGCTCGTTGCCGTTCTTGCGCGGCGAGTTTCCCTCCCATCGCGCCTTTAGCACGGCTGGCATTGAAGACGTTCTGGGAGAGCGGTTGTCAGCGGCGCAGGTGGTCGAGGCGGCCTGGCTGGAAAGCACCGTGTTCTTGAATCGCGGCGACCGGTTCGAAGCGCACCCACTGCCGCTCGAGGCGCAGTTCGCGCCGGTCTTCGGGCTGTGTGCGACCGATTTCGACGGCGACGGACATTGCGATCTGTTCCTGGCGGAAAACTTCTTTGCCGCCCAACCGGAAACGCCGCGCTACGACGCCGGGCGGGGCTTGTTGCTGCGGGGCGATGGTCGCGGCGGTTTTACGGCCGTGGCCGGACAGCGGTCTGGAATCCGCGTGTACGGTGAGCAACGCGGCGCGGCGTTCGCGGATTTCGATGGCGATGGGCGGGTGGACCTCGCCGTGGCGCAGAATGGGGGCGAGACGCGGCTGTTCCGCAATCGGGCGGCGATGCCGGGTTTGCGCGTGCGTCTGAAGGGCGGCCAGGAGAACCCGGCGGGCGTCGGCGCGCAGCTCCGCGGCGTATTCGCCGGGCTGGCCGGGCCGACGCTGGAAACTCGGGCCGGCGGCGGCTACTGGTCGCAGGACAGCAGCGTGATGGTCGTGACAGGCGCGCGGGCGCCAGAGGCGCTCATTGTTCGCTGGCCCGGTGGCCGCGAGACCCGCTCCACACTTCCGGCGGGGGCGCGGGAGGTGGAGGTCGCGACCGACGGCACAGTGGTCCCGGTGCGGTGAAGCAACGCCGGCGCGAGGAGGCATGGCCACGTGGCGCGTGCTGCCAAGCCTTGCGGGTTGGTCCCGGGCGCTGGGGGACCGCGCAAGCCTCACTCGACAGGCGCTTGGCGGCGATTTCCCCCGGTCACCCGCGATAAACGCACCGGGCGGTGCAGGTTTCGGCGACGATAACCGCGGTTAGCAGGGGCAGGCGAGGTTTGAGGCGCGCCCAAATCCAGACGGCGATGTTCTCGCTGGTCGGATTATCGAGTCCCTCGACCTCGTTCAGATAGCGGTGATCCAGTTGCTCCCACAAGGGCTTGAAGGCGGCGGTGATGTCCGCGTAATCCACCAGCCAGCCCAGCTGCGGATCGCATTCTCCCTCGACGACGATTTCCGCCTGAAAACTGTGGCCATGGAGCCGGTAGCATTTGTGCGACTCGGGGAGCAGGGGCAAGCGGTGCGCGGCCTCGAACTGGAAGGTCTTGCGAAGTTCCACTCTCATGGGGCCGGACTAGGCATGCAGCGCGCTGGCGAACGCCCGATAATGGCGTTCTACGATCGGGTGGCGGATGCCCAGCAGTTGGAAGATCGCCTTGCAGGCCGCAGGCGCCGCGCTGTCCGCGTACGTCTTGTCCCGCGCGATGACCTCGATGAAGGAGCGCAACGCGGCGTCGAAATCTCCCTGCGTCAGGGCCTGGACGCCGGCCGTCATGACCGGGCGCACCAGGGCCGCGGGCCAGTGGGCTTCGTCGGTGCCCCGGCTGAGCAGCGCGGCGAGGGCGCGCAACGTGTCGGCACGCTCGGCGAGTTCGTCGCCCTCGCGGATGTTCTCGACGAGACTCGCCGCTTCCGATGGCGCATCGAGCAGCACAGCCTCGGCGAGGAGGACGCGGGCGACGGAGTTGGCCGGATCGGCGGCCAGAACGCCGCGCGCCAGTTCCTCCGCCCGGGCCCTCTGGCCCGCCGCCAGGAGGGTGCGGGCTTCGTCCAGGCGGCTCTGGCCGGGGGAGGGGATGGCCCGCTCGATCCAACGACGAATTTCCGCCTCGGGCAGCGCGCCGACGAACTCGTCCACCACGTCCCCATCGCGGAACAGTTTCACGGCCGGGATGCTGCGGATCTCGAAGGCGAGCGCGAGCTGCTCGTTTTCCTCGGTGTTGACCTTCACCAGTTCCCAGCGGCCGCCGGCCTCGGCGGCCAGGCGCTCGAGCACCGGGCCGAGCGTTCGGCATGGCCCGCACCAGGGCGCCCAGAAGTCCACCAGCACCGGGACCTGCCGGCTGCGCTCAAGGACGTCCCGCTCGAAATCTCGTACGTCGTAACCCATCACGAGCCGGCAGGGTAGCAGGCCGGCCCAAGCGTGCCAAAGAATTGCGGCGGACTCGCGGCACAAGGGGCCTTTGGCCCGCCCGCGGCGAGCTGCGAATCCGGAGTGTTCGCTGAACCGGGGGCCGCGGTCGTGGTCATTCGGACCGGCGGCCGACGGCGACCGGGGAATTGGCGTCGAACGTGCCGCCGGCCGATTAAAGCCTTGAACGGGCGGACGGGGACCCTACGCTTCGCGCCAGTCGCACCCGCCCGCTCGCGTGAGCATCGGCGAGGCGCGGTCCAACAGAGGCAAGTTACAAATCGAAGACCCCAGTTATGGCATCTCCTCGACCCTTGAATGTCGGCCTGGTCGGTGGCGGCAAAGGCGCCTTCATCGTCCATCCGCACCAGAAAGCGATCCACTTTGACGGCACCCGCCGCGTGGTTGCCGGCGCGTTGTTCCCGGATCCGAAGATTGCGCTCGAAGAGGCGGCGAACTGGCCATATCCGATCAAAGGCTATGGCTCCTACACGGAGATGATCGCCGCCAATGCGACGCTGCCACCGGAGCAGAAGCTGGATTACATCCTGATCGTCACGCCGAATTTCGTTCACTTCGATCCGGCGATGAAGGCGCTCGAGGCGGGCATCCCGGTGTTCTGCGAAAAGCCGCTGACGGTCACGCTGGAGGAGGCCGAGCAAATTGTGAGGAAGGTGCGCGAGAAGAAGATTCCTTTCGGCGTCGCGCACACCTACCTCGGCCATTGGACCAGCCGGTTCAGCCGGTACATCGTCCGATCCGGGTTGCTCGGCGACATCCGCTGGGTGGACAGCTACTACCTGCAGGGCTGGCTGGCGACCAAGCTCGAGGACACGGGCCAGCAGCAGGCTTCCTGGCGCGTAGATCCGAAGAAGGCCGGCGGCTCGGGCTGCGGCGGCGACATCGGCACGCACGCGCTGATGCAACTGCGTTACGTCACCGGTCTGGAGGTGGAGCAGGTGTCGGCGAACCTGGAGATCTTCGTGAAGGGTCGGCCGATTGACGACCACTTCACGGCGTACTGCCATTTGAGCAACGGCGCCCGCGCGTTGGTGCGCGCGTCGCAGATCAGCATCGGCCACCTCAACGATCTCGGCATCGAAGTCTGCGGCACCA